>JAFYCC010000006.1 GCA_017539885.1 Oscillospiraceae bacterium
CGCACGCGGCGTTCCGCCACGCGGCTGACCTGAATGTCGGCCACTGTGCCGCAGGCAAAGGCGATCTGCGCGACGGCCAGATCTTCGTGGTTGGTCCTGATCTTGCGCCCCATCGCGTTGATCGAGACGACGTCGGATTTTACGAGCGAAAGGATGATGTCGATGTCGTGGATCATCAGATCAAGCACGACGCCGACGTCTCCGATGCGGGACGAGAACGGGCCCTGCCGGCGTGACTGGATAAACAGCGGCGGCTGGACGATCTGCTCCGATAAATAGCGGATAGCGCTGTTGAACCGCTCGACATGTCCGACCTGCAGAACGATATTGCGTTCACGGGCAATGTCAAGCAGAGCCGAAGCCTGCTCAACCGCCGAAGTTACCGGTTTTTCGACGAGCAGATGGATCCCCCGCTCCGCCAGCTTTGAGGCTACGTCAAAGTGATACACGGTCGGCACGACAACGCTGATCGCCTCGGGACGCTGTTCCTGGAGAAAACGCTCGATGTCGGTGTATGAAGGCACGTTGTACATGCGGCCGATCTCGTCAGCCGAAGCCTGAAAGCTGTCAACAACGCCAACGAGCTTCACGCCCATCAGTTCTTTATAGATCCTGGCGTGGATCCGGCCCAGGTGTCCGACGCCGATAACGCCCACTCTGATTGGTTCCATACGATTCACCTCTTCAAGTATGATGAAGCGTTCTTTTTTATTATCACGGTCAGAAGCGTTTCATTGGTTTTTGCTTCGCACGGTCAGAAGCATCCGAGGATCGTCGTCCGGAGTCGAACGTCGATGGGAACAGAACAGATCCGTCCGGCAGCACGTGCACTGAGTCTCCAGCCAGATATGCTCTTCCGGCACGCCGCTGTCGGCAAGCTGATGCGCGATCTGACATTTGAGATCGATATGGGCAAACGCCTCCCCCGTTTTGATCGCGTCGGGAGAAAGCGTTTCTAGCGCTAAAACAGTCGAAGGATCGTCCATGCGCCTTGTGTAACACGAACCTGAGATACACGGTCCGACCCAGGCGTACAGTTCTGAGGGGTCAACAGTACTGTATTTTTCCCTCGCAGCAGCAATGCCTGAGGCGACGATATTCTACAACGTGCCGCGAAAGCCGGAGTGCAGGCGCAGAAGCCACGTTTTTTCGCCCAGCGAGAGCACGAGCACTGGCGCGCAGTCACCGTAGCGCAGTCCGATCGTCGGGCCGCCGGGAGCCACGAGCAGCCCGTCTGCTCTTTCACGTTCCGGCCATCCCGGCGCGCTTTCCGCAACGATCACGTGCGGGCCGTGCACCTGCGAGCAGGTCACAAACGGCTCGGCCGCAGCGATGCGTTCGATCTCGGCCAAAGCGTCCACGCCGCGCAGCGAGAGCCTGGCGGAAAACGGACTGTCCGGCGGCAACGGATAATCATAAAAACCGTTATCGGACTCGATCGTAAAACTCTTACACTTCAATGTGTTTCACCAACTCTCTCATGCGCGCGATAAAGTACAGACTGCCACAGACGATCACCGGCCCGCCGCGGTCAAGCGCTGCCTGCAGCGCCTGTGCCGGTTCGGCATAGACAGCAGGTGCTTCGTCCCACGGCAGGATGCGCGCCTTCGCAGCAAGCGTATCGGCCTTCTCGCAACGTGCAAAGCCGGCCATTTCGGTACAGAACAGCTTCGCACGGGAGAAAGCACGGGCGTACTGTTCCAAAGCGCCCATGTAGTTTTTGTCGGCCATCGAAGCGTAAACGAAACTGATCTGTGCGTCCGATCCGTATAACGACAGAAGCGACCGCACCAGCGCCGCTGCTCCGTGCGGATTGTGTGCGCCGTCGAGGATCAGATCAGGGTCCCGGCGGAACACGTCCATCCGCCCCGGCCACCTCACGGCAGCCAGTCCCGCGCACATGTCCGCTTCGCTTACGGGCAGGACATCCGCAATGATCTCCAGAGAACGGACTGCGAGCGCCGCGTTCTCCGGCTGAAAAGCCCCAACCAGAGGCGTGAACCAGCTTTTGGCACCGACAGGCGTGCGCAGTGTAAACTCGCCGCCGTCAAGAGAACATCTCACGTCCGAGATCCGACAGCCGTCCGTAAAGATTTCTCCTCGTGCCTTCTGCTGTAAGCACGTCTGAAGAAACAGTCCGTTCATCTCCGCAGGACTGCCGCAGAACAATGCCCGTCCCCCGGGCTTGATGATCCCGAACTTGTGGGAAGCGATCGACTCAAGCGTATTTCCAAGCAGATGCATGTGATCCAACCCGAGAGGTGTGATTACCGACAGGAGCGGAGACGAAAGCACGTTCGTGGCATCGTTTCGACCGCCCAGTCCCGTCTCGATCACCGCGGCTTCGACGCTCTCGCGCTTCATCAGCCAGAACGCTGCCGCCGTAAAGATCTGGAAATACCCCAGCCGGCA
>JAFYCC010000007.1 GCA_017539885.1 Oscillospiraceae bacterium
CTCCCCTTCGTTATTTTTCGCAAGAACCACGTTTTCCATTCCGATGCTGCCAGTATACCATGCCATTGGCAGCTTGTCTATGCAAAGACTTGCGATCCTGCCTTCCGGAACTGCAGCAAAACGGCCGTCCGCCAGTGATACGTTCCCTCTATGGGAGACAGTGAGACAAAAGCACTGTCTCCCAAAAGGGGGAGCAGTTCACAGCCGGACGGCCGTTTTGAATTGCCGGTAATCAGCCGTGCACGTTATAGTCCGCGCAAAGCAGGTTCATACTCTTGAAGAGCTTATAACCGTAGATAAACGGTCCGACAACAATCAGGGTGCCGAAGAACCCCCAGCCCCAGAATGTACCCGCGCCGAAACTGTAGTCGATGCCACGGCGATAAAGCTCGTTCCCGATGCGCGTGCAGAGACGGTGGCTCCACACGAGCGGCACGATGCCGAACGTCAGCCACGAGAAGATAAACAGCACCAGGCAGTAATGCATCGTCTTCTTTCCGTCATATCTGGTGGCAATGACATTGATATCCGTACTTATGGTGGACATGACCACGATCGCGTAGATGCCGAGCGTGATGATGCTCAGCAGGATGAACTTAAGCAGGCCGCGGTTTGTACGCAGCTGGACTGCCGGAGCATAGCCGTAAGACGGCTGCGGCTGATACGTGTACTGCGGCTGCTGGTATTGTGGCTGCTGATACTGATACTGCTGCTGCTGATACTGCTGTTGCTGATACTGTGGCTGCTGATACTGCTACTCCTTATAGGAATTGACATAGTTGGTCTGCGGGGCAGGATTATCCTTCGGTACGCTGTGCTCCGCCGGTTTTTTCGGGACGGGCGCACCGCAGTTTGTGCAGAACTTCGCGTCATCCGGCATCGCGGCTCCGCAGCTGGTGCAAAAGCTCATCTCAAAGCCTCCCTAAATTATCTATGTATCCAAAATAGCATGCCGGTGTGAAATACGCAACGGGAATCGCACTGCTTTTCCAAAACTCTCGCAGTTGCGCAATTATGTAAACCTTGTCAGCAGAACCTGCCAAGGAACTTTGCGGCGGTATAGGCGTTGCCGGTGGCATGGAGGATCGTCGAACTCGTTTTGCAGTCGCCGACCATATGGAAGACGGGCGCGACATCGTACATTGCCATTGCTTCCTCCCTGCGCGCGCGCATGCCCGCCGCGTAGGCCACAGTATCTGCAGCGTAGAAGACTTCGCCCTCCGGATTGACGCATCGCACTCCCTCCGCCGTGATCTCCACCGCTCGGGTATTCACGTGTACGGGTATCTCTTTCTGCAGGATCATGTCCAGCACTGCCCTGCCGTGGCATGAGTTTCCGCCGTCATTGATCGCCGGTCCCATCTCCACGATCTCCACATCGTGGCCCAGATCCTTCAGATAGATCGCAAGTTCCGTGCCCGCGAGTCCCGCGCCGAGGATGACGACCTTCCCCTCGGCGAGCGAGGGATCGGCGAAGGTCTCCACCGCGGAATGCACGTTCCTGCCGTCTATGCCGGTGACGGGCGGTTTCACGACAGAGGCTCCGATCGCGCAGATGACCGCGTCAGGCTTCAGTGCCGCAGCGGAATCTCTGGTGACGGCGGTGTTCAGCCGCACGTCCACGCCCAGCTTGTCGAGCTTCGCCTTCTGCTGCTCGATGTAGCAGTGCAGCCGTTCCTTGAACGGCACGTTTCTTTCGCAGAGAATGTTGCCGCCGAGCTCTCCGTTTTTCTCGCAGAGGATGACCTCATGCCCGTTCTCAGCGGCCGTCACAGCCGCCTGCATTCCTGCGATGCCTCCGCCTATGACAAGCACGCGCATCTTGCGCGGCGCCGGCAGCGCGTAAATCGCCTCGCGCTCGCGTCCGGCCTCCGGATTCAGCGCACAGACCAGGTCGCCGTGCGCGACGGTCTCTGAGAAGCAGGTCAGACAGCGCATGCATTTGCGAATGTCCTCTACGCGTCCGGCGCGCACCTTGTTGGGAAGGTCTGGATCGCAGTTGAGCTGTCGCGCCATATAGATGATGTCCGCTTTGCCCTCGGCGAGCACCTGCTCCATTACGTATGGATCGCTGAAGCCGCCCACCGTGCCGACAAGGGATTTCTTCACGTGCTTTTTGATCTCCGCGGCGATATCCGCATGGTGTCCCTGCTCGTAGAACATGCTCAGGTGGGTACGGGAGAAGGACTCCGGGTTGAGATTGTCCAGTGCGCTCACGGACACGCTGATGATATCGGCATGCCCGTCAAGCTGCTCGGCGATACGGCAGCCCTCGTCCACGCCGTAGCCGTCCGGGACGATCTCCGTGCCGCTTATGCGAAACTCTACCGGGAAGCCGCGCCCGCACACGCGGTGGATCTCGTCGATGGCCATCACGGCGAATCGGCAGCGGTTTTCGGCGCTTGCGCCGCCCCACTTGTCCGTTCGATGGTTCTCCGTCGGGCTGAACCAGTGCTGGAAAGCTCTTGAATGCGCACCATGGATGCTCACCATCGGGAAGCCCGCCTTCTTCGCTGCCAGCGCGCCGACGCCGAAGTCGTGGATGACCTCAAGGATCCGCTCTTCGCTCATCTCTTTCACCCGGATACCGTCCGGACGCAGCATGTCGCAGGGGCCCTCCAGCGTCAGATGCAGGCGCTTTGCAAGATTCTCCGAGGGTTTGCTCGGCCCCGAACCGGTGAAGCAGAGCTCCATCGTGGGCACCGCGCCGTGGCGTTTCACTATGTCCGCCATGCGCGGGTAATTATAGCAGGCGCGGTTGGTGATGTCGCGAGGCCAGCGCTGGTCGTTGAACTCGGTATGATCGATGATGACCTCTCCCTCGGCAACGGTCGCCGCGCCGCCGATGGCGATGCGCTCGAAGGCCAGCAGTCCCTCGGTGCTCGGCTGCCCCGGCGCGATATCGTCCGTGTGCCCCGTTGGTGCGCAGAACATGTGATTTCGGTAAATCACGTCTCCGATCTGCAGCGGCGCGAGCAGATGCGGAAACTCCTTGAATGCGTCGACCATGTGTGGTGCCTCCTGTATCTTTCTGTATTATGTAAACTTATTTCTCTTCGTGGACGCTCTTCCCGCCGCCGTGCATTGCGGCGTGTTCCGCGGCGAGTTCCCGACAGAGCGCGCGCGGCGTCCAGCCGAGGTTGTGTTCGGTGACGACCGCCTTGAGCGCGACCGCAGCCCGCTCGCGGCGCAGACCGGTCAGAAGGGCGTCGAGCTGTGCGCGGCTCAGGCCGTCGAGCACGAGCATCTCGTCAGAAAAAGGCTCCGCGTCTGTCTCCGATTCATCAAAACCCGCTCTGCCCGTAAGCGCACCGATCGTCTGCCCGTGATCCTCCGGCGGTATCTCACGGCATGCAGCTCCAAGTTTCAGTGCCAGAACGAGGATCTTCCGGCGCTTTTCCGCACCGATATTGAATAGCAGGATCTGCGCCATACGCGCGCCCCCTCTGAAAAATATACTGGAATGATTATACGCCGCAGGACGGCAAACTGCAATTGAGGAAGCAGGTTTGCCTAAAATATTTCGCCCGGCCAGAAAATGGCCGGGCGTCGTTTCAGTTCTCTGCTGGCACGGAAAGCAGTACGCGGATGTTGTCGCGGTCCTTCTGCTTTTCCGGCTCCGTAAGTGCGTCGTAGGACACAAGATCGGCGTGAATGCGCCGTGCGGGATCCTTGCGCTTCCCGTTTTCTGGATCACCGAAGCGCCAGTTGTTAAGATAGTGGTAGCGGCACCAGCGCTCGTGTTCCAGCTCTGAGAGCAGCTCGACCGTCTCCGGCGCGAGACTGTCATAGTCCGGCTTCAGGCCGGCTGTGCGGAGCATCTGCAGACGGATCTCGTGGTAGTCAGCCGCGCTGATATTCGAACCGCGGGTAAACGCATCGAGTTTTTTCCATTCCGCATCGCGGTTCTCCGGCGTCTCCGCCGTGCCGCTGTACAGGCTGCAGTAGCGCAGATTGATCGTCTTTGCCAGCAGATAGCGCCGGTCCTCCAGCACGTTCTCCGGCTTTTCGGCCTCTGCGCGCCAGTCGAAGAAGTCCATACCGTAGGACTCGGAAAGAAGTTTTGCCTGCGCAGCCCCCGCGAGAAACACCGAAACGGGCGCCTGCGGCAGCAGCAGATGCAGCCTGCGCAGCAGCTGCGCCTGTTCGCTCTGCTCCACAACGATGATCCGCTTTGCGCCCGACAGCAGCGTCGCGGCCTCGTACCACGGCTCCTCATGGGCGATTACCCTGTCCCCGATCTCCCTCAGGCCGGTGTGAACGGCGAGCGTCGCCGCACAGTCCGCGAAAACATGGTAGCGCAGCTTTTGGGAAGGGGAAAAGATATTCGTCTGCAGGCCGCGAAGGAGCAGTTCCTCACCCAGCGTGCCGAAGCCCAGGATCGCGATATCCAGATCGAAGTCCGATGCGGCGGCATCCCCGTAAAGGCCGTGTTTTCTCCAGTACAGCCGCGATGCCGTCTCCTCTATGGAGAACAGAGTAACGCCTTCGCCGATCACGGCATGCACGGGCAGCGACTCGCAGCGCATATAGACCGGACGGCCGCCAAAGCGCTCCCGGTTGCGCGCATAGTAGGCAAGATTGTTTTCCTCGCTGTCAAGCAGAACGTAGCGGTGCGCTTTCGGCGGAAGCTCCCCGCACTCCACGCCCCGTTTTCCGAGCACCGCGAGCATCTGTTCACGCTCGTCCTCTGGACCGTATACGGCGACGCTGTCGCCGCGGAGATAACGAAGGCCGCTGCGCAGACGCTCCCGCAGGGCCGCGGCCGCCATCAGGATCCCGCTTGCCGTGGCGAGCGGGGCCGTCCAGCGCGCGATCTCCACGAGGATATTCGGCGGCGCGTCTGTGAAGTTGAGCGCGTACATGGTCACGGAGCGGAACAGGGCCTCGAACAGAGAGCACTCTCTGCTGATCAGGAATCCGACCGTTCCGATCAGCAGCGGTACGATCAGCAGCAGCCTTTTGACATGTTTGTTCATGCACGCTTCTCCATAAAATTATGTAAACCTAGCTCCTGCGCTCAAAGGTCCATTCCCTGAAATCCCTGCCACACGTCGTGGCCGCTGTAGATGAGCGCCTTCCGCTCGCCGCGCAGCACCTTCATGGTCGGCAGCGCCATGGCGTCCTGCTCCATCTCGCCGGGATAGACGACGATCGGGGCGATCCAGCTGCAACGCTTCTCGATACCCTCGGTGATATCCTGAAACCGCATCAGGCCGCCGGTGAGCAGGATGGCGTCCACCTTGCCCTCCAGCACGCAGCTCAGCGAGCCGATGCACTTGCAGATCTGATAGATCATCGTGTTCCAGACCAGTACGGCCTTTGGATCTCCCTGTTCGACCAGCGCGTGCACCCTGTCGGAATTAGAGTGGCCGAAGAGGCTCACGAAGCCGCCGCCGCGCGAGCAGGCCAGACGCACCTCGTCGAGGCTGTGCGTCTCGAGATAGTCCAGCAGCGCGAGCACGGGGGTGGAGCCGATGCGCGTCGGCGCAAATGGGCCGTCGCCGTCAGCGCCGAGCGTGCCGTCTACGATGCGGCCGTAGCGGTGGGCGGTCAGCGTCACGCCGCCGTCGATGTGCGCGACGACGAAATTGCAGTCCTCATAGCGCTTGCCAAGCACCTCTGCATGGTGCTCCGCGACGGCCTTGGGATTGAGCACATGGCTGTGCGGTGTGCGATACAGGCCCTTTATGCCCGTGAGTCGGGCGTAGTCCCAGTATTCGTCCACATTGGTAGGGTTGAGCGTGTAGCCCGGTTTGTGGTACCGGTTCATGAATACCCAGGCGATCATCACGCCGAGTTTGGCCGCGTGCTCGCTTCCGCCGACGCCGGCGACCGTATCGTTATACAGGCGCTCGTCAATGACGGTCAGGCCGCTGGGCTGGGTGTGCGCGCTGCCGCCGCGCCCGACGAAAACATCGATGTCCTCGAGAGACACGCCCTCTTTCGCGAGCATCTCCTCGATCACTCTGCAGCGCATCGGCACCTGATCATTTACGTGCGGAAACTGAAGCAGTTCCTGTGCCTCGTGATCAACGCTGCGCTCGAAGCGTGAGACTTCGTTGTCGTAGACACTCACCTTGGTGGAAGTAGAGCCGGGATTGATGACCAGCAATGTATAGTTTTTATCTTCAGGCATAGCGGGATTCCTCCGGACAGATCGTCATGTGATAAGCAGCGCAGCCGCTGAAAGATAATTATATCCTCCGGCGGCTGCAAAGTCAATTTTATCGCGTACTTTCCGGCAGGTCCCTCATTTTACGGCATCGATGCGCACGACATTCGTACTGCCGCTCTCGCCGCTGGTGTCACCAAGGGTCATGACGACGGTATCGCCGGTCTTCAGGCCGAGCGCCTGCTTTGTCGCGCGCAGCGCATAGTAGTTGAGCACCTCGATGCTTGGAAACTCCTCCGTGAGTACCGGAAGTACGCCCCAGCTCAGGGCGAGCTTATAAAGTACGCGCCGGTTTGTCGCCATGCCTACGATGTCTACCGGGGCACGGAAACGAGAGACCATGCGCACGGTCATGCCGCTGATGGAAGTCACGACGATGGCCGAGGCTCCGAGGTCGATGGCCATGGTGCAGGCGGCATGTGAGATAGCGTCGACGCGGCTGCGGATCTCGAAGGATTCCGTGCGGAAGCGGGTCGTGTAGTCGATGTGCTTTTCCGTCTCCTCAACAACATCGCGCATGGCGCGCACGCTCTCCACAGGGTATTTGCCCGAAGCGCTCTCCGCGGACAGCATGACGGCGCTGGTGCCGTCGTAGACCGCGTTGGCCACGTCACTGATCTCCGCGCGAGTAGGGCGGGGATTCATGATCATGCTCTCAAGCATCTCCGTAGCAGTGATGACCCGCTCGCCCAGCAGACGGCATTTCTGAATGAGGTATTTCTGGATCGCCGGAACTTCCACGAAGGGAACCTCCACGCCCAGATCGCCGCGGGCGACCATGATGCCCTCACATACCGTGCAGATCTCGTCGATGTTCTCCACGCCGGAACGGTTCTCGATCTTGGCTATGACGTCAATGTCCCCTCCGCCGTTCGCCTCCAGGAATCCCTTGAGATCGAGCAGGTCCTGCTTGCAGGACACGAAGGACGCAGCCACGAAATCCACCTCGTTGCGGATGCCGAAAAGCAGGTCAGCCTTGTCCTGCTCGCTGAGGAATTCGTGTGGCATGACCTTTCCCGGAAAGCTCATGCTCTTGCGATCGCTCAGGGCGCCTCCCACAAGCACGCGGCAGTGCGCGTCTGTTCCTTCGACAGAGATGACCTCAAACACCACGAGTCCGTTGTTGACGAGGATCCTGTCACCGGGAGCGAGATTCTCCATGAGGTCGGCGTAACTGACAGACACGATGTGCTCGTCTCCTATAAGCTGCCGCGTGGTGAAGGTGAATTCGTCGCCGTCGCGCAGCTCGATCTTCCCGTCAC
>JAFYCC010000038.1 GCA_017539885.1 Oscillospiraceae bacterium
CTTCTGCGCCGAGTTCCGGCCAGGCAACGATTTCTCTTGAGCGGATGCACTTTGACAGCAGTGCGCCGGCTCCGCCTACAGCGCCGAAATAAACAGCGCCGTATCGCTTCATGGCTTCGATAACCTCGGGCGCCCGTTTTCCCTTTCCAATCATTCCTCGGCTACCAAGCTCGATCAGCCGAGGCGCAAAACCGTCCATGCGGTAGCTTGTCGTCGGACCTGCAGCGCCGATGACAGAGCCGGGGCGTGCTGGAGACGGTCCCATATAGTAGATCACGGAGCCATCAACAGGGAATGGAAGAGGCTGACCGGCGTCCAGCAGTTCGATGAGTTTTTTGTGCGCGGCATCACGAGCTGAGTAGACAGTGCCTGTAAGGGTGACGCTGTCGCCTGCATGAAGCCGTCCTGTGTCTTCCTGGCATAGCGGGGTATGCAGAGAAATCGTCATCAGAGCACCTCCGTTACGTGACGCGCGACGTGACAGTTGATATTCACGGCACAGGGAAGTCCTGCAATGTGTGTCGGCATGGATTCAATCAGCACGTCAAGAGCGGTTGTTCTGCCGCCCAGTCCCTGAGGCCCGATGCCAAGCGAGTTGATCTCGTGCAGAAGTGTACGCTCAATGTCCGCATAGAATGTGTCAGGATTGCGGTCGCCTAGCGGCCGCAGCAGAGCTTTCTTCGCGAGAAATGCCGCTTTGTCGAAGCTTCCGCCTATTCCGACTCCGACCACGATAGGCGGACAGGGATTCGGTCCGGCCTCACGCACTGTATCCATGACGAAGCGCATAACGCCCTGCGCACCGTCAGATGGTTTTAGCATTGCAATCCGGCTCATGTTCTCGCTGCCAAATCCCTTCGGAGCGACAGTTATTCGTATACTCTCACCCGGAACAAGTTCCGTATAAAGCAGCGCAGGCGTATTATCGCCTGTGTTCTCACGCCGCAGAGGATCGCGTACAACGGATTTGCGCAGGTATCCTTCCGTATACCCCTGCGCGACTCCGCGGTTTACTGCCGACGTCAGGTCGCCGGAAATA
The DNA here is from genome assembly GCA_017539885.1 of Oscillospiraceae bacterium. Next base: position 1,040 of record JAFYCC010000038.1, read on the forward strand.
TGCACATCCTGACCGATCTCCAGAAATACGCAGGCCATACCTGTGTCCTGACAGATCGGCAAAGGATCAGCCTGACGGGCGTTTTCCATGATAACGTCAAGCACATTTCAAGCGATCTCACCGTCTTCTTCAAGACGCGCAGTCTTGAGGGCGGAAAGCACGTCGGAAGGAAGCACCGTGTTGGCGCGCACACACATTTCCGCGATGCGTGAAGCGATCGCTTCACTTTTGATCTCTCGCACTCCGAGCCCTTCTTCCAAGTAATATTTTGTTCAGTTTATCACACGTGAGACGATCATACAAGCGCAAAAGAGCGGACGGAAGAGGTATCTTCCGTCCGTCAAAACATGAGATGTTATTTTTCGTATTCTGCCCAGAGTTCGTCGGCGATCTGCAGATAGACCCTGTTGCCGATGAGGACAGGCTTTGCTTCATCGAACGAAATGCTTTCGTTTATGCTTTCTTCATTCTGAGCGGCAGAAGCCTGCGGAACCATTTCAGCATCACTTCGCGGCAGTTCTTTAACGTATCCCTTGAGAGACCAGAACGCGCCGTCATACTCAAGCGTATTTGGGGCTGATTCGCTGTTCGCGTCGGTCAGATATACGTCGGGAGCGGATTCCGGTTCGGAAACTGCTTGTCCTTCGGAAGCGCTCATGACGGTTCCCGATACAGTGTCAGCAGGAACGTCCGCAAGATCCGCGCTCACAGATACTTCGGCAGGGGAGACGGCTGCTGCGCCGCCGGCAGCGATCTGTGCCTTGCTCTCCATTACAAACTGATCCGCCGCAGCAGCATTTGGCGCCGTTTCCCGTGACGCACCTTTTTTGCTGAAAAGAAGGTCAAAACGGTACGCGGAAAAGGCAATGATCGCCAGGCACGCAGCAATTGCAAACCAGCGACCGATCCGCGCTCCTCGCTTTTTGGCAATGGAAACAGGTTCATGCCGGATCTGTTCCATAACGGCCTCCGAAAAGCCTTCCGGAGGCGGCTGAAGATCGTCTGCCATTGTGGTATGCAGCATCGAGAACGCATCCGCAACGCGCCGGCATTCCGGACATGATGCAATATGGGCGTGAAGCCGCTCAGTTTCTTCAGCGCTAAGATCTTCATCCAGCATCCGGCTGATCAGTTCCTGGTATCTTTCGCAATCCGACATCGGCTTCACACCTCCTTCCTGCCTTTTGACGCATATGTCTCCGAAAAGTTCCCGCTCTCCATCAGGATCGAGCAGAGCTTTTTCCGAGCACGGAACAGCTTGGATTTTACGGTTCCGAGTTCCAGTTCCAGCGTGTCGGCAAGTTCTTCATAGCTCATTCCGCTGATCTCTCGCAGAGTAAGGATCCGTCTGTATTCCTCCGGAAGCTTCTGAAGTCCTTCGCGAACAGCGCGGACACGTTCTGCCTTGTCCAGAACAGCGTCCGGAGAGAAACGCTCGTCAGGGATCTCCAGTTCGCTTTCCTCGTCCTCATCATTGACAACAGTCAGGGAAACTTCAGTACGTCTTCTTTTCTTTCTCAGGATATCTATGCAGACGTTAGACGTCAGTCGATAAAGCCAAACGGAAAAGCGGCTGTCGCCCTGAAAACTGTCAAGAGAGCGGAAGGCGCGAAGAAACGCCTCCTGAGAGGCGTCCATGGCATCCTCGGGATTGCCCAGCATCTTCAGAGAGAGGTTGTAGACGTTTGTCTGATTGTCAAGCAGAAGCTTTTCAAAAGCGTTGCTATCGCCGTCAAGCACGCGACGGATGATTATCTGTTCTTCTTCTCGTGTCACGAATTCACCTCAGTTCCCGTACGATAGCTGCTGCGATACGTCTGATATCATCAAGCGTCTGTATCTCGACGATCTGCTTTTTGAAATAGCCGGCGTGTGAAACGCCTCGTAGATACCAGCAGAAATGCCGTCTCGCTTCAAGACAGGCAACCTTTTCACCTTTCTGTTCGGCTGCCAGCTCAAACTGATGGACGGCGGTCTGTATCCGTTCAGACAGCGGCGGGAGGGGAGAAACGGTTTCACCGGCCACAGCCTGATTGCCGCGGGTGAAGATCCAGGGGTTTCCGAACGCGCCGCGCCCGACCATGGCGAGATTGCAGCCGGTATACCGCAGTATATGCTCGGCGTCTTCCGGCTCAAATACATCGCCGTTGGCTGTAACAGGGATATGAAGCGCGGACTTTACATCCCGTATGATATCCCAGTCAGCTTTGCCCGCGTACATCTGCACTTTTGTACGTCCGTGCACGGTCACGGCAGAAGCTCCAGCCTGTTCACACATTTTGCCGAACTCAACGGCGTTGATACTGCCGGAGTCCCATCCTTTGCGGAACTTGACGGTCACCGGCACGCTCACAGCGTGGACGACCGCCTCTATGATCTTCATAGCCTTGTCGGGGTCACGCATCAGCGCACTTCCATCGCCGCTTCTCGCGATCTTACCGACAGGACATCCCATGTTGATATCAAGAATTTCCGCACCTGAGATCTCCAGCGCCATAGGTGCGGCATCGGCCATTACTTCAACTTCACTGCCAAAGATCTGTGCTGCGCAGGGATGGTCTTCCGGCGGTATATACAGCAGAGAGCGTGTTTTGCTGTCCTGATAGACTAGTGCCTTTGCGCTGACCATTTCGGTGCTCGTCAGAGCGGCGCCGGCATCTCGACATACGTGACGGAAACCGGCGTCCGTAACACCGGCCATCGGTGCAAGAACGAGCCGGCCGTCGATTTCAACATTTCCAATTCTAGTTATTATTGTTCCCATACGAGCTCAAGTCCGACAGGGCAGTGATCGCTGCCGTAGATTTCTGGACAGATAAAAGCTTTATCTATATTTGGCCGGAGCCGGTCGGATACCAGAAAATAGTCGATGCGCCAGCCTACGTTCCGCTCGCGCGCCGCGGCACGGAAGCTCCACCAGGAATAAGCGTCTCGCTTGTCCGGGTACAAATAGCGGAAAGTATCTGTAAATCCGGATGAAAGCAGCTGTGTAAACTTCTCGCGTTCCTCATCAGAGAAGCCGGGGTTTCCGCGGTTGGACTGTGGATTTTTCAGATCGATTTCCTGATGCGCAACGTTCATATCCCCGCAAACGACGACAGGCTTAGTCTTGTCTAGAGCAAGCAGATACTCACGGAAATCGTTTTCCCACTGCATTCGATAGTCGAGACGTCGCAGGCCGTCCTGCGCATTCGGCGTGTATACGCATACGAGCCAGAAATCTTCAAATTCAAGTGTTACGCAGCGGCCTTCCGTATCGTGTTCCGCGATGCCTATGCCCGTTTGCACAGAGAGGGGCGGTACTCGGGTGAACACTGCCGTTCCTGCGTAGCCTTTCTTCTCGGCATAGTCCCAGTACTGTTCATATCCGGGCAGTTCCAGCTCTATCTGACCGGCCTGCAGTTTCGTTTCCTGCAGGCAAAAAATATCCGCGTCCAGCGCATTAAAGATTTCAACAAATCCTTTTTTGACGACGGCACGCAGCCCGTTCACGTTCCACGAGATCATCTTCATTGGTCTTGTTCCTCTCTCTGATTTGCATAAGCGTCTGCCAGCGAGGCGTTGCGAAGCCGTCCGGGATCGCCAGAGGAGATTGTGTTCTGTTCCCTGACTGCAACGACGCGGCAGATCTTAACGCCCTGCGAATGAAACTTTGCCTCATAGTCCGTCATGATTCCAACCTGCCCGTTTTTATGCAGATCAAAGCACTGCTCACGCAGTTCCCAGCCCTCTGCAGTCAATTGCGCCAGAGACCAGTCAAACAGCGGGCGGTTGTCCGTTTTGAAGCATAGTTCGCCGCCGACGGGCAGAAGACGAGCGTAGGTGCGCAGAAAGCCTGGAGAGGTCAGACGGTGCTTGGCATCACGGTTTTTGGGCCATGGATCGCAGAAATTGATATAGATTCGGCGTATCTCGCCAGGCGCGAAATCATTTTCGAGTTCTCTGGCGTCTTCGCACAGAAACAGAACATTGGTTAGTTCCTGCGCACAGACGCGCTCCATAGCAACGACAAGCGCGTCCGGTACGCGCTCCACCGCGGCAAGGAGCACATGCGGCTGTGAAGCGGCTGTTGCTGCGGTGAATCCACCCTTGCCGCACCCGATCTCGAGCTCAAGCGCTGTGCAGTCCGGTCTCTTTACGAGCCAGTTTCCGCGCAGAGTGGACGGTTCTGCGACAAGGACTCGCGAACAGTGTTCCATTCGCGGCTGCAGATTCGGTTTTTTGCGCATTCTCAAACGAATCACTCCCGCAGGCATGATAACACAGAATCGCACTCTCGGCAACCCGAAGAAACTTCTGCTTGCCATGCCGAAAGCCTTGTGCTAGAATATTACCGCCTATAACAAATAAGGAGCTGTTGTAAGTGTCAGGACATTCCAAGTGGCATAATATACAGAAAACAAAAGGCGCCCAGGACGCCAAGCGTGCGCAGGCTTTCACAAAAATCGCGCGCGAAATGATCGTTGCGGTCAAGGAGGGCGGCGGAAGCGGAGATCCGAACAACAATTCCCGACTCGCTGCCGTAATCGCGAAGGCCAAAGCTGCGAATATGCCTAACGACAATATCCGCAGGACCATCGAGAAGGCGCTCGGTGCAGGCGACACCTCGAACTTTGAGAGTGTCACTTATGAAGGATACGGTCCCTGCGGCGTCGCGGTGATCGTCGAGTGCATGACTGACAACCGCAACCGTACCGCCAGCGAGGTGCGCCACTATTTCGATAAATACGGCGGAAACCTTGGTACGAGCAACTGCGTGAGCTGGTCCTTCGACAAGAAGGGTGTTATCGTTATCGACAACGAGGACATGGAGCTTGATGAAGATGAGGTCATGATGGAGGCGCTCGAAGCCGGCGCTGACGATTTCGAGGCAGAAGGGCAGGTCTTTACTGTCTACACGCTTCCTGATGACGTTGCGGCCGTGTCTGAAAAACTCTCAGCGAAGTATCATCTTCTTTCCGCTCAGGTCGAAATGGTGCCGCAGAACTTCATCACACTCACGAATGAGGACGACATCAAGAACATGCGAAAAATGCTGGATATGTTCGAGGACAACGACGATGTCCAGAACGTCTGGCACAACTGGGAAAACGAAGACTGATTCATCCAGCTTTTCATAACGAAGAAGTCCGGCCGAAACGGCCGGACTTCTTCGTTATGAGGCTGATTCAGAGCGTATTCGCTTTTTCAGTGAAAGGAAGCAGGGAAATCTCCAGGTTTCCGTTCTTTGTCCGGAGCTCGTCGATGAAAGCCTTTTCTTCAGACGGATCTTTCATCTGTACACGGAAGGAGAGACGGAACATCGAGCCCATACCGGTCGTCTTCACGCCGGCGTTTTCCGCCTTTTTAAGGTAATGCGTAAAGATGTCGTCAAAAGTGCCGTTATACTCCAGTGTTTCAGGAATCGTGATCTTTAGAAGCAGATCTTCTGAATTGCTTTTATGATCAAAGATCGGCAGCGAAGCAATGAGATAATACAGGACTGCGAGCCCTATCAGGATAACTACTCCATACCCCAGGTAACCCATGCCGAATGCGATACCGGAACCCATTGCAATCAGGATTGTTGCGATTTCATCTGCACTTCCCTGGGCCGAACGAAACCGGATGAGCGCGAATGCGCCACCGATCGCTACCCCGGCGCCTATGTTGCCGTTTACGAATGTAATGACGGAAGCTACGATGAGCGGGAGCAGCGTCGTGACGAGAAAGAAACGCTTCGCAGAGCGTATGCGGAAAGACATAAGCCAGGAATACACAAGTCCGGAGACTAGTGCAACGGCTGCCATTAGGAAAAACTCACCCGGAGTTACGGAGGAAGTATATATGGAATCAAACATATCTGGTCAGTCCTTTCTGCTCACGCGTATCATCTGCTGTCTGTAAGCTTCACCATATTTTGAAAAACTGCTTTTGTAGATCTGTCCTTCGGAGAGGATGTCCGCAAGCCAGATCGGCATTGCGTTCTGCACTTTGATCTCCAGTATCGAACCGCCGGGCGGCAGCAATGAGATGCCGTCCATTGAATGCGTTAACGTTAACTGATCAGTTCGGAAACGCGGATTCTCATCGATCGTCAGGCGCAGATCCCCGTCCTGCTCAAAGTATGCAGTCCGATCGTAGATGATCAGGCAGGAGGGAACAAGCGTCTGATAGAAATCGCGAAAGGTCGTGATCTCGCTGTTGATCTGACCGCCGGCACATATATCACCCTCGCATGCGAAGAACTTTTGAACGAGCGGAATTGTCGTTTTTACGCGACGCTTGTAGACGATACCGTAAGCTTTGCGTTTGAGCTCAAGAAAGACGGGAGATTGCTCTGTTGCGAGTCCGTAGGATCGTAGGCGGATCTTTTCCTTGAATTCAGGCTTTTCCAATGAGGCCCGGATCAGACGATAGTTCGGCGTGTCATAATAAAGCGAGGCGATTGATGTTTTCCCAAACTGATCCACCTCCATATGACCATGAAGACGGCTCTTTAAATAGGCAGCTTTTTCTTCGCTCAGAATGTATTTCAGTTCAACGCGCTTCATGACAACTATCGGGTTATCCGGATTGGCGGTTGTCGGCGCGGAAACGGATTGTATCATCAAAACACCTCCGGCTACAGATCCAGCTGCAGTGTGAAGGTGCCATCGGCGACCCTGGCGCTTACCCTTCCGTTGTGTGCAAGGGCAACATCCTTTACATAGGAAAGCCCGAGACCGGTATTGCCGGCCGGCGCATTGGACAGGACTGAGAAACGGTCAAAGACCTGATCCACTGATCCGTTGGGGAGTTCTGTCGGATTGGATATCGTTAGCCGAATGCGCTCCCTCTCATGCGTCAGGCGGACTTCAACGTTCCCACGTGAATACTTCAGCGCGTTTTCCATGAGTTCATGGATTGCCTGCCCCATGGCCTCCGGTTCGCCAACGATCAGGACATCTTCAGCAATATCTCGCAGTACGGTAAGATTCCGTTCGGTAAAACGATCAGAATATCGATCTAAAGCCTCGTTCAGAAGATCGGAAAGACTGAATGACGTTCGCGCCATATCCTGTTCATCAAAAATCGAAAGTGAAGCAAGACTGCGAACGAGAGAATCCATCTTGCTGACCTGCCTGTGAATGGAACGGGTATGCTCACTCGGCCCGATTTCCTTTTCCAAAAGCTCCGTATCCGCATTGATGACAGTCAGGGGAAGCTTGAATTCTTTTTCAGCGTTGGAAATGAACTTTTTCTGCTTGCGATCAGCTTCAGCGAGGGGTGCGAACAGCTTCCTGCCGACGAGCCGGAGCACCGCATAGCTCAGAAGGACGCCGATCACTGTGCCGCAGATAGAAAATATCAGGATTCGATATGCAGAAAGAAGCTCGCGGCCTTGGTCAATAACTGTCACAAAAGTCTTGTCGCCCTGTGCGTATACACGATAGCGGTATGTGCCACGCGTCCAGCCGGTGCTGCCGCCGAGCAGGGAGGAAGCCCATTCGATCGAACCTTCCTCGTCAACTGCGGATATCCTGTGAGATACGATCACTGCGTTTCCGTTTTCAGAAAAGGAAACTGTAAAATACCGGACGGAATTGTTGATCTCGGGGGAGTCCGGTCCCATAGGTCCCATCGGTCCCATCGGCGCAGTTGGCTGGCTGTTCGCGTTTTGCTGACCGAAATACAGCTGTTCACCATGCTTACCGAACTCGCCTTTTCCGGAAGCGATCCTTTGTGTGATTTCATCTGCATCGGTAGCTGCCATAGTGAAATTGATGCCGTTTATGACGCCAAGCAGCACGACCAGCAGCACGAATACAGATAGTACTGCGTAAAGACGGAACCTAGTTTCTGCTTTAATCATGTATTCTCACCAGTTTAAAGCCTTCCTGCTTCAGATATCGGATACGCTGCGAGCATCCGATATCAGCTAATTTGGTGTTAATTGAACCGATATGTATAACGTTGGACTCAAAGTCACCAGCGCGCTCTTCTATCAGGCCACGCAGTATTTCAATTTCTTCAGCCGTCAGACGCCTTGTTCCTATCAAGAACATGGAAACATCGACTTCGATGTCTCCGGAATGAAGTTCTGCGGAAGAATTCAAATCTTCGCGTATCCTCGAAATCTTCGATTTCAGTTCAGAAGAAGTGAAAGGAAAGGGGAGATAGTCGTTCGCGAGAACTGAGTCGATAAGCGTTGCAAGACGTGGTTTCGTATTGGTCAAGACCAGGACGGGAATACGCTCCTCGTTGCAGTAGGATACGATCTGCCTGAGAGGTATGCGTGGAATATCTTCGGTAACGATCAGAAGATCGAACGTTGAGGTACGGAGTTTTGTAAGGATCTGCGTGCCGTCAAAAGCGGTCTCGACGTCCATGCCGTCGCTTTTGAGAAGCTTTTCATAGCAGCGAAGGAGATCTCTGTCTTGCGCTGAGAAAAGGATCTTCAACCAGAATCACCTCAAATCTGAATACAGTCGTGGGAATTACCAGCGACCGCCCATGCCTCCGAAGCCGCCCATACCACCAGCAATACCGGCACTGCCGACGGTCGCTGAGGTCTGGGTCCAACTAAGGATCTCGCTGCCGCCTTTTTGGAGCGAGTAATCTTCTCCGACAGACAGCAGATCGGATGAGATCCAGCAGCCGTTGTAATTGCCTTCAAGCGTGAAGCTGAGCAGCGTGTTTCCGTTGGCATCAACAAGAGTGTAATCACCGGAAGAAAAGCTCGTATTTGAGGAAATGTAAGTGTTTACTGAACTGCCTGAAGGAGTTGTGCAGACGCCTCCCAGAGCTACGATACTTCCGCCTGTTACATTTACGCCGCCGTCAACGTCCACGGAACCGGCCATGCCGCCCATTGATGCGCCGCCCTTTACAAGGACAAACCCGCCGGATACAGAGAAGCTGCCGTTTGAGTCGATTCCATCCGTGTCTCCCGAGGGAGTGGTAACCTCGACATATCCGCCGGTGACGCTTACAAGTGCGCTTTCGCTGCCCTTGCAGGCGTTGATCCCGTCGTCTTCTCCGTAGACGCGGACCGTCCCGCCGCTGACCAGGATCACGTTGGCCTCAAGCCCCTCGTGGGACTGCACTATATCGATGCTTCCGTCAGATATCGTGAGCATGCCGTCAGCGTGTATACCGTCATCTGCTGAGGTGACAACGACCGTCCCACCGCTGATGCTGATAGTTCCGGTCGACGTCTCGCCGTTTTCCAGCGTCACGCCGGCATTAGCGTGAAATCCGTCGTCCATACTCATCACAGAGATCGTACCCGCCGTGATATACACGGCGTTTTCAGCTTTAACGCCTTTGGAGGAATACGTCGTTTTGTCGGAATTGCTTCCGGAACCTGAACTCAGCGTTACCCAGTCAGCTGAGATCCTGCCGGAAGAAATGCCCGTGATCAGATATCCGTTCATAGCTGTATTTACGGTCTCTCCGCCAGTGCTGGCCGTATAGTTGCTGCCGTCAGGTTTCTCACCTGATACAACGATGTTGACTAGGAGGTTCTGATAGCCGCTTGGCATTTCTGCCTTTAGGCCGTAATATGCGGCACCGCGTCCGCTGTAGACCATCGTATCGTACGCACACCGGATCCATACTCCGTTCTCGTCATCGTTATAGAAATAGAAGTAGTAGTCGCAGTTTTCGTCATAATTTGAGGACGGAACGACCAGGTAAAAGTCTTCTGCAGCTCCCGCGCCTTCTGCATAATCAGAATAGGAAGCTGTTCGGATGTTGATTGCGCAATCTGCTTCATCCTCCGAGATGATCACGTCATGCGCTGCGCTGAGACCGTCGCAGGCGGCATAAACATCGATCTGTCCTCCTAGAATCGTAATGTCTCCACGCTGATTACCTTTTGCAGAGACGTCGGTATTCGAGGTCTTAACGCCATCGCCTTCTGTAGAGACAAGAATCAGTGAGCCGGACTTGATCGTAACACTGTCATTTCCTTTGAGCGCTACGCTGGGAGAAGTGACCTTCAGCGTCACGTTCTTCACGGAGAGATCGTCTTTCGATTTGACGCCGTTGTCATATGTGGAAGAAACAATGAGCGTTCCTTTGCCGGTGAGTTTAAGATCACAGTCAGACCAGATCGCTGCGTCCGCTTCATTGTCGGACGTGTCAGGGTCTCCGTCGCGAAGATCGATGACAGTGTTGTAGCTGCCTTCCTCAGAGCGAAGCGTCACTTCTGAAGCATTTTTGATCTCAATCGGCGCTTTGTCAGAGCTTGTTATTGTGACATCCTTCAGAATCAGGATGACCTCATCTTCATCATCGGCATCAACTACGATTTGACCCTCATCCAGTTTCCCGGAGAGCACGTATTCACCGGCATCGGAGATCGTGTATACACTGCCGCTGCTGTTAACCGCGGAGGAACCTGTAACGGAAAAGTCTCCGGTTGCCTCCCGGCTCTCGTCAGTCGGATCGGAGAGCGTTTCCGTGTCCGTTGCGGACGAAGCCTGCGAGGGATGCACTGACCCTGACGAGGATGCCGCTTTATTCCCGCTGCCGGCGCAAGCGGTAAAAGAAAGGATCAGGGCGACCAATAGAATCAACGAGCAGTATTTTGCTGCATTATTCAAGTAAAACACACCCTTCAGTAAAGTGTCGGGACCTCCCGACGATTCAAACTATACCCGGAAAACTTAAATCCATCTTAATTCTATTCGAAATATTCCGGATTAGTAAAATAAGAAAGACGCCCTTTCGGGCGCCCTTCCGCGTTTATTCTCAGCCTTTCATTTGACGGCGGCGAGCAAAGTTTATCATGCCGTCCTGCATGTTGCCGAGTTTCGGCAACATCTTTCCAGCGCCGTATGCAGCGCAGGATATTGCGTCATCCACAACGGAGGTGCTGATGCCGGTGCGAGATCCGATCAGTTTGTCAAAGCCCCAGAGCAGACTGCCTCCGCCGGACATGACGATTCCGTTTTCTGAGATGTCAGCGACGAGTTCCGGCGGCGTACGCTCCAGAACCATGTGCACGGCTTCCAGAATACGTTCAACCGGCTCCTCGAGAGCTTCGATCATATCATTTGAGCTGATCGAAACCGTACGTGGCAGGCCGGTCATCAGGCAGCGGCCCTTGACCTCTTCGAAGCTCAGTTCCTGACGCGGAAACACGCAGCCTATATGCTGCTTGAGTTCCTCAGCCGTGCGCTGACCGATCAGAAGATTGTGTTTGCGGCGCACATACCGAACGATGGCCTCGTCGAAGGCGATGCCTGCTGTTTTAATGGATTCGCACTCCACAATGCCGCCAAGGGAGACGACGGCTGCCTCAGTCGTTCCGCTTCCAATGTCCAGTACCATGTGTCCATCAGGCTTGGATATGTCAATGCCGGCACCCAATGCGGCGGCTACGGCGGTCTCCAGAAGGTAGACCTTACGGGCTCCGGCTTCGATTGCGGCATCGATAATTGCTCGCTCCTCAACGCCTGTGATACTGCTTGGCACACAAACGATAATGCGCGGCTTGAACAGGCTGAAAGAGGTGACGCGTTTGATCAGATCCGCAAGAAAGCGCTCGGTCATGTCATAGTCTGATATAACGCCCGCAACTATTGGGTGTATAGCGACTATGTTCGCAGGCGTCCGGCCAAGCATCTTCTGCGCGTCGGAACCGATCTTGAGCAGCTTCCCGTTGTTTTTATCTACAGCCAGAACGGTCGGCTCGCGCAAAGAAATGCCTTTACCCTGAACAAAGACCTGTGAAGAGGCCGTGCCGATGTCAATTGCTATATCTCTTTCAAAAAAGAGCATTCGTGTCACTCCAGTCTGTATGCGCCACGTTATCTGCGTTCTAACGGATGGGCAGGCAGATTATACATTATGTGCGGCTGTGCCGCAAGAGTCAGTTTTCGTTCTCGGTACGAGCGAGCGTCGCGCAAACGACCTCCTTTGCGCCTGCATCCAGAAGCGTCCTCGCGCACTCAGAAAGGGTGGAGCCTGTTGTAATGATATCATCGATCAGCAGAACGCGTTTTCCCTCGATCAGTTCCGGATCGGAAGCGCGATAAGAGCCATATATGTTTGCGCGTCGCTTTTCCGGACTGTCCATTCCAGCCTGCTCCGGCACGTCATTATGCTTGACGAGCGTTTCCACGGCTACGTCGTCCAGCTCAAGAGCTGCAGCCATGGCTAGAAGTACAGACTGGTCATAACCTCGCTTTTTCAGCCGGCCTGCTGACAGCGGCACCCAGGATATCAGGTCGTAGCAGCCGGAAAGATTCTCCCGTATGCAGTCGGCGACCATCTTTCCGAACACGCCGGCGTATGTCGTCGCATTGCGGAATTTGAAGCGAAGGATCGCTTCTCTGACTTTACCAGAAAAATAAAGCGGGGAAACACATACCTTGAAATAGTCGCCACTGCACTTCGCATTCGATTGCGTAAATGGGAGAGATCGTGAACAATCACCGCATAAGCCGCTTTCGCTGCTGCGAAGCGGTTTTCGGCAGAACGTACACTTTTGAGGAACAAGAAGATCCAGGATACCCGAAAAGACGCCCATAGTTCTTACCTCCCGTATTCGATGCCCGTCTCCGGATCACTGTCCCGACAGTCGGGCGCGAAGACCGCTGTATCTTCTCTCTACGCGGTGGTTGGATACCATTTGCCGTATCGTGTTTTCTTCACCTACTGCCACCAGCAGTTCTCTGGCTCGGGTGACGGCTGTATAGAGGACGCTGCGCGTCATCAGACGGGGAGCCCCGGACAGAACAGCAAGTACGACGCCGCGATATTCGCTGCCCTGGGATTTGTGGACAGTCATCGCCCAGGCATGCTCGAGTTCTCCCAGCTGATCGAAATCATAACGCGCGAGCTTTCCATCAAAATCAACCGTGACAGTCTGCTCCTGCTTTTCGATGCGCTGAATATACCCGATGTCGCCGTTATATACTCCGATGCCCATTTCGAGGCTGGGATCCTCGTATGTTTCGCTTTCTTCGTCTTCCCATGCGAGTGACACCCGTTCACTCTTTCCAGATCCCGCATCGACCCTTTGCCAAAGTATATCATAGTTATTTCTGTTTTGCATCACCCGATCGCCCTCACGATAGGTGATTTCAGCGTATTTGTGCTCATTTTTTGTAGGAGAGGCTGGATTGATCGCTTCCTGGAGTCTGAGATTCAGCGCCGCAGTGCCGGTTGGACCTTTCCGTGTCGGAGTAAGTACCTGCAGTTCCCGAACGGGTATATGCATATTCTCGGGCAAACGCTTAGAGCAGAGCTCTACAATCGTATCCGCAGCACGATCCGCGTCATTCCGGCGAAGGAAGAAGAAATCATCCTGATTCCGTTTGATATCAGGAATTTCGCCCCTGTTGATCGCGTGTGCGGCCTGAACGATTTCACTGCCTTTGCTCTGCCTGAAGATCTCCGTGAGACTGACTGTTTCGACGACACCGGAACGGATAATGTCCGAAAACACTCTTCCCGGACCGATACTTGGCAGCTGATCCGCGTCTCCGACGAGGATCAGCCGCGACTCACGCGGTAGCGCACGCAGAAGTGCGTACAACAGAGTGATGTCCAGCATGGAAGTCTCGTCAAGGATCAGAGCATCGCACTCGAGCAGCTCGGACTCGTTGCGTCGAAAGGCAGGTCTGGAACCGGAATCCGCTCCGGTTGCCTCCAAAAGGCGGTGGATCGTTTTGGCTTCGCGTCCTGACAGCTCCTCAAGACGTTTCGCGGCGCGGCCGGTCGGCGCGGCGAGCATCGTGCGAAAACCTTTCGCGTCATAAAGTGACAGAATCGCGCGAACGCAGGTCGTTTTCCCGGTGCCGGGTCCGCCCGTAAGCACCATGATCTGATTATTGTCTGCGGACATGATCGCTTTTCTCTGCAACGGTGCGTAGATGATGCCGGCGTCGCGCTCAAGAGATTCAATGACGTGATGATCATTTTCTTCTGACTTGTAGTGAGTCTGAGCCATTTTGCCAATTCGCGCCGCTGCGTAACACTCAGCTTCATAGAGCGAGTAGAGATAACATGCGTCCACATTTGCGATTCGTTCAGCGACGATCGTATTATCAGAGATCAGACCGTCAAGACGATTGGATACAGGTTCTGCTTCGATCGACAGGAGCTGCGCAGTTACGGCTATGAGCTTGTCCCTTGGTATAAAGACATGGCCCTGCGTGGCGTTGAAGGAGAGCTCATGGACGATAGCGGCGCCGATACGGGCAGGGGAGTCGGGCTCATAACCGTTGGACAGGGCAAGCCGATCTGCCTCGTCGAAACCGGCACCGACTTTTTCATCAGTCAGTATATATGGATTCTCGCGAACAAGAGAATATGCCTCCTCGCCATATGCCCGGTACAGTCGTAGCGCGAGTATGGGGCGAAGAGACTGTGCAGACAGGTATTCCATCAAGCGGCGCATTCCAACCTGATTACGGAAGCTTTCGGAGACACGCATCGCCTTCTTTCGGCTGAATCCGCGCAGGACAGTCAGCCGTTCAGGTTCATTTTCAATGATGTCCAGAGTCTGTGCGCCGAACTTCATGAGCAGCTGTGTCGCTGTCGCCGGGCCGATCCCCTTGATTGCACCGGAGGCAAGGTAACTGTAGATGCCATCTTCAGTCTCTGGGAGACTGCGCTGACTCCAGGTGGCTTTGAACTGCGCGCCATGCTGCGGATGCCTCGCCCACTCGCCGAACACTTCCAGCTGTTCCCCGGGAACGGCGCCGGGAATGCAGCCGACGACGGTGGTCTCTTCTTCTTCGTCTGTGCGCATGCGAAGAACGGTATAGCCGTTTTCCTCATTCTGGTAGATGATCGAGGTCACCGTACCGGCGAGACTCAGATATTCCTGTTCTCCCATGGGCTGTCCTCCACGTTCAGTCTGTGACAGTCAAGCTGTTACCGCTCCGAGCCTATCGTCACAGGTCATCGTACTCGAGAGTTATCTTCGAAGAAAGTCTGTTTTCAATGAAGATGATGAATCCTCAGCATGCTTTCATCCTGAGGGCCGTTTTCCCGTGTTCAAAGGATCTTTTTGAGAAATGCGCCCGTGGCGCTCTCATCACAGGCCGCGCAGCCTTCCGGCGTTCCGGCGAATACGACGCGTCCGCCGCCCTCGCCGCCCTCCGGTCCGAGATCAATGATATGATCGGCGCATTTGATAACGTCCAGATTGTGTTCAATCACGATAACCGTGTTGCCTGCTTCCACGAGCCGCGAAAGGATGTTCACCAGCCGGTGTACATCCGCTACATGCAGTCCGGTCGTCGGCTCATCGAGCACATATACCGTGCTGCCGGTCGCCCTTTTGCTCAGCTCTGTGGCAAGCTTGATACGCTGAGCTTCACCGCCAGAAAGTGTCGTTGAGGACTGGCCGAGCCGTATATATCCTAGACCGACGTCATAGAGAGTCTGTATCCTTTCCCGGATCTTCGGTAGATTCTCGAAGAAGGACAGCGCCTCCTCGACAGTCATCTCCAGAACGTCAGCAATGTTTTTCCCTTTATAGCGGACTTCAAGTGTCTCACGATTGTATCGCTTGCCCTTGCAGACTTCGCAGGGAACATAGACGTCGGGCAGGAAATGCATCTCTATCTTCAGCAGGCCGTCACCTGCGCAGGACTCACAGCGGCCCCCGCGGACGTTGAATGAGAAACGATTGGCGCCGTATCCGCGCATTTTCGCCTCGGTCGTGGTGGCAAAAAGATCACGGATGTCATTGAAGACGCCTGTGTAAGTCACTGGATTGGAGCGAGGTGTCCTGCCGATCGGACTCTGATCGATCGAGATGACTTTGTCTACGAACGCGAGTCCCTCAATTCCGCGGTGTTTGCCCGGACGTATCTTGGCACGGTTCTTTTCCGCTGCGAGCGTCTTATAGAGGATCTCATTGATCAGGCTGGACTTTCCGCTGCCGGAAACGCCTGTAACGCATGTCATCACGCCGAGAGGAATCTCGACGTCGATGTCCTTGAGATTGTTTTCCGCAGCGCCGAGAATCTTTAGATAATGCTTTGCAGTTCTGCGCTTCTCCGGAACGGGTATCCTTTTCCTGCCGCTTAAATACTGCCCTGTGACAGATGCCTCACAAGCGCAGATATCCTCGACGCTGCCAGTGGCGACGACTTCGCCGCCGTGTACTCCGGCGCCAGGTCCAATGTCTACGATATAATCAGCAGCCCGCATTGTCTCCTCGTCGTGTTCGACGACGATCAGCGTGTTGCCCAGGTCACGCATATCCTTGAGCGTCTTGAGCAGCTTTGCGTTGTCACGCTGATGCAGTCCGATACTCGGCTCATCGAGGATATACAGAACACCCATGAGGCTGCTGCCGATCTGTGTGGCGAGCCTGATTCGCTGACTCTCTCCGCCGGACAGAGTTCCCGCGCTGCGAGAGAGCGTAAGGTACTGAAGGCCGACGCTCTGAAGGAAACCGAGCCGCGCTCTAATCTCCTTGATTATCCTGTCTGCGATGATCGATTCTTTTTCGGTCAGATGCAAATCATCCAGAAATCTGAGCGCGTCCGTAACACTCATCATCGTGAACGCAGCCAGACTTATCCCTCCGACAGTAACCGCCAGAGCTTCCTTTTTCAGCCTTTGTCCGTGACAGCTCGGACATTCGTGCTCGGACATGCACTGTTCAATCTCCATGCGCATCGCAGGACTCTGCGTTTCACGATAGCGGCGCTGCAGGTTGTTGACGATTCCCTCAAAAGGCTGGCGCAGTGTTCCCCTGCCGCGCTGCTGCTCATAATGGAGCTCCAGTTTTTCGCCTTTCGTGCCGTATAGAATCGCATCCATTGCCTCTGTCGGCAGCGTTTTGACCGGGTCACTGAGTTTAAACCTGTATTTTTTCGCGAGTGCCTCAAAGTACATCCTTGCTATCCCGTCGCTCTTGATGTTGCCCCACCCGGAGGCGCTGATCGCACCGTCAAGTATCGACAGGGAGGGATTCGGAATGATCAGCGAGGTGTCGACGCGAAGCTGAATCCCGAGTCCCGTACAATCCGGGCAGGCGCCGTAAGGGCTGTTGAAGGAGAACATGCGCGGCGTTAGTTCCTCTATGGAGATACCGCAGTCTTCACATGCATAGTTCTGCGAGAAAAGCATGTCCCGGTCCTCTCCGACCACATTCACGAGTACGATTCCGCCGGAGAGTGCGGATGCCGTTTCCACAGAGTCGGTCAGGCGCCGCAGAATATCACTGCGTACGACCAGCCGGTCGATAACGATCTCCACATTGTGTTTCTTGTTTTTGTCCAGAGAGATTGATTCCGTCAGTTCATAGAGACTACCGTCGACACGGACACGCACGTAACCTCCTTTTCGTGCGTCTTCGAAGACCTTCTGATGCTCGCCCTTTCTGGCTCTCACTACAGGTGACAGAATCTGTATTCGCGAACCCTCCGGAAGAAGCAGGACCTGATCAACGATCTGATCTATCGTTTGCTGCTTGATCTCCTTACCGCAGTTCGGGCAGTGCGGAACGCCGATCCTCGCCCAGAGCAGACGAAGATAGTCGTAGATTTCTGTCACTGTTCCGACAGTCGAGCGAGGATTCCTGCCGGTCGTCTTCTGATCGATCGATATGGCGGGGGAGAGACCATCTATGTAATCTACGTCCGGCTTGTCCATCTGACCGAGAAACATGCGCGCATAGCTCGACAGACTTTCCACGTACCGCCGCTGACCTTCGGCGTAGATCGTGTCAAAAGCGAGCGAAGACTTGCCGGATCCGGACAGCCCTGTCATGACGATGAGCTTGTCTCGCGGCAGTTCCAGATCAATGTTTTTGAGATTGTTCGTTCTCGCACCCTTGATATAAATGCTCTCTCGCATGTTGAGTCCCTTTCAGCACTGATTCCGTATAAATCAGAAAGTATTAACTTATTTATTATACAGCCTGCAGCGGCTGTTTTCAACCGGTTTTTAACCGCAAAGATTCCTTTAGAAATGAAAGCGGCCGATATCGCTTAAGTACGATACCAGCCGTTTTTAGCTGTGAAATAGATCCGTCCGCGGTCAGATAGAGGTCCGTCTGCATGCTGACTTACGTCCTTCCAGCCGAACTGCTCAAGCAACGCTGTCAAACGCTCAGGAGTATGGAGGTATTCGATATGTTCCTCCGTCTCGCGTTCCCAGAGCCTTCCCGACTTTCGAAAGACGTCCATCGCGTAAACCAGCATTTCCTCGTTCTCCTCGAGTGACGCACGCCAGAGGCAGAGAAGCTCTTCGCGTTCATCCACAAAGACCTGCCCGTCGAGCTTCCGGAAATAATCCGGAGGATTCACATCGAAAAGAAGAAGGCCCGACGGTTCCAGAAAATACCGCACCCGCTCAAAAAAAGCCGCAAGTTCTTCGGAAGAAAGATAATTGATGCTGTCCAGCGTGCATACCGCAGCGTCTGCCGTACCGAAAAGATCGAGTTCTGACAAATCCTGACAAAGCAGCAGGGGCGGAGTACAGCCCTCCGGAAGAAGAGAAAACTTTTCAGAAGCCTCAGCGAGCATTTCCGGACTCCGGTCTACGGAGATCATCTCATATCCGCGCTCCGCAAGAATCGCTGAAATCGTTCCCGTCCCGCAGGCCAGATCAAGAACGGTGCGAACGGGCTTTTCCTGCGATAGAAACCGTTCTATGCAGTATTCAGCGATCGCCTCATAAGGCACATCTCCGGTAAGCTCGTCATACCATGGAGCCAGAGGACCATAAACGCTCATTCCTCTGCGGACTCCTCGGCGGCGAGACGCTCGAATGCGATCTGATATCCATCGGCGCCGTACTGCAATGAGCGGTTCACGCGACTGATCGTTGCGCTTGAGGCACCGGTTTTTGATAGGATATCATTATAGATCATTCCCTGGTCTAGAAGGACAGCGACCTGATAGCGCTGTTCCATGGCCTGCAATTCCGAAACGGTGCAGAGATCGCTGAAAAATGCAACACACTCGTCAACTGTTTTAAGGGTAAGAATCGCCTTATACATCTCATCGTTTCTCGGCCGCTTGTTCCGCTTGTTCATATAGAACCTCCAAATGTGATACAGAATAACGTCGATCAAAAGGCGCATTCGTATTTTACAGCACTAAAGCATAAAAGTAAAGAACTATTTTCGGATTTGAATACATTTTCGTTGGACAGGGAAGACATATTGCAAAAAACATGTGAATCGTGTACAATTCAGGCGATGCTGCACCGGAAAAGGCAAACCGGATCGGTTGCGAATCCCGGCGCATGGAGGCGTCAATATGGTAAAAGCAATCGTCGGAGCAAACTGGGGCGATGAGGGAAAGGGGAAGATAACGGACTTGCTTGCCGAGTCGAGCGACATCGTTATCCGCTTTCAAGGCGGTGCCAACGCAGGACACACAATCATCAATGATTATGGC
>JAFYCC010000039.1 GCA_017539885.1 Oscillospiraceae bacterium
AAATGCGATCCGTGGGCTGAAAAACCGCAGCTTGGGCATGGATTTGCTCGTGGCGCTGTCCACGACGGCGATCTATACTTACAGCACGGTCGTCGTCTTCACCGTGACGGAGAACATCAAGCTCTATTATCTCTGTGACGGGGTGCTGATCTCGCTGCTGCTGTTCGGACGCTATCTGGAATCCGTGGCGATCTATCAGAGCGGCGAGGCGGTGCGCAGTCTGCTGCGGCTGCAGCCCAAGACCGCGATCGTGCTGCGGGATGGAGTTGAGACCGAGATCGACGCGTCGGAAATTGTCTCTGGGGATACAATCCTGCTCCGCCCCGGCGAGCGCATCCCCGCTGACGGGAGAATCCTCGGGGGAAGCTGCCTCGTGGATGAATCCCTGCTGACCGGCGAGAGCGTCCCTGTGGAAAAGCGTCCCGGCGACTGCGTCACCGGCGGTACGCTCAACCGCGAGGGCAAGGTCACCTATACGGCGACGTCTGTCGGCGAGGATTCGACACTGCAGCAGATGGCGGCCTTCGTACGCCGCGCACAGAGCGAAAAAGCCCCGGTACAGCGTTTTGCCGACAGGATCGCCTCGATCTTTGTTCCGTCCGTGATCGGGCTGGCTGCGTTGATCTTCGCCCTCTGGTTCTTTCTGCTTGCCCCCGGTGATTGGGGCAAAGCGGTCTCGACGGTCTGCGGTGTGCTGGTGATCGCCTGCCCCTGTGCGCTGGGTCTCGCCACGCCCGCGGCACTGATGACGGCTTCCGGCCGTGCTGCGGAGCTGGGGATCCTCTTCAAGGGCGCTTCGGCCATTGAAAAGGCGTGGAACGTCGATACTGTTGTGTTCGACAAAACAGGCACGCTCACCGAAGGCCGCGTGGAGCCTGGTATCCTCGATCCGCTCCGTGGGGACGCGAAAAGTGCCGTGGACGCCTGCCGCACGCTCAGCCTTGAGATCTGGATGATCTCCGGTGACAAAGAAGAAACGGCACGGCGTATCGCGGGCGAGTGCGGGATCGAAAATGTTCTCTTCGAGGTGAAGCCGGAGGAAAAGGCCGCGCAGATCACGCGCCTGAAAAGCGAGGGTCGCTGTGTCGCCATGGTGGGCGACGGGATCAACGATGCCCCGGCCATGGCCGAGGCCGATTTGGCTATAGCCATGGGCACGGGAACCGATGTCGCCATCGAGTGCGCCGACGCAGTCCTGCCTGGCGGGCGCATCGGGAGGGTGCCGCAGGCGCTGCGGCTCGCCGGTGCTGCCAGACGAACGGTGCGGCAGAACCTCGCCTGGGCGCTGTTCTACAACCTGATCTGCATTCCTGTCGCGGCCTGCGGGATCGTAAATCCTTCGATCGCCGCGGCGGCTATGACGCTCTCGTCCAACGGCATCTTGCTGCACTCGCTGCGGCTGAACAAAGCGGAGGCAGGAAAATGAAAACGGAAAGCTGTGAAATCAGGATCCGCGGCATGATCTGCCGGAGCTGCACCGACGAGGTCTCCGGTATGCTGCTGCGGACAAAGGGTGTTATAAAGGCAAACGTCAGCTATCGCAAGGCGCTGGCAACAATCAGCTATGACCCCGCGCTGGTAACGCCGGAAGAGCTGGAGAAGCGCATCAAATCCCTCGGCTACAGCACCGGGGAGCGCAGCCGCGCCGAGCGTCTGCTTGACCTTGGCTGCGTTCTCTTGACAGGCCTGCTCGTGTGGCTTCTGCTCCGCTGGGGTGGGGCCTCGCCGGAGATCGACGGCGCGAGCTTCGGTGCGCTGTTTCTCATCGGCCTCTCGACCAGTCCGCACTGTCTCGGCATGTGCGGCGGCATTTTACTCACGGTCTGCCACGGACGTGAGGGACAAGAAGCGCAGTTCGGCGCGGCACTCGGATATAACGGCGGGCGCACGCTCTCCTACACAGCGCTGGGTGCGGCCTTCGGCGCATTGGGCACAGTGCTGACGTACACACTCAGTATGAAGTCGATGCTCTTCACCATGCTCGGCCTTGTCGTGGCTTTGCTGGGGCTCAATATGTGGGGCTTGCTGCCCGCGTTGCCGTCACTGCCCGGAGAGCAGGGACCGGCCTGCCGTCTTCCGGACAAACTTCGGCGTCGAACGCCGCTGCTGGTCGGGTTGCTGACGGGTTTCATGCCCTGCGGCGCGCTGTCCGCCGCCTGGCTCTGCGCCATGTCTTCCGGCAGTACTGGTAAAGGTGCGCTGTTGATGCTGGCCTTCGCGCTCGGCACCGTGCCGTTGATGCTGCTCTTTGCCTCTCTCGGCTCTCTGCTGCCGCGCAACTGGACGAAATACCTGCGCAAGCTCGGCGCGGTGCTGGTCACTTCGATGGGACTGAAAATGATGATCGGCGGTCTCTTGCTTTTGCGGGGATAATTCGTTATACTTTTTCCGAAAGTGAGGGATTTTAATGCCTTTGATCGTCGATAAAGAAGCCGTCCGGATGGAGATCCTGATGGCCTTTGAGCGCTGCATTGTAAAAAAGCCCATGACGAAGATCACCCTGCGGGATATTGCGGAGGAGGCCGGAATGTCTCACCCAAAGCTCCTGCATTATTTCGAGAA
>JAFYCC010000040.1 GCA_017539885.1 Oscillospiraceae bacterium
CAGCATCCGAACATCAACGGCGTCAAGGAAGCAAGCGGCGATTTCTCCCTGTTTTCCAGGACTGTCGCACTCTGCGGCGATGATCTGAACATCTGGTCCGGCAATGATGACAACACGGTTCCCATGATGGCGATGGGCGCCAAGGGCGTTATCTCCGTTGCCTCGAACATCGTTCCGCGCGTGGTCGCTGATCTGTGCGATCTCTGCCTTAAGAACGATTTCAAGGCTGCTACCGCCCTTTACTGCAAATATGCACAGCTCTTTGCCGACCTCTTTATCGAGGTCAATCCCATTCCCGTCAAGACCGCTATGAATCTCATGGGTCTCGACGTAGGAAATCTGCGTCTGCCGCTCGTTGATATGGCACCTGCGAATCTTGAAAAACTGAAAGCCAGCATGACGAAGGTCGGTCTGGAGATCAAGGGCTAAGGGATACGGATATGCAGAAAACTCGAGTGATCATTTCCGGCTGCAACGGCCGGATGGGACAGGTCATCACCCGTATGTGCGCTGAAACTCAGGATTTGGAAGTCGTAGCAGGTTTTGATCTGAACACGGAAATGCGTAACGGGTATCCCGTATATGCAGATCCGATGGAATGCGGAATCAAGGCAGATGTACTGATTGACTTTTCCAACGCATCCATGCTTGACGTTCTGCTTCGTTACTGCATTCAGAACAAGCTTCCTGCTGTTATCTGTACGACTGGTCATTCCGCCGAACAGCTTCAGTCTCTTCGGGATGCCTCCGCGAAGGTCGCGATGTTCCGAAGCGGCAATATGTCTCTCGGAATCAACCTGCTAACGAACCTGCTCAAAAAGGCCGCGGCCGTTCTAGGAGACGGCTTTGACGTAGAAGTCATCGAAGCGCATCACCGCACCAAAGTCGATGCGCCGAGCGGAACGGCGATTATGCTCGCGGATGCCGTGAAATCCGGTCTTCCTTACGAGCCTGAATATGTTTATGAGCGCCAGAGCGTACGCAGACAGCGCAGTAAACAGGAAATCGGGATCTCTTCCATACGCGGCGGCACAATCGTCGGTGAGCATGAGGTTCTCTTCTGCGGACAGGACGAGGTCATCTCGTTCCGGCACACCGCTTATTCCCGTGAGGTCTTTGCAAACGGAGCAGTTCGCGCTGCTCGGTTTCTTGCAGGTGTCGACAAGCCGGGTCTGTACGACATGAATGATGTCCTGTCAGAACTGCTATCAAAAGCGTAACGGCATAGCTCGAAACGGTACGATTCGATGATACGGGTCGTGCCGTTTTTATTTGTTCGAATCAAATCTATCCTTATATGATTCCATTATTCGTACTTGTATTTCCTTATTAATAATGATATTATTAACAATGTTTCCGGGAAAGTTGACGATGATTCCCGAAACAACCATAGAAAGCAAAATGAAGAGAAAAGGAGAGTTCAATCTATGGAACAGAAAAAGGTCAGGAGCTTCGGCTTTCGCGGCTGGATGCTGATCCTGTACCAGTTCATCGCGTACCTTACTTACCAGTGCTTTACCCAGTATCCCCTTAACATTCTCGCTGAAATGTACGGCGGCGCGCAAAAGGTTTCCAGCATCTATTCCATCTGCGCTGTTGTTGGCATTTTGGTGCAGGTCGCCCTTGCCGGCGTCGTGTCCAGGATGAAGAGAATCAAGCTCTTCGGCTCGATCCTCGGCGCGATCACGCTCGTTCTTGCCTTCCTGGTTATGACGATTCCTGCCGGTCCCGTCTGGAATGTCGTCTACGCGCTGATCAACGTCATCGCTGTACTGTATGCCACATTCGCGCTCGGCATTCTGGTCGGTCAGTGGTTCCCCACCCGTAAGGGCGTCGTCATGGGTATTGCCACTCTGGCCTTCCCGATCGCCAACGGCCTGATCGGGCCTTTCGCATCCTCCGTGTTTTCCAAGGGCTTCCCGGATGTCACCGGTGCTTTCATTCCCTTCCTGATCGTTTCCGTTATCGGCTGGGTCATCGGTCTCATCTTTATCAAGGACTATCCGGAAGAGTGCGGTGCCTTCCGTGACAATGACCGCAGCATGACTCCCGAAGTCGCGCGTGCGATCATGGAGCAGGAGATCGAGAACAAGAAGACCTCCGTCTGGACCTATCTGCACACGCTTTCCTGCAAGGAGTTCTGGTTCGGCACCATCTGCGTTGCGCTGCTGCTCAGCTGCTCCATCGGCCTGATGAGCCAGTCCAATGCGATCATTACCCATTACGAGAATCTGGATTACACCGTCGTCATGATGCTTATCATGGTCTTCGGCTGCATCGGAAGCTATGTGCTGGGCGTTCTTGACCAGAAGCTCGGAACCAGAAAGGCAATGATCATCTCCACAGTCCTTATGATCATCGGCGGTGTCCTCGGCATCGTCGACAATTCCACCACGCTGCTCATCTCCATGATCTTCGTGGCCATGTTCATGGGCGCCTCCTCCAACTTCGGCGTATCTGCCGCCGCGCAGTACTGGCGCCGCGAGGACTTCAGCCGCATCTTTACTCTTTCGAGCCCCATCGGTTCAGCGATCGCTTCCGCTTCTCCTGTCGTTATCGCTTCCCTTCTGTTCGGCGAGACCGGCTATAAAGGCCACAGTGGCGCTTTCGTCTTCGTCGCTATCTGCGGTGTGATCGCTCTGGTCGTCATGCTCCTTTACAAGCCTGCCCACATCAAGGCAATGGATGACAAGTTCCGTGCCGCCGCCGGCAAGCCTCTGGACGACGAGCTGGTCGGCAGAAAGTAAGACCGAGATTTCATCAAAAAAAGACCGCCCGATTGGGCGGCCTTTTTTTGATGGATTCAGGCAATCGCTTCAGCACCGGCAGCCAAAGCTTTCTTGTTGATGTCAACAAGATGCGCTTTTTTCTTGCCCAGCTTGGCAGCGATGCAATCAAGCACGCTTTCCACTTTAACACAAGGGTTCTTCGCAAGTAGAGCGCCGAGAATGACGACATTGGCGACCTGCGGACTTCCGAGTTTTTCAGCGATCTCATTAGCAGGGACATACATAACGTCAATGTCCGTACGGGTGGACTTCACATCGATCAGGCTGCTGTTTACGATCAGCAGACCGCCCGGGCGGACGGCGCTTTCGAATTTGTCAAAGGACGGCCTGTTCATCGCGATCACGCAGCTGGCGCTTGTAATGACAGGAGAAGCAATCGGCTTATCTGAAATGCAGACGGAGCAGTTAGCCGTGCCGCCGCGCATCTCGGGACCGTAGGAGGGCAGCCAGGAGACATATTTTCCCTCGTTCATGCCCGCCTGCGCGAGAAACTGTCCGATTGTAAGCATGCCCTGTCCGCCGAAACCGGCGAAAAGATTCTGTTCCAGCATCTCAATTCGCCCCCTTGTCCTTGAATACACCCAGCGGATAATACGGGATCATGTTGTCCTCAAGCCACTTCATCGCTTCGACAGGACTGAGGCCCCAGTTCGTCGGGCAGGTGGAGAGCACTTCAATCAGGGAGAAGCCCTTCCCTTCCATCTGATACTCGAACGCCTTTTTGATTGCCTTTTTGGCTTTGATGATGTTTGCGTTGTTGTTGAGTGCGACGCGTTCGATATAGGCGCTGCCTTCGATCGTGGCGAGCATCTCACTGATCCGGATCGGCTTGCCGCACCAGGCTTCGTCTCGTCCGTAGGGCGATGTCGTGGTCTTCTGACCGACAAGCGTAGTCGGAGCCATCTGACCGCCGGTCATGCCGTAGATCGCATTATTTACAAAGATCGTCGTAATCTTTTCACCGCGGTGCGCTGCGTGGACAATCTCCGCAGTGCCGATGGACGCCAGGTCGCCATCGCCCTGATAAGTAAAGACGCAGGCATCAGGGCGTGCACGTTTCGCGCCGGTCGCCATTGCGGGTGCGCGTCCGTGTGCCGCCTCATACATATCGCAGTTGAAATACTTGTAAGCGAAAACAGAGCAGCCTACGGGCGCAATGCCGATGGTCTTCTCTCCGAGTCCAAGCTCGTCGATTGCTTCGGCGACTAGCCGGTGGATAACGCCATGAGTACAGCCGGGACAATAATGGAATTCTACGTCTGTAAGCAATTTCGTCTTTTCAAACACAACAGCCATGGCTCATTCCTCCCTCATCTTGCGAATGCGGGCCTTGATCTCGTCGACCGTCGGCAGCTGGCTGCCGGGATGGCCCAAAAACTCTGTCGGCTTCGCACCGCAGATGGCAAGCCGCACGTCTTCAAGCATCTGTCCCGCGCTGAGCTCAACCGTGAGCGTGGCTTTAACGCTCGGAAGAAGCGCGGCGTCGCGCACAGCCTCTTCCGGAAACGGCCAGAGCGTGATCGGACGGACAAGACCGACGTTGATCCCTTCCTCCTTCAGCTCATCAATCGCGGCACGGCAGATACGGGAGATAGTGCCGTAGGCGTAAATGACGAACTCCGCACCGTCGAGGTTGTAGGTCTCGAAACGTTTTTCCTTTTCCTTTACGCGCGCATATACAGCCTGCAGACGATTGTTAAGTGCCGTCAGCGCTTCTATTTCAATGTAAAGGGAGTTGATCACATGGCGCTTCTCGGGAGGATCGCCGACCTTGTAGCCGAGCGCCGCATAAGGCTTTTTCTCGGGATCGACCACGTATTCCTTCATTTCGGGAAGCTCGACGGGTTCCATCATCTGACCGATGATGCCGTCCGCCATGATCATTGCGGGCATGCGGTATTCGTCCGCGAGATCAAATGCAAGGCCCATGCAGTCAATGGCTTCCTGAACGCTCGAAGGCGCGAGCACGATCAGGTGGTAATCGCCGTGGCCGCCGCCCTTGGTCGCCTGGAAATAGTCGCCCTGGCTCGCCTGAATGCCGCCGAGTCCGGGACTGCCGCGCATGACGTTAATGATCACGCAGGGCAACTCGCTGCCTGCAATATAGCTGATGCCTTCCTGTTTAAGAGAAATTCCGGGACTGGACGAGCTCGTCATTACGCGAACGCCCGTTCCCGCAGCACCATAGACCATGTTGATTGCTGCAACTTCGCTCTCAGCCTGAAGATAGCAGCCGCCGATCTCCGGCATGCGCGCGGACATGTATTCGGGCACCTCAGTTTGTGGCGTGATCGGATAACCGAAGAAGAACCGGCAGCCTGCACGGATCGCAGCCTCGGCAATTGCCTCGTTGCCTTTCATCAGAATCTTTGCCATACGCTCACCCCCTCAATCTTTCTCGATCCGGATCACGACGTCCGGGCACGTCCTTGCGCATGAAGCGCAGGCGATACATGCCTCAATATCCGTCATCGATGCCGGATGGTAGCCCTTCGTGTTCAGCTTGGCCTTATTGATCTCCAGGATCTTTTTTGGACAAGCGCGCACGCAAAGGCCGCAGCCCTTGCAGAGCTCCTCGTTGATGGTCAGCCTTACCATTGTCTCCAACCTCACTTTATGTCAATTCTGTTTGCGAACTCAATTGTCCCTCAGAGCGCCGATGTAGCTTGCCCAGTCTCTGCGCATTCGGAATTGAAGCGGTACAAGCTTCCCGACGTAGCGCAGATCGTGTTTTCCGGATGAAAAGACATCCAGCAGACTTTTCTCACCCGTCGTATATACGACAGGGATGCCTGTCTTTTGTGAAACCGTGCGCAAAACTTCATATCCGTATTCCAGTTCATCCGGTGTGGTTTCCGCCTGCAGATTCGTATTGTTGATCAGCCCCGTTACTTTCAGTCGGGCATTGTTCTCCATGTCCGTCTGCAGCGCGAGAAGTTTTTCCGCTGTGCCAGACATTGGCCGCCTTGCATTCACGACGTGCAGAACTTCAAGCTGACCGGGCAGCAGCTCGGCAAAATTCTCATGAAAGCGTCCCAGCGCCGTCGCACCTGCAGGATCACCCCCGGCGTCGAATACGACAGTATCCCAATCCATGTGAAACGCACTTGCGACTTCGGCGGGAAGAGACAGGCTTTCCACATTCGTCATCACATAGTTCGGCGACACCATGCGAATGCCCGCGTCCTCGGCGAGTCCACGATACTCCGACAGCCGGAAATAGGTGTTTACCATGTCAAGATCGATCAGTTCCGTTCTGCCGGTCTTGGCCGCGCGAAGTGCGAAATTAAGTGCCAATTCTGTCTTGCCGCTTCCGAAGTTGCCGATAAACACAAGTATCTTTTTCATCGGCCGCCACCTTTCGAATCTATGTTCTTTCATTTTAGCACTTTAAAGCGGCATCGTCAATTAGGATACCTGACAAGAAAACGTGTGAATTACTCCCCGCCTTTAGCTTTTGTTTCGCAATAGACGCATCTGTAAAGCCCCGTCTTCCTGTCCGCAAGACGGAACACGTGGTCGATCTCCTGCTCTGTTGAGGTGATGCAGCGGGGGTTTTTGCAGCGGATTACGTTTGTCAGCGTCTCCGGGAGAGCGAGATGCATCTTCTTGTGAAGCTTGCCATCCTTGACAATGTTCACGGTTATGTTCGGATCAAGATATCCGAGGACGTCAAGGTCAAGGTCGATGAGTTCGTCGATCTTGATGATGTCCTTTTTTCCGTATTTCGTGCTTTGGACGTTTTTGATGATCGCCACGCAGGAATCTACGTCCTCGAGGTGCAGATAGTGATAGATCTCCATACTGCGTCCCGCACTGATGTGGTCGATCACGATTCCGGTGTTGACGCCGTCTACGTTCATTTTGCCACCTCCAGAAGGGTCATAATGAGGGCCATGCGAACGAATTTTCCGTTTCTTACCTGTTTGAAATAGCAGGCGCGAGGATCGTCGTCCACATGGACGGAGATCTCGTTCACGCGCGGGAGCGGATGCAGAATGGCAAGGTCTTTTTTCGCTTCAGCTAGTTTTTCCGGAGTAAGGATAAAACTGTCTTTGAGCCGGATGTAGTCTGCTTCGTTGAAGAAGCGCTCGCGCTGCACACGCGTCATGTAGAGGATGTCCAGTTCCGGCATGGCTGCTTCCAGATCGTCCGTCTCTGTCCATTCTGCACCGCGGTCGATCAGCTTTTCCTGTCTGATATAGCTCGGGATCCGAAGCTCTTCAGGAGAAATCAGAATGAAACGGACGTCCTCCCTGCCGCTCATAGCCGCAAGCAGAGAGTGTACCGTTCGTCCGAATTTCAGGTCGCCGCACAATCCGATCGTCAGACCGTTCAGTCTTTTCTTTTCGCGTCGGATCGTCAGAAGATCCGTCAGCGTCTGAGTGGGATGGCAGTGACCTCCGTCACCTGCGTTGATGATCGGAACGGTCGAACGCCTGGAGGCGAGCAGGGGCGCGCCTTCTTTCGGATGCCGCATCGCGATGATGTCCGCGTAGCAGCCGACCGTCCGCACGGTGTCGGATACGCTTTCCCCCTTCGCGGCAGAGCTTGAGGCCGCTTCAGAAAAGCCCAGCACGCTTCCACCGAGATCCAGCATCGCCGCTTCGAAGCTCAGCCTTGTGCGCGTCGAAGGCTCAAAGAAGAGTGTTGCCAGCTTCTTTCTTCGGCATACGTCTGCATAGTCGTCCTCATGCGCGATGATATCGTCCGCCAGGTCTAGCAGCTTCTGCAGTTCTGGCTCGCTCAAATCTCCGACGTCAATCAGATGTCTCATATGTTTCCCTCCATCCAGCTTTCATCCGAAGGATCATCCCGGAATCGCAGCAGCCTCTGAACGTCCATTTCCTTTATGTAGCCACTCTGCGCTGCAAGCGTTACCAGCGTGTCGAAGTCTGTCAGGCTCACGCTGCGAAGTCCTGCCTCTCGAAGCCGGTCGATCCCTTTGCGCATTCCGTAGGTAAAGATTGAAACAATGCCCAGCACATCAGCGCCGGCATCCCGCAGCGCTTCCGCCGACTCCACAGCGCTTCCCGCCGTAGAGATCAGATCCTCCACGACTACTGCTTTTTCACCGGCTTCGAGTTTCCCCTCGATCCGGTTGTTACGACCGTGATCTTTAGCACCGCCGCGAACATAGCCCGTCGGCAGGCCCAAAAGATGTGCCGCGATAGCTGCGTGCGCGATACCGGCAGTCGCTGTGCCCATCAGGACCTCACAATCAGGAAACTCTGTTCTTACCGTTTCCGCAAGCGCAGTCTCTACACATGTTCTTGCCTGAACATCCGTAAGGATCAAACGGTTGTCGCAGTAAATGGGACTCTTGATGCCGCTTGCCCATGTAAAAGGATTGTCCGGACGCAGAAATACAGCTCCTATGCGAAGCAGCTCGGAAGCAACGTCAGTCTTTTTACTCATTCTTTCCCTCCAAAAAAGCGCTGCAGCAGCGCAGATAAGCTTCTTCCGGATCGGCGCTGGAAGTGATCGGGCGTCCGACAACGATGTAATCGCTGCCGTTTTCACGGGCGCGAAGAGGCGTAACGATGCGCACCTGATCGTCTTTCGCACTATCTGCGAAGCGAATGCCGGGCGTTACTGTCAGGAAAGAATCACTTACCGAGCGGTGTATGGTTTCCGCCTCAAGTGCGCTGCAGACGACTCCATCCAGACCGCTTTCATTTGCCAGCCGTGCATAGCCAAGCACTGCGGTTTCCAGCGTCTCGTCAATAAGGAGCTCTTTTCTTAGCACATCCTGAGACGTGGAGGTCAGCTGAGTCACGGCAATCAGAAGCGGTCTGCTTCCGTCAGGCCGGGTCACTGCATCCAGTGCAGCACGCATCATTGAGCTGCCTCCGGCGGCGTGAAGGTTCAGCATATCCGCGCCGAGCTTTGAAAGGACGCCCGCTGCTCTGGCGACAGTGTTGGGTATGTCATGCAGTTTCAGATCCAGGAACACTTTGTGCCCGCGTTCCTTGATGCGGCTCACGATCTGAGGTCCCGCCGCGTAAAACAGCTCCATTCCGATCTTAACATAAGGACGGAGCGATCCGAGCTTTTCGAGGAAAGAAAGCGCGTCTGATTCGCCCGGAAAGTCCAGCGCTATAATCACGTCTTTAGCCATCAGTCCGTCACTCCTACTATATCTGATATCGACTCGATTCCGTAGCGTTTCATCGTTTCCGGAAGCTCGTCGATGATTCTCTTGCATGCATATGGATCGCGCAGATTCTCCGCACCTACCTGTATAGCCGACGCACCGACCATCATCATCTCCAGCACGTCTTCCGCGCAGGAGACACCCCCGACACCTATTATCGGAATCTTAACCGCTTTCCGGCACTGATAAACCATGCGTAAAGCGACTGGAAGAATTGCAGGACCGGAGAAACCGCCCATTTTGTTCGCAATAACGGGGCGTCTCGTCCGAAGATCTATTCGCATGCCAAGCAGCGTATTGATCAAAGTAAGCCCGTCGGCTCCCTCAGCTTCGCATGCACAAGCAATCTCCGCAATATCGAGAACATTCGGACTTAGCTTGACGAAGACAGGACTCTTCTTAACCCTGCAGCGCACAGCGCGTATGACCGACGCCGCAGCGGAAGCGGTCGCGCCGAAACTCATGCCGCCGCCGTGTACATTCGGGCAACTGACGTTGACCTCAAGTATATCTGCCTTCCCGTCCATCTTCTCACAGCACACAGCGAATTCGTCCAAAGAGAAACCGCTGATGTTTGCGATAACGGGACCATGATATAGACTGCGCAGTGTTGGGAGCTCTTTCTCCAGGACGGCATCTATTCCCGGATTCTGAAGCCCGACGGAATTGATCATGCCCGAAGTGCATTCAGCGATTCGCGGCAGGGGGTTGCCGTAGCGCGGGTTCAGTGTGCTCCCTTTCAGAACAACGGCACCGAGCAGATTCGGATCATAAAAGTCAAGGAACTCTGTTCCGAAACCGTAAACGCCGCTGGCCGGCATGACGGGGTTCTTTAGCCGGATACCACAAAGCGTAACAGAAGTGTTTACCAAAGCAGGTCCCCCCTCTCCAGCACGGGGCCATCCGCGCAGATGCGCTTGACGCCGCTTCTTGTCTCGATGGAACAGCCCATGCAGGCGCCGAATCCGCAGGCCATGCGTGCTTCAAAGCTGAACTGCCCATCCGCGTCGTCCGCGTTGTAAACTGCCTTTAACATCGGCTCAGGTCCGCAGGCGTAAAGATAATCGTGTTCCGGAACGGCAGCGCACAGAACATCCGTAACAAAGCCTTTTACGCCAACGCTACCATCTGCCGTGGACAGACAGCAGTTAACGCCGAGTGCAGTCAGTTCTGATGCCAGAAAGATCTCGCTTGCCTTATTAAATCCCAGAATCGCGGTCGGCTTCTTCCCGGCTTTAAGCAGGGACTCGGCAAGCCAGTATAGCGGTGCAACACCCGCTCCGCCGCCGATCAGCAGAGGCATCTGTCCGCATCTTTCAATGTCAAAGCCGTTTCCAAGCCCCGTTAGAAGCTCCAGTTTTTCACCGGCATGCATTTCGGCCAGCAGCCGAGTACCACCGCCGACGATTTTATAGACCAATGTGAGTTTGTCACCGAACACACTGCACACGGATATCGGTCTGCGCAGGTATTTCCCGGGAAGCGCGATGTTCACAAACTGACCCGGGCGCGAGATGCATTCGCAGTCGCCCCGAAGGACCAGGCACATGGTCGAATCTGCAATGCGCCGATTCTCCAGAATTTCAAATTCAGCGGTTTTCTTCATGTTATTGCTCCTGCGTCATAAACGATCCGATCTCCATAGACCGTCAAAAGCACGCGACCGCACAAAAGCATTCCGTCAAACGGAGTGGATCTGCCCTTTGAAAGGAATGCGTCCGGATCGACAGCGGTTTTCCCGCGGGGGTCGAACACACACAGGTCGGCCGTTGCGCCTTCACGTATTACAGCCTCAGGCAGTGAGAATCTTCTTCGCGGGTTTACGCTCATCAACTCCGCGAGACGCTCCGGCCTGATCAGCCCAGACTCGACAAGAGCCGTCCAGTTAGCACGTAGCGCTGTTTCAAGACCGACGACACCGAAAGCGCTGTCCTTCAGGCCTTTGGATTTTTCCTCTGCACTGTGGGGAGCATGATCCGTAACAAGTATATCAAGAGTTCCGTCCGCCACAGCGTCCAGGATCGCTTCCCGATCCTCCGCGGAACGAAGTGGAGGATTCATCTTATATCTGCCGTCTTCCTGCAGATCCTCATCACACAGCAGCAAATAGTGCGGCGCAGTTTCGCCGC
>JAFYCC010000041.1 GCA_017539885.1 Oscillospiraceae bacterium
ACGCCGTCCAGTGCATATGCGCCGTCGTCGACGACATGTCTGCGGCTGAACAGTCGAACACGCGATGGTGCCGAGTCCTTCAGTTCAGGCGTATGCGGATCATCCGCGTTGAGAACGAGACGTGCGTCTTCGTTCTGATTGCGGAACACCATCTTCTTCGCGTCTATATAGTCCTGCATATCCGGGTGCACATCCAGGTGGTTGGGAGAGATGTTCGTCACCACTGCGACATCCGGACTGCAGCGCATGCTGTGCAGCTGAAAGCTCGACAGCTCCAGCACCGCGAAATCCTCCGGGCGCATCGAATCGACATCAGCGAGAAGCGGCCGCCCGATATTACCGCCGAGGTGCACAGTATATCCCTGTTCTTTCAGCAGTTCTGATATGACTGTCGAGGTCGTGGTCTTTCCGTCGCTCCCGGTGATCGCGACAGTACGGCATGGACAGAATCGAAAAAACAGCTCCATTTCGCTCGTGACGGCAGCGCCGCGCTTAGCCGCGTCATCAAGAAAGCGCGGATGCAGGCCCGGTGTTCTGAAGATGACGTCGGCGTCAAGATCTTTCAGATAGTCTTCTCCCAGCTTCCACGTCACGCCGCGTGATTCAAGTCCTTCCGCGATGGAACCGAGCTCTTCCCTGCTCCTTTTGTCGCATACAAGAACGCGGTTTCCCGCATCAAGCAGGAGCCCGATCAGCGGCATATTGCTTACGCCCGCGCCCACCACGGCGCAGCGTTTGCCGTTCAGGCTCTTCAGGTATTCCGACAGCTGCAAGTGTACATCACATCCCAAATCATTATCAAGGGCTCCGGGTAGCTATTATATATCCGATTCCGCCAAAACTCAACCGCGATTCGAACCGCAGACGTATTGACTTGGCGGCCCAATCGCGATAATATATGCGCGCAAGCAAGCCGAACAGCCGCGGGCACACGCCGAAAGGCGGTGCGTGAGGAAAGTCCGGGCTCCGCAGGGCAAGGATAGCGGGTAACGCCCGCCGAAGGCGACTTCAGGACAAGTGCAACAGAGATATACCGCCGCGCCCGGCGCGGTAAGGGTGGAAAGGTGCGGTAAGAGCGCACCCGTCGCGTGGAGACACGAGGACGCTGTAAACTCTATCCGGAGCAACACCGTGGAGGGACACACAGGCCTGCCCGGCCGTCCCATGGAGGTGGCTTGAGCGCATCGGCAACGATGCGTCTAGATAGATGGCTGTTTAAGACAGAATCCGGCTTACAGACTTGCTCGCATCAAATCGGCGGCTGCTCGCGCAGCCGCCGGTTCGGTTTTCAGGATTCCTTTTTCAGATATTGATCCAGCTGTGCTGCACCCTCTTCCGTTCTCTTGAGCGCGTACTGACTGCTCATCGAGATGGAAAAATGCAGGATCGGACGGTGAAGTTCCAGAATGGACAGCGGTAAATGCTTCATGCCGCCGGGAATGAAAATAATGGAACTCTTCGTGAGGTGATGCACCTCCCCGTTCAGGGAAAGCTCGATCACACCGCCGAGATCGTACTTGTCGTCCGGGTTGGAGCCCAGGAAGCCGATCATTTCGTCATAGTCGTGCGTATGTTCCTCATGATACGGCAGAGGCCGGAAATCCGGCGCGTTTATGTACCAGGTCGTGTTCATCTGAAAAGCGCCGGGGACGATGTGGCTGTCGATGAAAAGAAGACGGTTGCCCCACTGTTTATAGACCTCATTCATGGGCGAGGGCTTAAAGAAGCGCCCGTCAAGCTCCTGCACGATCTGTCCGCCGTATTCTCCCTCAGTGTTCATAACAAAGTCCGCCATTTTCGATCCATCCTTTCTCAGTTTTGAACATTTGCTTGGTTTGAGTATACTACGGAGTCCTGCACAATGCAATTCATTTCAAGCCCGACAAGCAGCATCGTCATCCGGCGAGAAGATATCTGCGCTGCCGACTGTACCTCTCATTTCGTCTTCGTACGGCCATCCTGTTCCGGTTTTCCCGAAGGTTCGATTTTCTCATTAATCCCGCCTTGATTCTCGTAAGAACATGTGATACAATCACATGGCAAATCCGGGTGTGGCGCAGCTGGTAGCGCGGGTGGTTTGGGACCATCAGGCCGCAGGTTCGAACCCTGTCACTCGGACCAAGAACGGACCGGCATCTGATGCAGTGCATCAGATGCCGGCCCGTTTTTAAAAAAGCGCCCGACGAAGTCGAGTGCAAAAGTCGATACTGCAATTTTCTCCTGGTCGAGTGGTCATATCCGGTTCCCGGGTACGACCACTCGACTGTTTTCATTTTTCTCCAACCGACAGAAGATTCCGAGCTCCTCTGCCGGTATCAGATCAGAAGC
The DNA here is from genome assembly GCA_017539885.1 of Oscillospiraceae bacterium. The sequence continues at coordinate 2,329 of JAFYCC010000041.1, forward strand.
GTAACTGCAGTGCCAGTTTCTGAAGCATCCATCAAAAGGGCGAGCACCCTTCTGCTCTGTCTGCAGTCATCTTACATACAGGTACATCGCTGTCATCGCGTCCGTGATGACCTGCATGCAGTCGGAAATGACCTCGTTCTCCGGCATCGGGGTATCCGTAGACTGGGAGGCGTCGATGTAATCCTGTGAGAACTGCAGGCTCGCGATGCACTGAAGCAGATCGCTGTAATACGCGTCGAAGTCCTCAAACGGGCAGAGCACGCCGACCGTATCGAAGGCGGTATAGAACCAGTTCCCTCTCCAGTTGTTGTAGAAATCCAGATCCAGCAGCGTGGAAGCGATGACGAAGATGCAGTTTGTGCCGTCCGCCGTACTGCAGGTCGCGGCGCCGACGGAGTCGATCGCGTTCGTGCCCGCGTTCGGACCGTTGTAGTTGGTCGCACAGACCATGTTGATGTTATTGAGCGTCGTGAAGAGCTGCTTGCCGTCAAAGTACTTCTGATAGTCGATGCAGTACTGCCAGCAGTCCGTGATGCCCTTGACGGACGCCTCCGAAAGCACCGGACCGTAGGCGATCATGCCGCCTGTGTTGTCATACTGCGCGAGCACGCGGCGCGTCTGCTCGCTCTTGTGGAACGGCGCGAGCGAGCCGTAATAGAACGCCTGCATCGAGGGATTCATCGGATCGAAGAGCTTGACGCTGAACGCGCCGTATTCGCCGTTGACCTCGAGTCTCCACCCCTCCGGAACGAGCATGGAGAAATACCCGCCGTTGAACGGGATCAGATTCAGCATTTCTCCGGTCGTCTGGCCGTTCGTGTTCCCGCCGCTGCCGGTCGTCTTGCCGGAAGAGAGGTTTGCCAGCGTCGTCGTACCGCCCGAACGGACGCTGAACGCGCCGAGATTTCCGTTTCTCACCCACGAGGAACCGTTGTAATTGTAGACGACCGTCTCGTTTCCGTCGACCATCTGCATCTGCGCCCAGTAGGAGCCGCCCTGCAGCAGTGCGCTCGCGATGCCGTTCTGGTCCGGATATGCGCGGCTGATCACGCGGCCCGTGTTCGGGTCGGCGAACAGGATCATGCTCGCCTTACCCGCGATGTAGCTGTCGGTCTGGATGCTGACGCGGCCGCAGCCATCGCGCGAGGCGTTGAGATAACTGCTCGTCCAGTCCTCGTTGAGTCCCGCGTCCGCAAACGCTTTGTTCAGCGTGGGGCCGTATTTCTGAAGCATGCCGTTGATCTTCAGCGCGAAGAGCAGCGCGGCGTGCAGATCGGTGTAATTGGACATCGGCGTGAGCAGTTCGATGGACGTGGACCACATGGAGAACTGCTCGGCCATGCTCATGCCGGCCTGATCGAGCAGATAGGCCATATGCCCGATCAGCGAATTGTTCACGTGAACGCCGCCGTAGTCGTTGATCTCGAAAACGGGCATGAGTACCGCCGGGGCATAATACTGATCTCCGACATATTCCGGCTGCCCGTAGTCGTTCGGCCTGCCCATGCTGCGCATCGGCGCGCCGCTGTTCTCCGCGACGAGCCAGCTGCGGTCCGTCGTCTCACCGCTGAGCATCTCGCAGAGATTGCCCATGATGTCGCTGTACGCCTCGTTGATCGCGCCGGTCTCGTTCTTATAGCAGGTGCCCTGCATGCTCTGCCGCGTGACGCCGTGGGTGAACTCGTGGGCGACGACGTCCAGGCAGTCGCTGTAGCGGTTGATATCGGACGCCGCGAAGCAGGCCCAGCCGGCGTTGACGCCGTAGAAGCAGGCGTTGTCGACCGGGTTTCCGTTCTCGTCACAGTATCCGACGGTCACGAGGATCGGCGTCCCGAAGCCGTCTATGGAGCGGATCCCGTGCGAATCGTAGAAATCATACGCTTTGATGTAGTTGGAATACGCAAGCAGATTGTTGTCGCTCCAGCCGTCCAGAGTCGCGCTGCTCACGAAAACGAGCTCGTCCTGGAAGCAGAACTCCCTGTATTTGGCCACGGCGATCTTGCGGTCCGGATCCATCAGGTAATACTTTCCGTCGCTGGGATTCTTCGAAACGGGAACGCTCAGTTTTTTCTCGCTCCCGTCCGCCATGCGCACGGTCTTCGTGAGCTGCTGCGTCTTGAGTCCGGCGAAATAGGCGTCGTTGTTCATCACGTCCGCGTTGCTCTCGGCGAAGCTGTTGGCGGGGATCGCCATCAGGTATTTCCCTTCCGTGGAAACGAAGTGCTCCACGTAGGGCATGTCGAAGCCGTTGCTCTGGTCCGGATTGTTGGTATAGACGACCCAGCTGTTGTACACGACGTTGTTGAACGTCACGGCGAGGCGCACGGTCTTGTCCGAATAATACCTCAGCGAGGCGCCCTGCGCGCTCCTGACGATGTTTTCGGCTTCCGCGGCGGTTATGCCGCCCTGGTCCTCCACGATGCCGAGATTCGGAACAAAGGAGCAGCTCAGTCCGGCTGTATAGCCGTCCGGGTCGACGACGACGCGCAGCGTAGAATACAGGAGCGTATTGCCTCCGTAGCGCTGCTGATACGTGTAATACATATAGCCGTCGTCGTCGCGCTCGGAATACACCGCGAAGAACTCGCAGCCCTTGCCAAGGCCGAGCAGCGAGGCCAGACCTTTGATGGATTCCACGCCGTCTTCCGCGTTCCGCACGGGCTTATCGTAGAACTTTCCGAGCAGGAAAGACAGATAGCCCTTGTTGCTGTAGATATCAACGACCGTGGAGTCGCCGTTCATCGCCTGGATGTCCTCGATCGTCAGCTGTCTCGGCATGCTCTGCTGCGCGATCGAGGCGGCGTCGTCCGGCGGCGTTATGAAAGCGGGCGCTTCGGGTGCCGCCGCGGCGGCGGCCTCCGGCGCGCTGAGCGACGGCGCGTCCTCCTGCGCGGTCTGCGTTTCGCCGGCTTCGGGCAGAGGCTGCGCGGGCTCTGGTTCCGGTTCCTGCGCTTCGGGGATAGTCCCGATGTCCTCGGGGATCTGTTCAGGAGCGGACAGCGTAACGCCCGGGTTCTCCTCCGGGACCGAGATCTGGAAAGAGTTATTCTCCTTGTACTCCGTCTTTACAGTCTCTTTCTTCCCCGACTTTCCGCCGCAGGCGCAAAGCGGGAGAAGCAGGCAAAGGATCAGCAGGGCTGCGAGCGTTCTGCGAAGCAGGTGCTTCATGGACTTATCCTCCAGAGTTTATTATTTCATGCAGGGGACACAGTTTATCCTGCCGCCGGCGCGTCCGGCGGTTTCTTCGTTTTGATCGTCGCGGCGTACGCGCTGTTGCACAGGCCGAGCACCGCGGAGAGCACGAACAGCGTTTCGATCCCGAGCGACTGCCAGATCCAGCCTCCGAACAGGGCGATCAGGATCGTGACGAGATGATTGACGGAAAGTCCCGTCGAGATGGTCGCCCGCACCTCGTCCGCGCTGTCGGAAAGATCCTGCACATAGACGTTCGAGGCCATGGACGCCAGCGAGATCACAGAGTCCAGTATGTAATTCAGGCAGCAGACCAGAAACGCCGTCTTCATCGGGAAGATATGATGCGCGAAGCCGTAGAAGAAGCAGACGATGACCAGGATCAGCGTATCCATGATCATGACGATCTTGTAGCCGAAGCGATCGATGATGCGTCCGACAAACGGCGACGCGATGAAAGTGCAGACCGAGGAAACGGCGAACAGGATGCTGATGACCATCGCGTTCGCGCCGTAGAACAGTACGAGCACATACGGTCCGAAGGTCAGGAAGATCTGCTTGCGCGCGCCGTAAAAGACCTCGAGCATGTAGTATTTTTTATATTTTTTCCGGAAATAGAAGCGCCGCTTGTCCGGATCCGTCTCACTCTTTCCTTTCATGCGCAGGCACGCGAGAAATCCGAGCGCGACGATGGCGGCACTGAGCGCGAACACGCTGCGGAAAAGCTGCACGCTGCTGCTGAGGAAATAGAACACGCCTATGATCACCAGGAAGCCGAGCAGCGTGCCGATCTGATGCGCCGCGTTCTGCATGCCGAGCGCCTCGCCGCCGCGTCCCTCCTTCGCGTATTCCAGAGACAGCGTGTTGCGCATCCCGAGCTGCATGTGTTCGCCGAGCGAAAAGACGAAGATCGCGAGGATCACAGGCACGCGCGCCGCAGGCAGCGCTGCATGCAGCCCCATGCCGACGAGCATGATGAGCGCTCCGAGCTTGTAGATCTTCTCCGCGGAGAACGTATACAGTACCGCGAGGATGAACACGAGCGCAAGTCCGGGCAGCTCCCTGAAAAACTCGGAGATGCCCTTGTCCAGTTCGGACATGGATACGACCTCGGCCAGATAGTTGTCGAGCACGCCTTTATAGAGGCCGTAGGCCAGGCCGAACGTGATCATAGATAGGAAGAAAGCCTTATAGCTTGATTCCGATTTGAAGATTTCCGTAAAACGCTTCAGAAAGATTCGCCTCATTTCGACCGGGTGCGTCGCTTCGCAGACACCTCATCGTACGGCAGCGTAAGACCCGTATGCATTCCCGCAAAGCTGAATTACGATGGGTTCTGAATAAACAGCAAGAAGCGTCCGAAACATCAGCCGGACGCTTCTTACAGATAAAACACGTTACGCCGCGGGCACCGAGCTGACGATCTCCTCCGCGGTGACGTCAATGCCGTCTGTCACGACGCCGGTGATCTCATCGCGTTTCGCGCAGAAAGAGCACAGGCGCGTACGGTTGGCCGCGATCGCCTGCTCGACGGAGCCGTAGGTCAGCTGATCACTGTGGTTGAGCGCCTGGCAGTCGTCGTGCGTGTGGTAAACGTGGCCGAACGGCGACCAGTAGACGTCGTCCGTGATGGCGCTTTCCGCCGCGGCGAGCTGCTCCTGAGACACTGGGTTGAAGTCATAGCTGGCGACGCCGCCGATCAGCAGGGCGATGATCGCCACGACCGTGGCGATGACCTTGGTCTTCTTGTCCAGATTCTTGTTGGACAGCATGATGATAATGATCGGCACGAAGGCGAACACGCACACCACGACGCCAAGGTTGTTCCACAGCCAGAACAGGAACGGATTCTTTTCGGAAGCCGGCCGGATGTGATTGGCCTTCTTCCAGAGCTGCGAACCGATGATCACGCAGGCGAGATCCAGAACGATGAACACGATGAGCTGCAGAAGCGAAGACATGAATCCGATATGCAGCTTTCCGAGCACCACCAGAAGCGCCAGGACCTCGAACGCGATCGCCGCGACCCACAGGATGATCGCGCCGATGCGAAGTCCGGTCGCGTTTCCGACGGGTTTGGCCGCCTGCATCCCGGGCTTCTTCAGAGAACCTGCGGCGACCTCTTCACCGGTATCCGCGGAGACGATCTTCTTTTTCTTTTCTTCCGCCATATTGTTTCTCTCCTTCTCCTTTACGGTCAGAGTACTGTTCAGACACAGATATTATAAAACGGTTTTCATCGTATGACAAGACATTTTGTATGTGAATCAGAAAAATACCACAAAATATGCCGTTTGGATTTGACTTTTTCCGCACGGTTTTTTATAATTTACGTATCATCGGAAAAGGAGATGTCCTATATGGATTTAAATGCTTTGCTCGGCACCATGCTCAGCGAGGACAGCATCTCGCAGATGAGCAAGAAGACCGGAACGACGAACGAAGAAGTCAAGAGCGTGCTGCTCTCCGCGCTGCCTGCCATGCTGGAGGGCGTTCAGGGTCAGGCCAGCGGCGATGACACCGTCGCCGGCTTCGCAGGCGCTCTGGATTCCCACGCGCTGGACGACACCGGCGATATCGCCGCTTTCCTCTCCGGCGTCGACGTGAAGGACGGCAAGAAGATCGTCGGCCACCTGCTCGGCGACGGGAAGGACGCCACTACGAAAGCCGCCGCGAAGAAGGCCGGCATCAGCGCCTCCGCCTCCGGCAACATCCTCGGCACGGCGGCTCCCCTGCTGATGAGCCTTCTCGGCCAGCAGGCGACACAGACCGTGCAGTCTCAGCCGCAGGGCTTCCTTTCCCTCGGCGGCACGCAGCAGCAGGCGGCGCCCGCCCAGCAGCAGTCCGGCCTCGGAGCGGGCCTTCTCGGCAGCCTCTTCGGAGGCGGCGCGCAGCAGCAGGCGGCTCCTGCGCAGCAGCAGTCCGGGCTCGGAGCGGGTCTTCTCGGCAGTCTCCTCGGCGGCGGCGCGCAGCAGCAGGCAGCTCCTGCCCAGCAGCAGTCCGCAGGCGGAAATCTGCTCGGCGGACTGATCGGAAACATGCTCGGAAACGTCGACGTCACTTCCCTGCTCTTCAGTCTGCTCGGCTCCGGCAAATAACCGAATACAGCACAGACGCAAAAACGCCGATCCCGTTCGTTTTCGGGATCGGCGTTTTTGCGTGATTTATTCGGGAATGATGTCTTCCTTGTACTCAAACCCGACCGTGAAATCGTCCTTGTACTCGTTGAAAAGCGAAGGCAGGATCTCCGCGAGATGCGTGAACTCCTTGATGTTGTGCAGCAGCAGGGTCTTGGCCATCATGCCGGGATTGAACGGAACGCCGGGTCTGCCCTGGAAATCCGGGATCTTTTTGACGCCGTCCGGCGTTGCCTGATAGCCGAACCACAGGCGGGTGCGCAGCTCGCTGCCCCTGTACGTCGGACGCACGAAATGCACCATGATCACAGGTCCGGGCGTCACGACAGCCGTCGCGCCGACCGCCTTCATGCGCTCCATGTCGAAGCCCACGTACGAGGGCGGCACGAACGTCAGCTGCGCAGCAACGGGAGGCGCGCCGTCGCGCAGGCTCTCCTTGATCTTGTGCGAAGTGTTCCAGTAGCGCTCCGCGTAGCTCAGAGAGCTGTCCAGACCCTGTTCCACGTTCTGCGTCTGCGCGTAGTAGTGGTCGTCCTTGTCCCAGATCGTGTAGCGGATCGGGTCGAGACCGTGCCAGGCAAACCACCAGTCGAACATCTCCGGCGTCACGCCGGGCATATCGATGTGGCTGGCAACGCTCCTGGCGCCTGTCGGCGTCATGAGCAGGCCGAACTCGCCGGTCTTGTAGCCCTCGTCCAGAAGCTGGTTGATGTCCTCGATCGGGATGCCTTCCCTGCCGTCCTCGAACTCCATGGCCATGATCTCTTTGACCGTCTCCTCCGGGACCGGCTTGATCGGCAGCTCGTAGTACTTGTACAGCGGACTTTTCTTCTGTTTTTCAGTCAGTTGAACAGGCATCGGCAAACTCCTTTATCAGATCAGAAGAGCTTGTATTCCTTCTTCAGCCACTCCTGCCACTCGGCGCAGAACTTCTGCACGCGGTCGGCGACAGGCGCGATGTCGTGCACGAGGCCGCAGGCCTGGCCGGCGAACACGCTGCCGCGGAAGGTGTCGCCTTCCTGGGAGCCGCGGCGCAGAGAGCCCATCGTGGCCTTGCGCACCATGTCAGCGGCGACGGTCCAGGCGTTCTCGGACTCGATCTTCATGATCTCGTCGGAGAGCTCGTTGCGGATCTGCCAGCTCGGCTCGCCGGTGGAGTGTCCGCAGACGACAGCGTCGCGGTCGGTGGCGTCGACGATGACCTGCTTGGCCTTCTCGTGCACGGGCGTCTCGACGGAAGCGACGAACGCGGTGCCCATCTCGATGCCGTCAGCGCCGGCGACGGTGCAGGCAGCAGCCTGTCTGGGCGTGACAATGCCGCCGGAAGCGACGACCGGCATATCCGGCAGAGCCTCGACGACCTCGGCGAGCAGCACGCGGCCGCTGACCTTCGTCATATGTCCGCCGCCTTCCATGCCCTTGCAGATGATGACGTCGGCGCCGGCCTTCGTGGCGACGAGCGCGTCCTCAAGGTAGTTGATCTTGGCGACGACCTTGATGCCGGCCTCGTGGAACATGTCGTAGTACTTCTTCGTGAAGTCATACTCGAGCAGATTCAGAGTGTCGATATACGCGACGGCGGGTCTGCCCTCCATGATGGCGGAGACGCCGACCTCGAGCTGCGGGCCGGGATCGAGGAAGAGGTTCGCGGCGAAGGGCTTGTCGGTCATCTTGCGGACCATGTCCATCTGCATGAGGATGACCTCTTTTGGCATGAAGCCGCTGCCGAGCGTGCCGAGACCACCGGCGGCGGAAACGGCGCCGACCAGCGGAGCCATGCTCGTCCAGGCCATTGCGCCCTGAATGACAGGATACTCGATACCGAGCGCGTCACATACTCTGTTACCCATTTGAATTATAAACTCCTTTCAGGATTAGATTACGGTAGTTACTCGATCGGCTGAACGGGATAGCTCTTGATCGGCACGTCCTCGGTGCTCAGATCCATCTTGCCGTCGACGTCCTTGACGATGATCCACTTGAGCCATTCCTTGTTGTCCATCAGCGGATAATCCTCGCGCAGGAACCAGCCTCTGGACTCCTTGCGCATGGAGGAGGCGCGCAGCTGCATCTCGCAGCAGAGCACCATGGCCTCCGCCTCGTGGCAGGTGAGCATCTCGTGGAAATCGTGCGCCTTGAGGCTCGCGAGTTTCTTCTTGGTCTTCTCCAGCTTGCGCAGGCAGACGTCGAGACGGTGCTGCGACATGTAGATGCTGTTCTCGACCGGGCAGAGGATCTTCTGGATGTCGTCGATGACCTCGATCGGGTCGACGCCTTCCTCGCGCTCGAGCGGCGCGTAGGCGGCCGCCTTCAGACGCTCGATCTGCGCCTCGTCCGGCGCGAGCGCCTCGGCGGTCCTGACGTACTCCGCGGCGGACTCGCCGCCGACGACGCCGTCGAACACCGCGTTGAGGATGCCGCTGCCGCGGTTGCGTCCCGGAGGCGCGGGCACGGCGCCGGGTGCGCCGGAGCCGCAGTAGCACGCGTCGCCTGCCGCATAGAGGCCGGGGATGGAAGCTTCCATGTCCTTATTCACGCGGATCGGGGACTGCTCGCCGACGAGGCAGGGCACGACTTCCATATCCTTGTCCATGCCCTCGGTCTCTTTGTGATATGCGTTCCAGAAAGCCTGTCCGTAAGGTCTGGTATCCGGCTTCCTGTCGCCGCGGAAGGGACGCAGGCGGATGTAGATCGGGCCCTTGCCCTGGGACATCTGCTCGTACCACTCGCGGATGGCGGTGGCGCTGATGTCGGACTCCTGGAAGCGGCGGAAGTTCTTCGTCACGTTCTCGCCGGCTGCGTTGTACATGTAGTTCTCGCCGAACACGCACTCGCGCAGGCTCTCCTTCTTGAAGAGCTGTGCGAAGTTGCCGAACTCGGTGTTGCGCATCTCGGCGCCGGCGCGGTATGCCGCCGCGATGCCGTCGCCGCGGCCGCTGCTCCACATGTTGCTGACGCGGTAGTTCTGGCTTCCGGTGGCCATCAGGACGGCTTTGGCGGTGAAGACGTGGAAGGTGCCGTCGAGGAGGCTGTAGCCGACCGCGCCGGCCATCTTGCCGTCCACGGTGAGCAAGTCGGAGATGGCGACCTTGTTATAGATCTGCACGCCCAGCTTCTTGCACATCGCGCGCATCTTCAGGCAGCTGTCCAGATCGATGCTGACCATGTAGGTCAGAGGTCCGGCGGGCATGCCCTGCATCTTCGGGACCGTCACGCCCCAGCCGTTGAGGCGGTCGAGCAGATCGTTGTTCATGGCGACGTACTTCATCAGCACTTCCTGATCGCCAAGATAGCAGCCCACTGCGTGCGCGTGATACTGTACAAAATCCACGGGCTTGGTGTGCTCGAGGTCGAACCACTGCAGCACGCCGCCGCCCTTGTTCGCCTTGCCGCCGTAACCGACGGTCTGCTTCTCTACGACGATGACGCTGGCGTCCGGATTCTTCTCCTTAGCCGCGACCGCGGCGCAAAGGCCGCCGATACCGCCGCCGACGACGAGGAAATCGGCGGACGCTCTGACTTCTTTATACTGTTCCATCAAATTCTCCGCCTTTCTTATCTGTACTGGTCAAAGCTCTGTCTCGGGCTCTGGCTCTTGAAATCAGGGATCACGGTGATGCAGCCCTTCGGGCAGATCGCCATGCAGTAGTTGCAGTGCTCGCAATCCTGCACATACTTGAAAACGGGCTGTTTCTTCTCCGCGTCCCAGCGGATGACGTCGATGAAGCAGGCCTGGAAGCAGAGCTGGCAGCCGATGCAGTTATCGGGCCGGTATTCGATTCTATGATTCGTATGGATCATCTTTCCGTACCCCCGTTAAAAGTTGTCTTTCTCTTCCGCGTAGAGCGCGGCAAGCATCGCCGCCAGATTCGCCCACTCGGCGGCCTGCTTCTGCAGGAGGCCCTGCGGGTGCATCGGCTGCATCCTGAAGCCGTCCGGAAGCGCCTTGTAGCTCAGGCCGTAGCGGACGGTCCAGCCGTACCAGATGCGGGTGACCACCTTGACGCCGCCCTCGGTCTCGAACACCTGATGGCAGATGAAGTAATCCGGCGCGGCTGCAGGCGGCTGGCCCTCGGCGTAGTTTCTGCCGCAGACGAGTGTCTTGGTCTTCTGATCCGGGCCGATCTTCGACATGTCGAAGCCGACGTCGGAGGGGCATTTGAAGTTCAGGAAATCGGCGAGCGCGCCGAAGCCCGCGTGCTTGATGACGTGCGTGGTATCCCAGTACTTCTCCTGGAGCGTGCGGTCCTCATCGGCGGCGTAGCTGCTCTGCATGGTCAGAGCTGAGATGTTCGCATAGGGATCGAGAATGACGTAACGCAGCGCGTCCAGTCCGCGCCAGGCGAACCACCAGTCGATCATCTCCGGCGTCGCGCCGGGGATCTCGGTGACGAGCGTGATGTAGCTGGTGCCGTCGGGCATCACGATGTAGCCGGTATCGGCCGTTTTGCCGTCGTCATCGAGGATGCTGTTCCTTTCCGTGAAGGGGAGCGCCTTATCAGCGGGCATCGGGGGGCCGAAAACCTTCCCCATCATTGCCGGAGGGATCCTCTCCGGCTCGCGGTCGTAATACTTGGCGTAGCTCTTCGCTCTGTCCTCGTCAGATATTTCGACCTTGCGTCTCTTGAACATGTCCATTGCGCTGACTTCTCCTTTCAATGCCATATATTCATTTTTTGAATTTAATATAATGTGTGAAGATTCATGCTCACACTTGGAATCATTATAGCGCAGTGCGAGCCTGTTTTCAAGGCGATTCGAATTATTTCACGCGGCGCCGCAAACAGACGGCGGATTGACACGGCGGATTGACAAGCGGAATGGCAGCCGTTATTCTAAATGCAGAAAGGGGCGTGTTTTAATGGTTCTTAACGAGAAGTATGAACTGCTGAAAAGCATCCTGTCCGAAATGGGGAGCGTTCTCGTCGCATATTCCGCCGGCGTGGACTCCACGTTCCTGCTCCGTACAGCGCACGACGTGCTCGACAGCAGCTGCGTCGCCGTGACCGCCGCGTCCCCCTTGTCGCCGGAATCCGAACTCCGTTCCGCCGCCTCCTTCTGCGCGGAATCGGGCATTGAGCATATCCTGTACGCGTTCGACCCCTTCACTGTGGAGCATTTTCCCGAGAATCCGCCGGACCGCTGCTATTACTGCAAGAGCGCGCTGTTCAGCCGCTTCGTCGCGATTGCCGGGGAGCGCGGACTTGCCTGTGTCGCGGAGGGTTCGAATCTGGACGATACGGGAGACTACCGTCCCGGCATGCGCGCCGTGCAGGAACAGAAGATCCGGAGTCCCCTGCTGGAAGCCGGCCTTCGCAAATCTGAGATCCGGGAGCTTTCAAAAGCGCTCGGACTGCAGACCTGGAACAAGCCGTCCTGCGCCTGCCTCGCCTCCCGCTTTCCCTACGGCGATACGATCACGCAGGAAGGACTCGACCGCGTCGGACGCGCGGAGGAAAAGCTCCGCACACTCGGCTTCACGCAGCTGCGCGTTCGCGTCCACGGTTCTCTGGCAAGGATCGAAGTGCCGACGGCGGAGATGAAGACGGCGCTCTATAACGCCCAGGAGATCGAAACGAGCCTGCGCGCGCTCGGTTTTCTATATGTCACGCTGGACCTTGGCGGCTTCCGGTCCGGAAGCATGAACCGGGCTCTTTGAACGAAAAACCGGCGGCAGAGCAAAACGCTCTGCCGCCGGTTTTTCGTTTTCGGATCAGTTGGCCTTCGCCGCCTGCGGGGGCGTCAGGTCCCAGGGCTTGCAGATCATCTCGCGCACGACCGTCTCCAGGATCTGGGCTGAATACGCGGGCGTCACCACGAGCGCGGTGTCCACGCCGCGGCCCGTGCCGCCCATGGCGACGACGTCCTTGCCGTAGCGGATGGCGTCCGCCTCAAGCGCCATAATGGCGCACTCGACAGCGACCTTGGTGCCCATGCCGAACATGCGCAGCGTGTCGGCCATGATCTCCAGCGGGCCGTAGCCCTTGTACTTGAAGCTCATGCCGCGCTCGCCGGCGCTGAGCGCATGGCCGGCAGTGACGACGATCGCGCCGCGGTCCTCCAGGCTCTTCTTCACCTCGGGCTTCATCTGGTTGATGCCGTTGCCGAGCTTGTGGGAGCAGCCGCGCACGATGACGATCTGGTTCTTGAAGCCGAGCTCCTGCGCCTGCTTCAGAATCTCCTCCGCGGAGCCGCCGAGGGTGGAGGACGCGACGACGTCGCAGTCCAGCTCGATGGCGCGCTTGAGCGCGAGGCTGACGCATTCCGTGGTGTGCGCCGGGCCGACCTTGTCAAACAGTACCATTGGGGATTCCTCCTTATTATTATTCTTTGGGTTCATAATATATCAGGAGGTCCCATTCCGTCAAGAAAAAACGGGCCCGCGTCCGTCATTGAAGCGGAAAAGTCACCTGCCAGTCCCCTTCCGTGAGTACGGAGCATGTCGTGAAAGAACCGCAGAGAAGATATTCCTCCAGTTCACCGCGCTCCACGTCGAACACGTAATCCTCATAGCTTCCGCTGTGCGACTCGTCCCAGGCCGATACGGTGCTTGTGCATTCAATCACCTTTCCCTGCGCATCGCGAAGATACAGGAAGCCGTGATTGTCCGTCTCCGCGATATCGTCATAATGTGCCTGTACGCGGAGCTTCCCGTTTACAAATCCGGCAGCCGTGATCTGCACACCCTCCACCGGCGAGAAGCTCTCACCCGGTACCGGCTTGAGGAGCACGGTCTGTTCCGCCTCCGTGCCGCTGCCGCCGCGCAGCTGCGGATCCGTCATAAGCTCAGGTTCACCGTCGGGTACGGAAAGTTTCCTCGTCATGTCGGTGTAGCGCTTATCGCTGAGAAAGCGGGTCGCGCCGAAAGTGACCTTGCCCGAGCTGATCTCTCTGTCGTCCGTCCTGTTGATGGTGATGAGAAACGCAGCGGACTTCGTCTCCTCATCATAGCCGACCATCTCACAGCTCGCGGAACTGTCGAACGGCCGCCGGATGCTGTAGCTGTCGAAAAGATCCGTCGTCTCGTCCACTCTGTCCTCTTCCACATCGTGCAGAAGGACCAGCATCGTTGCGCTCGAACCTTCCACGGAAGCGCCTTCGACCTCCATGATGATCCCGTTGTCCTCGCAGGACGTGCGCACCGGCTTGAGGCTCTGCGCCACGGCGGGCGATACGCTGTACAGGAGATCATACGCATTCCCGACGTTCGCCGCGGCCAGCGCGGACACGCCGAGCAGCCCGCAGAGCACGGCTGCGGCCGCGACCATTGCGATGCGGCGCAGCACGCGAGGATGCCTTTCCTTCTCTGTTTCCGTCGTCTGGATAAACCGGTCGTCTATCTGACCGATCGCGTCCAG
>JAFYCC010000042.1 GCA_017539885.1 Oscillospiraceae bacterium
ACCTACAGACGCTGTGCTCTCGATCGTTTATCTCTGCCTGATGTGTTCAGCGCTGTGCAACTTCCTTCAGACTTTTGGTCAGAAGCACACGCCGGCTTCGGAAACAGCGATCCTGATGACGCTGGAATCTGTTTTCGGCGCGGCGTTCTCTGCGCTGTTCTTTCATGAGCGCTTCAGCGCAAGACTCCTGATCGGTTTTGCGTTAATCTTTATCGCCGTTGTTCTTTCCGAGACGAAACTGTCGTTCCTGCACAAAAGCCAGACATAAAAAGAGCCGCCGTCCAAACGGGCAGCGGCTTTCCCTTTGTAATTCAGACTTTGAGTTCCGAGGCTTCTGTACGAAGGAATTGTTTATACTTTTCAAGAACTGGACGCACACAGCCGTCGAGGAAATCCGACACCTGCTGAGGTGCGCGGCCGATATAAGCTTCAGGAACAAGCTTTTCCCGGATCTGCTCTTCCGTCAGACCGAACATCGGATCAGATGCGATGCGGGATACGAGATCGTTCGGCAATCCCTGCTCCTTGACAACGGCTCCGGCGGCGATGGAATGGATTCGGATCCTCTCATGAAGCTGCTGGCGGTCTCCGCCAAGCTTTACGGCATCCATCATGATGTTCTCCGTGGCCATAAAGGGCAGTTCTTCCATGATATGCCGACGGATGACCTTGTCAAACACCTTCAGGCCGGCAGTTACGTTTCTGCAGATATTCAAGATCGCATCTGTAGCAAGGAAGGCCTCCGGTACGGAAATCCGCTTGTTCGCGCTGTCATCGAGAGTGCGCTCAAACCACTGCGCAGAAGCCGTTACAGCGGGATTTGCGGCATCCGCCATAACATAACGAGCCAAAGAACAGATTCGTTCACAGCGCATCGGGTTTCGTTTGTAAGGCATTGCGGAGGAGCCGATCTGTTTCCCTTCAAAAGGTTCCTCGACTTCTTTTAGATGAGACAGGAGGCGGATGTCCGTGGCAAACTTGCTTGCCGTCTGCGCGATCCCGGAGAGTACGGACAGCACCTGGTAGTCCGTTTTCCGCGAATATGTCTGACCGGAAACGGGAACGACTTGATCGAATCCCATCTCCTCGGCAATCATTGCCTCCATACGGCGGATCTTTTCCTGATCGCCGTCAAAAAGCTCCATAAAACTGGCCTGTGTTCCGGTCGTACCCTTGCTGCCGAGCAGCCGGAGAGTCCCGATCCTGTGCTCCGTCTCTTCAAGATCGGAAAGAAAGTCATTGAGCCAGAGGCTGGCTCGTTTTCCGACGGTCGTCAGTTGAGCCGGCTGGAAATGCGTAAAGCCGAGCGTCGGCATGTCCTTGTATCTATCCGCGAAATCCGCGAGCTGCGCGATCACGTTCACAAGTCCAGTACGAATGAGTTCCAGTCCTTCACGCATGAGAATGATGTCCGTGTTGTCACCGACGTAGCAGCTCGTCGCGCCGAGATGAATGATCGGCATGGCGCTTGGCGCCGCCTTGCCGAACGCATGAACATGCGCCATCACGTCATGACGCAGACGCTTTTCCATCTCGGCTGCATACTCGTAGTCGATGTCGTATATATGCGCTTCCATCTCCGCGATCTGTTCGTCAGTGATTGCAAGCCCGAGCTTCTGTTCTGCGCGCGCGAGCGCAATCCACAGCTTTCGCCATGTCGAGAATTTCTTGTCAGGGGAGAACAGATACAGCATCTCGTCGCTCGCGTAGCGAGATGCCAGCGGGCTTTCGTATTGGTTCGTCATATTTGCACCTCAACAAAAGCGCGGACGGCGCTGCTGCGTCGTCCGCGGCGTTATATTCAGATTCGATACTTGCGGATCGCTTCGCTGACCGTATCTGGATCAGCGGTCGCGCTGATCGTGAACTTGATGTTCTGCTGCTCGCTGAAAGCGTCCAGCCAGGCAAGAAGCTCCTCAGTTGCCTTCATATCCGAAGGATCGATGATCTTGAAGAAGTTGTCAATGAATACGTGCGTTATATCATAATTACCAGCGTGCAGCCCGGAGATGAATCCCTTGAAGAAGTCGTGGCTGTTAAACAGGTAATCGCTGGCGTGGATAAGTCGGGCCTGATAGGGGATATCAAACGTAAGATCCTTCTTTTTTTCCAGGCAGACCACGTCTCCGTGCTCTTCCTCCACGGCCTGCCTTACCATATCGACAAGTCGTTTGGTCTTTCCGGACCCTTTCAGTCCCATGATTATCTGAACCAACGAAATCACGTCCTTTGCATTTTATTTGTTGCCTGCGCGGCAGGGAAGTATTCTGTATGAATTTATTGTACCATTGATGCGGACGTACTGCAATCTAAAATAACAGATTCCCGCAATTTTAGCATTATGCCGAATCTGCCGAGCCGCAGACCGTCATTGTGTCAATTTGTGCCCTCAGCCGGTCTGGCAAGGAGCTTGAACATGTTTTTCTTATATGCCTCAACGCCAGGCTGATTGAAGGGGTTTATTCCCAGCATATATCCCGAGATCGCGCACGCGACTTCGAAGAAACATACAAGTTCGGCAAAGCCGACTTCGTCCATGGATCCGGCAAGTATACTTATGTTTGGAACGCCACCGGCGACGTGCGCATTCCGGACGGCCTGTTCTGCTGTCTTATTCACAAAATCGAAGTATTTTCCGGCAAGATAATTCAATCCGTCCCTGTCGCCGATCTCAAAGGGAATCTTCAGATCGCTGCCTGGATCTCCGAAGCGGACGACGGTCTCCATTAAGCAACGAGGGCCGTCCTGAACATACTGCCCCATCGAATGAAGGTCGGCGCTGTATTCGAGGGAAGCAGGGAAGATGCCTACGCCGTTTTTGCCTTCGCTCTCACCGAAAAGCTGTTTCCACCACTCGGCCATATAACGGAATGACGGTTCATAACAGGCAAGCAATTCAATCGTTTTTCCGGTTGCATACAGATTCTGCCTCGCGCACGCATATTGCCATGCCGGATTAGCAGGAGAAGCCTTTCCCAGCAGCTGCATTGACTCGGCGGCAGAAGAAACGATTTTTTCCACGTCAATGCCGGCGCATGCGAGTGGAAGCAGGCCGACAGGGGAGAGCACGCTGTACCGGCCGCCCACATCGTCCGGAAGAGAGAGGCTTTCATAGTTTTCAGCTTCGGCAATCGAACGCAGCACGCCGCCGGAGACTCCCGTAGTGGCAAATATGCGCTTGCGTGCGCCAGCTGTTCCGTATTTTTTCTCAAGAAGAGACTTAAACAGGCGGAAAGACAATGCAGGTTCAAGCGTAGATCCTGATTTCGATATTACATTGATTGAAAAGTCCCTGTCTCCGATCAGTGCGACGATCTCGGACAGAGCGCGCGGGGAGAGTGTGTTGCCGACAAAATAGATATCCGGTGTATTCTTTTCAAGCAGATTGTAATTTGGAGAACGCATCAGTTCCAGACCGGCTCGAGCGCCGAGATAAGAGCCGCCGATGCCGATCACCACCAACACTTCGGACTGGTTACGGATCTTGTTCGAAGCGGCAAGAACGGGTTTCAATCCCCCCTCAAGCATATCTGCGGGGAGCCTGAGCCAGCCGGTGAATTCGCTGCCTTCGCCGGAGCGCTCCATAAGTGTGCGATGTGCCGAAGCGACTGCCGAATAGTCCATCGCGGAGACGTCAACAAAGCTCTCAATGCCGTCCAGATTCACCTGAATCATTCTTATTCCCTCACATTTCAGGAATCATTGTCCGCAAAGAATCTGCGGATTCTGTATGTATTCTATAACAGTGCGACCTTCTTTGCAAGCAAAACACCGCAAAATCAGTCATGAAGCAATGAATCCATGTGCTGTAGCGCAGTTTTTTCCCCACAAAAAGCAGAATCAATGGACAAACAGCTAAAAAATGCCCCATTCTTCAACTTTGTCGATAACGCTGCCTGTAAACTGTTCCGATAAATGTCGAAGGAGGAAAAATGGATATCATTATCTGCTTGTAACGCAGATTACAGACAACATAACTGCATTCCCGTTTCTGTAAGTTATGGATTATTCATTCGAATATTGCATATCACATTTTTCGTCACAGTATAAAAACTGACGCAATATCAAGCTTTCCAACACTTTCAACAGGTTTTTCAACACAGGGAACACGCGACATATAAAGCGGAGTATTCACTATTTATTGACATAATCTGCTTTAAGAACCCCAACATATTCTGTTTCAGAACAAACGAATAGCGCATCGGGTATTGCCGCCGATGCGCTTTTGTATTATTATTGTGGATACCAGACTGCCGGCGGCCTCATCGAAGTACCGGGAACAGTTCGCTGTGCGCCTGAGCCAGACACGCTGCGAGTGTTTCCGCTTCTTCAAGGCTGCTGTATCGGGAAAGGCCTATCCTAAGTGCTCCGTCAATCTGAGAAGGCTTGAGTTTCATGGCCTCAAGGACATGGCTGCGAGCGCCTTTCTTACACGCAGAGCTTTTGGAGACGAAGATATTCCGCGACTCCAGATAATTCATAAGGACCTCGCTCTTGTAGCCGGGAAGGGAAATGCTGAGAATATGCGGTGCTCCGCCTCGGATTATATAGACATCCGGGATTCTCTCACGGAGTGAATCAATCAGATACTCGCGCAGCTTCATCATGTTTGTTACGGAATCGCGCATCGTTTCCGCCCCGAGTCTCGCCGCAGTGGCAAAGGCGGTGATCATCGGTACTGCCTCTGTTCCAGCGCGGCGTCCGCTTTCCTGAGATCCGCCGTTAAGATATGACGGAATGCGCAGTCCGTTTCGGATATAAAGCGCACCGATGCCTTTCGGCGCATGGATCTTGTGTCCAGATATGCTGATCAAGTCCGCTCCGAGTGTTTTTGCCTGAAAAGGCACCTTCAAGAATGCCTGAACTGCGTCAGTATGCAGCAGGGCACGGCTGTTTTTGGCGTGCAGCATCTGGGAAATGCTGTGCACATCTGTGACGCCGCCTGTCTCGTTGTTGACCAACATAAGGCTGACCAGAGCCGTATCAGGGCGCAGAGCGGCCTCTACGGAGCTGACAGAAACCGAGCCGTCGCGTTCCGGCTCCAGCCAGGTAATCTCCCAGCCCTGCTTTTCAAGCAGAGCCGCTGATTTCCGCACGGCATCGTGCTCCGCCAGCGAAGTGATCATATGTTTTCCGACGCGGAAGTTTGCCTGTGCCGCACCGTTGATTGCCCAGTTGTCGCTTTCCGTACCGCCAGAGGTAAATACAAGCGTGTCTGAGGTACAGCCCAGTGCTGCAGATATGTCTTCCCGAGCGGAATCGAGAAGTGCCTTTGCCTCGCGTCCGAGCGTATGCGTTGAGCTTGGGTTTCCGTATGTTTCCGTCATGGCGTGCATTGCCGCTTCCGCCGCTTCCGGACAGACCCGCGTTGTAGCCGCGTTATCAAAATAAATCCGATCCATGTCACGACCTCGATTCTTTGCATATTCTAAAAGAAAGCGTACATAATGTCAATGAAATTCAAATTCCACACTCTTGGCTGTAAAGTGAATCAATATGAGACTCAAGCCATGGAAGCATTGCTTCGTCAGCGTGGCCATGAGCCGACAGAAGGCGAGGCGGACGCTGTCATAATCAACACCTGCGCCGTCACCGCAGAGAGTTCACGTAAATCCAGGCAGGCCGTTCGCCGCTTGCGGGCAGAGAATCCGAATTCCGTGATTGCCGTTTGCGGATGCTACTCGCAGATCAGTCCTGAAGAGGCATCAGGGCTTGAGGCGGACATCGTCTTCGGAAGCGGACAGAGAAATGAATTGCTTGATGCCCTCGAGCTTGCTGTTGCCGCACGTGACACTGAGCAGGCAGACTCGCAGTGCGTCTCGATCGACGACCCTTTTCAGCGGAGACTCTTCGAAGAGTCGCCGGCAGGTTCCGTCTCAGGCAGAACTCGCGCAATGCTGAAAATTGAAGACGGCTGTGACAATTTCTGTACCTACTGTGTGATTCCGTATGCACGCGGACGAGTGCGCAGCCTGCCTCCGGAGCGTGCGGCAGCTCAGGCTGCAGCGCTAGAGAGTCAGGGATATCGTGAGCTTGTCATAACCGGAATCGAAATCTCTTCTTACGGCAAGGACCTCAAACGGGACGGATGTCGGCTGTATCTTGCAGACGTGATAGAGGCAATCTCAAAAGCCGCGCCAGCCACAAGGCTTCGGCTGGGATCGCTGGAGCCGACGATCGTTACGGAAGAATTCTGTACCAGGCTTTCCGCACTTGGAAATGTATGTCCGCACTTCCATCTGTCCCTGCAGAGCGGATGCGACAAGACCCTGGCAAATATGCACAGGAAGTATGATTCAGCCGCTTTTTATAACGCTGTCGTGCGGCTTCGCGACGCATTTCCCGGCTGTGCTCTGACCGCTGATATGATCACCGGCTTTCCCGGCGAAACAGAGGAGGATCACGCCGAAGCTCTGCGGTTCATCCGCAAATGCGGATTCTCCGATATGCATATTTTTCCGTATTCAGAACGACCCGGAACGCCTGCAGCATCGATGGAAGGTCGTATTCTGCACCGTGTCCGCTCCGACCGCGCGCACCAGGCGCAGCAAGTTGCGGACGAAATGAAAAGGGAATACCTGCACTCCTGTATTGGAAAGACTCTCTCCGTACTGTTTGAGACAGAAGAAAACGGCATATCATACGGTCATTCCGGGAACTATTGCCTTGTCGGGGCGGAAGGAACGGGCTTGCGCGGACTTGTGGAGAATGTAAAAATCACGGGAGTATCAGGGGAAAACCTTGTCGGATTATTAGTTTGAATTGCCGCAAGGAAAGTGGTATGATATTCACAATATATTCACAATTCATTCGTGAAGACGGATTATGGACAGGAGGTAACCGATATGAGCAGAGAAAACGTTTTCAATTTTTCCGCCGGACCATCCATGCTGCCGTTATCCGCGCTTGAGAGCGCCCGCGCGGACTTGCTGGACTATGCAGGTTCCGGCATGTCCGTAATGGAAATGAGTCACCGAAGCAGTATTTATCAGAAGATCTTCGATGAGACGAAAGCCAAACTCAAGGCAGCTCTGCACGTGCCGGATACACATGAGATTCTGTTTCTGCAGGGCGGCGCCAGCACACAGTTCTCCATGGTACCGTTGAATCTGATGGGCGAGAACGGTTGTGCAGATTATGCTCTGACCGGCAATTTTTCTACGATTGCAGCCAAGGAGGCCAGGAAATACGGCCGTGTCAACGTTGCCGCAACCACAGAGTCCTGCAACCATACACGGATCCCGAAGCAGTCTGAGCTCGTTCTGACCCCTGAAGCTTCCTATTTCCATTACTGTGCAAACAACACGATTTTCGGAACTGAATGGAAGTATGTTCCGGAGACCGGAAGTGTGCCGCTCGTGTGCGATATGTCTTCCGACATCCTGTCGAAACCTGTGGATGTGTCACGCTACGGGATTATTTACGCAGGCGCACAGAAAAACATGGCGCCATCCGGTGTTACCGTTGTTATCATCGACAAGAAGCTTGCCGGACATGAACTGCCGATAACGCCGCTGATGCTCAGCTACAAGCTGATGATCGACAAGGATTCCATGTATAACACGCCGCCGTGCTGGTGCATATACATGCTCGGACTTACGCTAGACTGGCTGCAGGCGCAGGGCGGGGTGGAAGGTATGGAGGTCATTAAGCGTGAGCGTGCAAAGCTCCTGTATGACTACCTCGACGAAAGCAAACTTTTCCACGGCTGTGCGGAGCCCGATGATCGCAGCGACATGAACGTGACGTTCCGTACGGACAGCGATGAGACGGATAAAGAGTTCGTTGCTGCCGCCACAGCGCGCGGCATGCTGAACCTGAAGGGGCATCGGCTTGTTGGCGGACTCCGCGCGTCCATTTACAATGCGATGCCTGTTGAGGGCGTCAAAACTCTGGTTGAATTCATGAAAGAGTTTGAGGTGAGCAAACGTGTATAAAGTAAAGACGCTCAATAAGATCTCGGCTCCCGGACTCGAGCTGCTCAACCGCTTCGGATGTGAAACGGGAGACTCGCTGACGCCTGCGGATGCGATTCTCGTACGCAGTGCAAATCTCCATGAGATGCAGTTTGACGCTGAGACGGTCTGCATCGCGCGTGCCGGTGCAGGTACGAACAACATTCCGATCCCGCGCTGCACAGAGGAAGGAATCGTTGTATTCAATACACCCGGCGCGAATTCCGAGGCTGTTAAAGAATTGGCAATCTGTGCTTTGCTGATGGCATCCAGAGACGTTCTCGGCGGTATTGAATGGGTCAGGAGCATCACAGGAACAGAGAATGACGTCGCTGCAGCGGTCGAAAAAGGGAAGTCCGCCTTTATAGGGCCGGAACTCATGGGCAAGACGCTCGGCGTTGTCGGACTCGGCGCTGTCGGCGCAAAACTTGCCAATGCAGCGCTTGAACTGGGTATGAACGTATACGGTTACGATCCGTATCTGTCTGTCGATGCTGCGTGGAAGCTGTCCAGCAGTGTCGTACACGCTGCAGACCTTGACACGATTTATAAGTATTGCGATTACATTTCCGTTCACGTTCCGTATATGGAGAGTACGCATCATATGATCGATGCGGATGCGCTGAGCAAGATGCGCCGCGGCGTGCGGATCATCAATCTGGCCAGGGGCGAGCTCGTGGACGATCAGGCAATGCTTGCCGCGCTTCAGAGCGGTCAGGCAGCTCGCTATGTGACGGATTTCCCGAACAACGTCACTGCCGGTGCTGAAAAAGTCGTTCCGATGCCGCATCTGGGTGCGTCTACACCGGAAAGTGAAGAAAAGTGCGCACTGATGGCAGCAAAGGATCTTTATGATTATCTGAAGAACGGAAATATCAATCATTCCGTGAATCTGCCGAACGTAAGTTTGGAGCGTATGGGCGTTGCGAGACTCTGCGTGATCCATAGAAATGTGCCGCGAATGATCACAAGTTTTCTTGATCTGATCGGCGCTGAAAATATCAACGTCGAACACATGATCAATAAGCCGCGCGGAGAATACGCATATACGATTATCGACACCGGAAGCGAGATCGGTGAAGATATTCAGAAAAAGATCATGCAGATGGACGAAGTCCTGCGGGTCCGAGTGATTTGATGCAGTTAACCGGTCCGGAACGGTCAATTCCTTCCGGACCGGTTTTTTGACTCCCCCATTATATACAAAATTTTTATTTTGTTCAATTTTATGCGTACATAGATTCAGAGTTTTGAGTCTCACTTATCAGCTAGTGCGGAGCTTAACCCCAGCTTCATAACGTCTCCCCTGTGTCAGAATCCTAATCCCAATCAGCCAATGCAGTTTACAGATGTCTGATGAGATCTGTAATAATCGCGCAGATAATTCAATCCGGTAGTTTGATCGGTTTAATATCGCTGATCCGCAATCTGCATTGTATGTGCTGAAAACGTTTGTTTTTCCCAATCTCCTTTGTTACCGTTCTTATGTCACGAACTCTCCTTCAATGCATTGCACAAAAATCAAAGACGCGCACAGATGTCTGTACGCGTCTTGTTCGCTTACCGGATTCGCTTTGCCTGCAGGATCGTTATCAGATCCGCTATTGCTGTGACCAGCACGGCGATCCACAGCAGATTCTTTCCCAGAACCGCAAGCAGTATCATAACCAGCTTGATTATCGCGGTAATCGTAATATTTTCCACTGTTAATTTATTGACAATTTTGGAATTCTTAAGCATTTCTGCGATCTTGTTGGGTTTTTCGCTCAGTATGAGTATGTCTGCATCGTTCTTGAATATGTCATGTCCGAGACAATTCATGACTGTACACAGAACTTCCCGGCAAGCCGATGTCAAAGCCTTATCGCTGCTTTCCACATATAGAATCTGCCTGCCTCTTCTCTCTTCGGAAGACAGCATTTCAAGCTTTGCCGTTTTTTCTTCGCTGCCGGCGGCGTACGTGATTTCCGTCAGATTCAGTTTCCGGAAATTCGTTTCGTTTTCACTGCCCTCGGTTTCAGTAATCAGCTCCAGCGAATATCCCGCTGCAGACAGGTCCTGAATCGTTTTCGGCGTTTCCGTTTTAATGTCATCCGCAAAAATGATCCGTCCCGCGTAGACGCCTGCAATACTTATAAACCATGCGATTTCCGCTGACATGTCAAAGTCCGGGACGAAAACGCCCTTACTGCGGAGCATCTGGGCGCTTCCGACGACGATCTCCACATCGTCAACCGCTACACAGACCCCCTCTTCTCCGCGATCCTCAAACCGTCCGATCAGTTCGATATAGATCGTTCCTTTGAAACTGTCAACGATCGCTCTCGCCAGGGGCTGCTCGGAATACGCGCAGGCATGCGCAGCGATCTTAAGCAGCGTTTCTGGATCCGATTTTGCTGCTTTTACGGAAGAAACCCGAAGTCTGCCGTGCGTTAGAGTACCCGTCTGATCAAATACAATATGATCAACAGCTGCCGCGCGGTCTAAAGCCGCGCTGTTTTTGAACAGGATACCGCGTTTTGCTGCGCTGCCGATCGCCGTATGATGCAGTACGGGCATCGAAAGTAGAAATGACGAACTCCCCGCCATCAGAAGCAGGATCAGCGCGCGGTGCATACTCTCCGAAAACGGGACATGCGCAAGCAGTGGTCCCAAAACGGCATAAAGCACAGCCAGAAAAACGAGTGCCGGCGTAAAAATGGAACAGGCCTTTGCCAGAATGCCTTCGGTAATCCCTTTTCCCGCCTTTTCCGGACGTATGAGCTGCAGATACTTTTCCGCAGAAGACTCCCCTGCGCGTGCGCGAACCTCTATGTAGAGCACGGAACCCAGATTCCTGCTGCCCGCAAGAAGCGCGTCTCCGGCTTCGACCTGAACGGGAGCGTCCTCCCCTGTCAGGCCGGACATATCGACAGCGGATTCCCCTTTAATTACGATACCGTCGAACGCGACAGTTTCACCGGGATCCACGACTACCGTCTCTCCAACGGAGATATCATGAACGCCGACCGTATATTCATTGCCGCCGCGCAAAACATTCGCTTCCTGTGGCTGCAGTGCAAGTCCTCCCGCAACGGCGCTGCGGATACTCCCCATCGCGCTGCGTTTGAGCAGCGTACCGAACTGATACAGCAGCATCACGGCTGCGCCTTCATAACCGGCAAGGAAAATGAATGCGAGCAGCGAAACAAGGAATACGACGAGCCGTTCGTCATACTGACGCTGACGTATGACACTGAAGACCGCGCCGATCATCAGGTCATATCCCGCAATCAGCGCAGAAAGGACCAGCAGAAATACGGACCAGATATCCGCAGGATGAAAAACGAGAACAGCAGAGAATATGAGTGCGGCGACGATCAGTCGAACCGCAAGAACCGTATCAAATCCGGGTTTGAGCGGCGGTTCCCGCAAGACGAGAAAAGGCTTGCGCTCTCTTTCATGCTCTCCCCTCTCGCGCGGAGCCTTCTGGTTTTCGTTCAGTAAGAAATCCCGGATTGGTTCCGTCCACTTCACGTTTTTCACCTCCCGTTGCAAAATAGAGATAGAGTCTCAAGATGCAGAGACATAAGGAAGCCCGCCCGGACGCAGCTGGCGCTGTTCAGGCGGGCCGCAGAGTTATTTCAGAAGGATGCAGCCGGTATACGCGATCGTATTCGGGCCGTAGTAGTAAGGCATATCGTTGTCTGTGCAGACTTTGCTGACAAGCAGGCCGCATGCCTCCATGGACGGATGGACCTTATCCGGGAACCGGCACGGCGCATCGGGATACGTGCATTTCTCGCAGCGTCTGCATCCGCCTGCACCCATTGGCAGCATATCCAGGCCGAGTTCCGTCAGCCGGTCGACGAGGCGATTGAAGTTCTCACCATTGCGCTGAGGCGCCTCGGCCATCGTCTCGATGTCATACTCGTCCTCCATACGCGCGATCGTCTGAACGAGGAAGCCCGTACTGTAAGCGCTGCAGCGCTCGCGCATCTCTTCCAGAGTTCCGCAGGCGGGCGGGCACGACCAGCTGCGATTGTAATTCTGGCACTTGTCTGCAGCGCACATCGCGCGGACCTCCGGCATGAATTCGAGCTTGGAAGGGTCCATCTTCGCGCATGCGTCCATACCGCATTCTTTCGCAATCGCGAAGAGCTGGTCAAAATCGTATTCCATCAGATTACCTCCTCATATTCGTCGAAGACCATACACTCGATGTACTTTTCCATAAACAGCGAGGACGAGGACAGTTCCAGATAACTGCATTTATCGGTCACCTTCCTAAGCAGCTCCCGCTGCTCTCCGTCAAGAGAGAGTGCCGCTCCGGCACCGGCAGAGTTTCCGACATGCCTCGTGCGGTCAAGGAAAGCAGGCGGCAGCAAACCGATCGCGCAGGCGCTGCGTACGTCCATAAACGCGCCAAAACCTCCGGCGATAAGAACATGACGGACATCCTTGTAGCTTTCTTTTCTTTCCGTGAGCAGCGTTTCGATGCCGGCACGGATTGCAGCTTTTGCGAGCTGCAGCTGGCGTACGTCAGCTGCGGAGATGAATACTTTATCCGTCAGGTAGAAGCGCATGCCGCCGTCTTCTCCCCTGCGCAGCCGATCCCGGATGGATTCATCCGCTTCGTCGGGAGGAAGCATACGGCCGTTGTCCTGCACGGCGCCGCAGTAAAGCAATGCCGCCAGCGCGTCAATCAGTCCGCTGCCGCAGATACCCTGCGCTTCCCCGCCGCCGATGACCTCGATGCAGATCTTTCCATCTGCATATTTCACTTTGTTGATCGCCCCGGGTGCGCCGCCCATGCCGCATTCGATCTCAGCGCCCTCAAACGCAGGACCGGCTGCGGTCGCGCAGCAGAGATAGCCGTTTTTATCGCCGAGACCCATTTCACCGTTGGTGCCGATATCCAGGAAAAGGCAGCTTTCCTCTTCGAGCCACGCGCCAGAACTGAGCAATCCGGCAGTGATGTCGCCACCAACGTATCCTGCAAGTGCAGGACAGAGATAGATCTGAGCGTCCGCAGCAAGGCCGGGCAGCAGCTTATCCGCAGGACGGAAGTCGCCGAACAGGCTCTCCGGCGTAAACGGCGCGACGCCGATCGCGACAGGCGACAGTCCGTCGAACAGATGACCCATGACGGTATTGCCTGCGACGCTGACCAGACGGATCTCCGCCCTGCTTCGGCCTGCTTTCTTGCATACTGTATCGATCGATGCAGACAGCTGATCACAGATCGCTTTCTGGAGGCGCTTAAGTCCTCCATCCCCCGCTGAATACTGTATACGGGAAATGACGTCCGCGCCATAGGCGCGCTGGGCGTTTCTCCCGCTGTCTATCGAAAGCTGATGTCCTGTCGAGAGATCATACAGGAACACGGCAACTGTCGTCGTGCCGATGTCAACCGCGACACCGAGTCCATCTCCGCAGGGACGAATGTTTTCAGCACCGGTCGTCAGAACGTCCAGCTTTTCTGTCTCAGGCAGAACAACCTCACAGTCGCCGAGCGGAATCCAGCGGCACATCAAAAGCGTCTCATGATCAGCGGCCATCTCTTCCCCGCCGCCGACCGGTGTGAAGCGTCCGGTTAGGATCGCACTGCACTGATGGCAGGTACCGTTGCCGCCGCATGGCGCATGTATACCGGTCATCCCGGCATTTTGAAGCGCGTAGAGAACACTTGCTCCCTCCAGGGCGGGAACTTCCACCGTCTTCCCGTTTTGTATCACTTTCAGCATGACAATTCCTCCGTGAGCGTAATCTCATGTGCGGGCAATTATTGTACGGCATTACTTTGAATTATACTATCCCATGCAAATGAAAGTGTCAAGTATACCGCCGCCAGACAAGCCGCGTACAACCGCCACCAGGAGCCTCGAAATTCGGGGTAAAATAAAAAGGTAAGATTTCTTCGAAATTGGAGACGGAGCTAATCAATTGCTAATCATTTCGCATCACTTTACGGCTGTATATAAAAGTTTTTCTTGCTTTTCACGACAGGCTTTGCTATAATAATCCTCGCGCATTGATGCGCAAGTAAATCAGTAAGATGCTGGATTAGCTCAGTCGGTAGAGCGCCTGATTCGTAATCATGAGGTCGCGAGTTCGAGTCTCGCATCCAGCTCCAGTCCCCCTCGGACCCGAGGGGGACTTTTTTAAAAAGCAAGGAGGGTCAGACGTGTCTGAGGCGGTTTTAAAGCTCAAAGAGATGGTTGCAAACAGCGACAACATCGTGTTTTTCGGCGGAGCCGGTGTATCCACAGAAAGCGGGATTCCTGATTTCCGCAGCGTAGACGGTCTGTACAATCAGAAATACGACTATCCGCCGGAGACGATCCTGAGTCGTACCTTTTTCGAGCGGAATCCGGAAGCATTCTATCGATTCTACAGAGATAAGCTCGTGATCCGCGGCGCGAAGCCGAACGACGCGCACATCCGGCTCGCGGAACTTGAGGCGGAAGGCAAACTCAAAGCGATCATAACGCAGAATATCGACGGTTTACATCAGGCAGCCGGCAGCAAAAATGTGCTGGAGCTGCATGGTTCTGTGAGCCGCTGCCAGTGCTCAAAGTGCAAAAAGCCCTATCCTGTCAGTCGAATAAACGAAGGCGAAGGCGTACCTCGCTGCGACAGCTGCGGCGGTGTGCTGGAACCGGACGTAGTACTCTATGAGGACGCTCTTGACAACGGAGTCCTTTCTGCGGCAGTACATTTTATCAGGCAGGCGGATCTGCTCATCGTCGGCGGGACTTCTCTCGTCGTCTACCCCGCTGCCGGACTGATCGACTATTACCGCGGGCATAAGCTTGTCCTCATAAACCGTGACGCCACGCCTCAGGATCGTGCCGCTGCGCTCATCGTGCGTGAGAATATTGCGGAGGTCTTTCGTCAGATATGAGCGAACTCGGCAGAATCGACATTCTCGGCGTCGGCTTTGACAGCATCGATATGGATGGCGCTGTCTCTCGCGCGCTTGATATTGTCCGCAAACACAGCGGCGGCTGGGCAGTGACTCCGAATCCGGAAATCGTTTTGGAATGCCGCAAAAACGAGCGTCTCTCCGCTGCGGTACAAGAAGCTGCTCTGGTCATTCCTGACGGAATCGGCGTGTTATACGCAGCCCGTATTCTCGGTACACCGCTGCGGGAAAAGATACCGGGAATCGACTTCGCCTGTACTCTTATGGAAGCGCTTGCAAAAAGCGACGGCAGCGTGTATCTCTTCGGCGCGAAGCCGGGAGTCGCAGAGCTCGCTTCTTCTGAGCTTCAGCGCAGGTTTAACGGCCTGCGGATCTGCGGCACGCACGACGGCTATTTTACCGATGACGAACCAATCATCAAAGACATCCGGGAAAAGCGGCCTGATCTCGTACTCGTCTGTCTCGGTGCGCCAAAGCAGGAACTCTGGATGCGGGATCATGCTTCGGAACTGGACGCTGGACTCCTGATCGGTCTCGGAGGCAGTCTTGACGTTTTTGCAGGAACCGTTCAGCGGGCCCCTGAGCGTTGGCGCTCGCTGGGTCTGGAATGGCTTTATCGTCTGTATCGCGAACCGAAACGCATCGGCCGTATGATCCGACTTCCGCTAATCCTGCTTCTTGCATTGAAAGAAAGAGTGTTTGGAAAACAACCTGCGTGAAGGAAATCTGATACAAGAAACGGCTAATA
The DNA here is from genome assembly GCA_017539885.1 of Oscillospiraceae bacterium. The sequence continues at coordinate 15,611 of JAFYCC010000042.1, forward strand.
TACCTTTTGATAAAAGTGTGCTATACTAGTGTTGAATCCACGATGGCCGGCACGGGGGACGGATGATGAAGGCAGTATCTGCAACGACGGCGTGCTGGCCGACAGAGCGTCAGACAGTTCGATCGATTTCTGACTTGCACTGCCGGAACTGTAACACGATAAGGAGGCGGCTGCGAATGTTCACGCCGATTTGGTCCATGATCGACAAAAAAGCGTTTCGTACAAAAAAGCGGGCAGAGATCAAACTCCTCCCGGAAAGCTATATTAAGGGGTCTGATGAGCTGATTGCAGAAAAGCTCTCCTCCCTGCCTGCATTTATTTCTGCAGACCGCATTTTTGCCTACTACAGCATAGGCAACGAAGTGGATACGCACAGGATACTCAAGCTTGCGGAAAAGCATCGCAAGACGGTATTCCTGCCCGTTGTCCTTGGCAACGGCGTAATGGAGTTTGCGCTCTATGATCCCGCAGGCGCCCTGCGAAGCGGCGCCCTGCACATCCCCGAACCTGCGGAGGAGGCCATGCGTGCGATCCCGCACAAGGGGGACGTCATTCTCGTGCCTGCGCTTTGCTACGATGCAGATCGATACAGGCTCGGTCAGGGCGGCGGCTATTACGACAGATTCCTCGCGGATTGTCCGGCCGTTTCTGTCGGTCTCGGGAGGGAACGTCTTATGCCCGTATCCGTCCCAAGGATGGAGCATGATCTTCCCGTCGATATCCTGGTTACGGAAGCGCGCGTTTTCAAAGGCTGACACTTTCCGGAACAGCACAACGTTGTTACTTAACGGAGACACCCCCAAAGTCTTCATTCGGGGCACAAGGAGCCTAACCAATGTCTGAGAATCAAGATCCTCGCAACACAAACCGGTCTGAAGATGAATTCTGGCTGGACTATGATCTGGAAGCTCTCGGGATCAGTCTGCCGCAAGATGGAGATGCGCAGGTTCCTCCTGAGGCGGCTGAGGAAGACGTGCCTGTCCCCTCTCCCGAGCCGTCAGATGCGGCGGATTCAGCTGCTGCAGCTCTTCCGGAAACCGGATACGACGTACAGGAGAGCATCCCGGAAACGTCTCAGCCTTCCACCGAACCGGAAGCAGGACTGGAATATGAGTCTGAAACCGACTGTGGCGAAGAGCTTCCCTACGAAAGCCCAGTCAAGTCAAGAAGGCTTACAGAGAAGCGTAAGCCTCGCAGAAACGAGGTCGTCCTTCGTGCGAGCCAGCTTGATGAAGGTGTTCAAGATGAAGGTCTGGAGCACAGGGATTACCTTCCCGTGCGATTCCGCCGCGACGGCAAGCTTGGCTGTCTCGGAGGTCTGATGTATGCGACCTTTATCATCAGCATCAGTATCATACTGGCCTGTCTCGGCTGGATGGCCGCGAGCGACGTGCTTGCTCTGAACAAGGAGCCGATCACAGCTACCGTTGAGATTCCGCGGACTATTTTCTCCGATCGTGAAGTCAAGAAGAAAACAGACGGCGTCGAAACGACCGAAATCATGAAATCCGCTGATGTTGAATTCGTCGCGAACACGCTCAAAGACGCCGGAATCATCGAGTACCCGTTTCTGTTTAAGCTGTATGCTAAGTTCGCAAACGCTGACATTCAAATCGACCCCGGCACTTATGAACTGAACACGAGTTTCGACTATCGCGCACTCGTCAAAAAGATGCAGGCTGGATCGGAATCCCAGCTGCAGACGCTTCTGACTTTCCCCGAAGGCTATACGATGCGTCAGATCTTCTCCAAACTCGAGGAGGCGAACATCTGCTCCCAGGAGGCACTGTACGAGGCGGCAGCTTCAGCCCAATACAGTTACAGTTTTCTGGACAGCGTTACTGCTGAAGGCCCGGAGCGGCTGGAGGGCTTCCTCTTCCCGGACACCTATTATTTCTATGAGGGCATGTCCGCAAAAAGCGCTATTAACAAGTTCCTCTCCAATATGCACTATCTGATCACCGCCGATATGCTCGCGGTCACGGAAAGTCGCGGAATGACCTGGAAGGACATTATCGTTATCGCCTCCCTGATCGAGCGCGAGACATCGGGCAGCAAGGAAGACCGCGCCAACATCTCACAGGTAATCTACAACCGGCTCGCTGCGGATATGCCGCTGGAGATCGACGCGTCCGTGCTCTATGATCATCCGGAGCACACCGGTGCTCCGACCGGTTCCATGCTGGCAGAAGACAGCCCGCATAACACGCATACCAGAACAGGGCTCCCGGAGACAGCAATCTCGAATCCCGGATTGGAATCCATTAATGCAGCCCTGTATCCGAGCGAAGGCAAATTCTATTACTATGCGCTTGACACGGAGACCGGAGAGCATCGCTTCTTCACGAACTATAACGATCATCAAGCGTTTGTCGCGACACAGAATTATGGATAATCAGACGGTACTTCTCTCCCCTGCCGGAGATTTCGAACGTCTGGAGATGGCGCTGCATTACGGAGCTGATGCAGTATATCTCGCAGGAGAAAAATTCGGAATGCGCGCGTTTGCGGGAAACTTCTCACAGGATGCGCTCACTCGTGCCGTCAGACTGGCTCACGATATGGGCAGAAAGATCTATGTGACCTGCAACACGCTGCCGCGGGACACAGAGATGGACGCCCTTCCGGATTATCTCTCGTTTCTTCAGGAGATCGGTACAGACGCGCTGATCGTAGCGGACTTCGGGGTCATGGGACTATGCAAAAAATATGCGCCGAAGGTCCCTCTGCATGTGAGCACACAGTTCGGAGTAGTCAACAGTGAAAGTGCGCGGATGCTTCACGAGCTCGGTGCAAACTGCGTCGTTCTGGCACGGGAACTGTCTCTGGATGAGATTGCGACAATTCGTTCCAAAACGCCGCGTTCACTGAAACTGGAGACTTTTGTGCACGGCGCCATGTGCATCTCCTTCTCAGGACGGTGCGTACTTTCAAACTATATGACCGGTCGTGACGCCAACCGCGGGGAATGCGCACAGCCATGTCGCTGGAAGTATACACTTATGGAGGAAAAGAGGCCCGGCGAGTATTTCCCTGTATTTGAGGGAGACGAAGGCGCGTATATTCTCAACAGCCGCGATCTGTGCATGATCGAACATTTGCCGGAGCTGCTGGAAGCCGGCGTAGACATTCTGAAGATTGAGGGCCGGATGAAATCCGCCTACTATACCGCCGCGGTAACGAACGCATACCGGCATGCGCTCTCCGACGCCGAAAAAGGACTTCCTTTCGATCCTCTCTGGCTTGACGAAGTAAACAAGCTCCGGCACAGAGAGTACTGCACCGGTTTCTATTACGGAGAGCCCGGACAGAACACCGGCGCATCCTCATACTTTCAGGACGCAATGGTCATCGCCGTCGTCGAAGGCAGCGACGAAAACGGCGAAGCGATCCTAACGCAGAGAAATCGTTTCTCTTCGGGCGAAGAGCTCGAACTGCTCACAAAAGACGGGCCTCCGATCAGTTTCCGCGCCGATAATCTGCGTGATGAATCAGGCGCACCGATTCCGGAAGCGAAGCATCCGATGATGCGCTTACGGCTCAGGCTGCCGATTCCCGCACAGAGGCTCTCCATCCTTCGAAAGCCTGTCTGAAATGCCGCAGCACCCCTGATGGCCTGTGCCATCAGGGGTGCTGCGGTTTTTCAGTCCTGATACAGTTCTACGAATTCCTCAAGGCAGAGGCCCTTTTCCATGATGTAGGCGGCCGCCTCCTCTCCGACATAGCGAAAATGCCACGGCTCAAACATGATCCCAGTAATATCCTGCTTGTCCTCCGGAAAACGAAGGATGAATCCATACTCCGCACAGTGCTCTTTCATCCATTTGCTAAGCGCGGTATCCGCGAGCGATTCGTTCATGTACTGATAGTACTGATCGCAGATGTCAGCGGCAAGGCCTGTCTGATGCTCGCTCGATCCGGGTATCGCTACGATACGCGCAGCCGTCTCCCGGTCGCCTCCGTATTCCGCCACCTTTTTGTTGAAAAGGTATTCCTGCGTCGAGTATGGTCGATAGGAAGACGTCAGGTAGACGCTCAGGCCTTCATCTCTCGCGCCCTGAATAAATGCTTTGAGTGCATCGACGGCACGGCTGTCGAAGTAGTGACCGTTTTCCAGAGGCGAGACGTCCGGCGTGAAATCGCTGCCGAGCAGATGCGTCTGGTTGGCCAGCACGTATTTCCAATCCGTTATATCGATGTCAGGTTTATCCGCGAACGGATCCGGCTCCGGAGTTGGCGTTGGTGTAGGCGTGGGTGTCGGTTTCGGTGTCGGGTCAGGTTCGGGAGACGGAGCAGGATTCGTGGACGGTGTTGTCTGCGGCGCAGCGTACGGTGAAGGCGACGCATCTGAAATCGGCTGCTGAACGGGCACCTCTGAGGGCTTCGGAGAAGCCTCAGCAAGTGATGGCTCGCCCCGATTCAGCATTCCGCTTCTGGCAGCCACGAGGGCAGCCAGAAGAACGACACAAACCGTCAGCAGTATCACACCTATCCATTTTCTGCTTCTCATAAGCCCCTCCGTGAAGCATACCTGCTTCAGTCGAATAGTACCACAGGAAAACTCCGGATTCAAGTCGCCTGAAAGAACGCGCCGTACCTTTTGGCACAGCGCGTTTCTTGTGATCTGTCATCTTCCGTACGGGATCAGCTAAACACAGATCCAATTCTGAAGCGGCGTTATCAAACTCATTTCTTGTATATTACTGTTTATCCGCGCCGGGACCTACAGGCTTGTTTTCCCAGTCCTTATACTGGGAAGACAATTCGTAAAGCCGCGCATAACCGGCATGCCGGCTGGGATGGATCGTACCAGCCTCCACGGCCTGCAGCACCGCGCACCCAGGCTCCTTAAGGTGTGCGCAGTCTCGAAAGCGGCACTGTCCTATGAACGGACGAAACTCCGGAAACGCGTACTGCAACTCTTCTTTCGGGATCGGATCCATCAGTTCCAGATCAAAGGAAGCAAAGCCCGGCGTATCCGCAACAAAAGTGCTGCCGTCAAGCGCGAAAAGCTCAACGTGCCGTGTCGTGTGGCGTCCGCGCCCGAGCTTTCTGCTGACCTCTCCGACATTCAGAAGAAGTTCCGGCGTAAGTGCGTTCAGCAGGCTGGATTTTCCGACCCCGGTATTGCCTGTTAAAGCGCATATCTTGCCTAGCAGAACGTTCCGCAGGTCTTCGATGCCCTGCCCTGTCTCCGCGCTCGTTCTCAATACAGGATAGCCGCTGTTCTCATAGATCGCGGCAATACTGTCTCCCCGGTCGAGATCCGACTTGTTGATACAGATCGCGAAACCGCATTCTGCGCACTCCGCGATCGCCGCAACACGGTCGATCAGGAACGGATCCGTGACAGGTATCACGGCGGAAGCGACGAACACGAGCAGATCGACGTTCGCAACGGCAGGACGAACAAAAGCGTTTCTGCGCGGCAGGATGGCGCTCACGACGCCTTTTCCGCCGCCGATATCCTGAACTTCCACCCTGTCTCCGACAAGCGGTGAGATGCCTTTGTTTCGAAACACGCCTTTTGCGCGGCATTCGAGTGTCTGCTCACCACAGCGCACGGAATAAAAACCGCTGAGTGAACGAATAATTACGGCTTCCGACATCGGCATCAACCGCCGGCTTCCGCCGATTCAGCGCTCTCGGGTTCAGGTTCCGGAGTGGGTGTCGGCTTCGGCCCCTGTGACACGCGGATGTAGATCTTGGAATGCTCCTCCACTTCTGTATTCGGACTCATGTTCTGCCAGATGACGATGCCTTCTTCGTAGTCGTCGCTGTAATCATAGCTGACGCTGCCGATCGTTAGTCCGACGGCCTCAAGACGATTCCTGGCGGTGGATTCAAAGTATCCGACAAGACTGGGCACGGCAACCATTTTAATCTCCGGACCTCCGCTGACGCGAAGGAAGACCTGTGAACCCGCAGGAAGTTCCTCTCCGGCAGCGGGAATCGTGCTGACGATATAGTCCTTAGAGATAGAAGGATCTGCGATGACTTCCTTCTCAACTGTAAATCCGAGCTTCTGCAGGTCAGTCGTAGCCTGCCGGTATTCCTTATTAACAACGTCCGGCATTTCAACCATGACCTGTCCGGAACTGACGGTCAATTCGACAGATATTCCCTCCGGAACGCGCATCACGCTTCGGCCTGCGTCCGGACTCTGACTGAGTATCGTTCCGGCTTCCGTTTCCGGATCGATTACGGTCGTGAGTTTGAAGTTGAAATCTTCATAGGCGCTGTCGTTAATGATGTAATCCGCCTTTTCGCCGATGAAGCTCGGCATTTCGATCCTCTCCGGATCCTCAAAAATGCCCTGCAGCCAGAATCTCCACAGGAAGATAAACGCGCCGATGATGAACACAAGCACGATGAAGAATCCAGTAAGCATACTCACTTTGCTCGAGCGGGAGCGACGCCGCCTGTAATTCTCCGCGCTGAGTTCTCCGGAATTGCTGATCGGGGCAACGTTGCGCTTGACGATATACTGATCTTCCTCCGGCAGTTCAAATACCTCTTCCTGCGCGGGCGTTTCCTCCGAAGGCTGCACCGCAGAGCCGCTTATGCGGTTCTTGCGATAAGTCTCCAGATCCTCCAGCATTTCATCAGCAGACTGATAGCGGGATTCGATGTTCGCGTCCATCGCCTTAAGCGTTATGGCTTCGAGTTCCTCCGGGACATCCGGATTGATCTCCCGCGGCGGCCGCGGAACTGCGCTCAGATGCTGAAGCGCGATCTGCTCCGCATTCTCGCCCTCGTAAGGCAGCGTGCCGGTGAGCATCTCATACATCACGACGCCTACGGAATAGATATCGCTGCGCGCGTCGGCTGCGCCGCCCCTTGCCTGCTCGGGCGACGCGTAGTGCACGGAACCGATCGTCTCTCCGCTGTGATCCTCGCTCTCATCAAGCAGACATGCGATCCCGAAATCAGCGACCTTGATGGTGCCGTCCTCAAGAATCATGATGTTGTGGGGCTTGATGTCTCTGTGTACGATGCCCTTGCTGTGCGCGTGACTGAGCGCCTTAAGGATCTGTGTGGAAAAGTGCAGAACCTCTTTCCAGCTCAGAATTCCGCGGCGCTTCATATAGTCCTTGAGCGTGATACCCTCGATCAGCTCCATGACGATGTATTCGACGTCTTCGGAATGACTCACGTCGTAGACCGCAACGATGTTTGGGTGACTGAGCATGGCTACGGCCTGAGATTCCGAGCGGAATTGTCTGCGCACGTCTGAATCCACGGGCGAATCATCGCGCAGGATCTTGACTGCGACGTAACGGTTGAGCCGGTGACAGAGCGCTTTATATACGACCGACATACCGCCGGCTCCGATTACCTCAAGGAGCTCATAGCGGTCGTCGAGCATTTGTCCAAGATATTTATCCATACTGTTGTCCATGTCGTTCCTCCCGATCCGCAGAATGCAGACGAAAGAGTCATTCTATGAAGAGCACCGCAGCCGTGACATTGTCCGGAGCGCCGCGCTCAAGCACCTCTCCGACCAGCTGTCGGCAGGCGGCTTCCGGTGTATCCGCATTCCGCACAAAAGCACTGATCTCATCGTCGGAAAGCTGGTTGCTCAGGCCGTCCGTGCAGAACAGGAGGCGGTCACCGGGGGAAGGATTGAGCAGGAACACGTCGCCTTTGACTTCCGGCTCCACGCCGAGCGCACGCGTGATCTCATTGCGGCGCGGGTGATTCTTTGCCTGCTCCATGGTGATCTTACTGCGAGCCACGAGTTCTGCGACAAAAGAGTGATCATTTGTGACACGGCTGATACCGCCGTCCTGCTCGATCAGATAGGCGCGGCTGTCGCCTATGTTGATAATGGCAGCCATGGAACCGAGGAGCAGCGCGGCGACCAGCGTCGTTCCCATGCCCCTGCATTCCGGCCTCTGAAACGCGTGGTCGTAGAGCCGGATGTTCGCATACGACGCAGCGTCACGGATGATGCCGTCCGGTGCCGCACGTTCTGTCTTTGAAAGGCAGTCTCGGATATGCTCAATAAAGCTTCCGACCGCAAGGACGCTTGCTGTCCTTCCGGCATTTTCTCCGCCCATTCCGTCGCACACTACGATCGCAAACTCATTATCGCGTGTATTCGAATAGGAGAGCCAGGAGTCCTGATTCTCTTTTCTGCGCTTGCCAACGTCAGTCAGGGCAAAGTATCTCATGCCTAAACACCTCACTGCATCGATTGCTCATTTACCTGCCTTCCTGCGGAGTTGCCCGCAGGATGCGTCCACGTCTCCTCCGAGACTGCGTCGAACGGTCACATTCACGCCCATGCGCTCAAGCTCCTTCTGAAACGCAGCGATGCGTTCCGGAGGCGAAGGCTTGAGAGGACGTTCTTCAACATGATTGAGCGGAATCAGATTCACGTGTCCGCCGATCGGCCTGACGAGAGCCGCGAGCAGACTCGCCTGCCGATCAGAATCATTGACTCCGTCTATCATGATGTATTCGAAAGATATCCTCCGCTGCGTCTTTTCGTAGTATCTCTTGCACGCGGACATCAGGTTTTCGACGCCGCAGGATCGGTTCGACGGCATGATGCGGGAGCGTGTCTCATCATCCGGCGCATGCAAGGATACAGACAGTGTCAGCTGCAGATCCAGTTCCGCAAGTGCGTCGATGCCGTCCACGATTCCGCATGTTGAAAGAGAGATATGCCGCATACCGATATTACGCCCAAGCGGATGGTTGATCAGCCGAAGGAAACGGACCACATTGTCAAAATTGTCGAGCGGCTCGCCTATGCCCATCAGGACGATATTCGAGATGGTCAGACCCGAATCACGTTCGGATGCGATTACCTCACTGAGCATCTCCGAAGGGCGAAGGACCCGAACGAGACCCCCGAGGGTAGACGCGCAGAAAGCGCAGCCCATCCTGCAGCCGACTTCCGTCGAAATACAGACCGTGTTGCCGTGCTTATACTGCATGACTACTGTTTCCACAGCATTGCCGTCTTCGAGTTCCCACAGATACTTGATCGTTCCGTCCAGTGCGGAGACCTGCTTCCTCAGGATCTTCGGAGAATAAACCGAACATTGATCGGAGAGCGCGGCGCGAAGCTCTTTAGATAGATCCGTCATCTCGTCAAAGCTTCCGGCATCTCTGCTCAGCCAGGAAAACAGCTGCTTGGCTCGGAATGCCGGCTGCCCCATATTGGAAAGCAGGGATTTCAGCTCTTCCGGCAATAATGACTTTACGTCGATTTTCGCATCTTGCATAGGAAAAAACCGTCCGTTTCATATACGTGCGGCCAGAGCGTGATCATACCGTTTTCCACCAGGCCGATATTGCCGGGAAGATTGAACGGCTCTGCAGTAAAGGCCTCGTTTTCGGAAAGGAACTTCTCACAGACATCCTCGTTTTCAGCACGCAGCAGCGTACAGGTCGAGTACATCAGAACGCCGCCGGGTTTAACACATCCAGACAAACCGCGCAGTATATCAAACTGGATCTGCGGCAGCGCGCTGACTTCTTTCTCTTCTTTATAGCGGATGTCGGGCTTTTTCCGGATAACGCCCAGGCCGGAGCAGGGAACGTCAGCTATAACGAGATCAAAAGTCTCTTGAAGCGTCTCCCCTGCTTTGCGCGCATCCATAGCGCGCGTTTCGATCAGACCAAGTCCAAGCCTTTCCGCGCCTTCTCTGATCTTTCTAAGCTTGTTTTCATGCAGATCACAGGCAAGGATCCGGCCATTATTGCGCATGCGGATCCCCGCTGCGAAGCTCTTGCCTCCCGGCGCCGCACAGGCGTCAAGCACGGAAATACCCGGCAGCGGGTCGGCGGCGATCACCGCAAGCGCAGCGGCGGGATCTTGAACATAAGCCAGTCCCTGCCGCACGAATTCCAGACTATCGCCGCCCGGCGGAAGGATCGCACAGTCAGGAAGCCACGGATGCTCTGCTGCGCCGGCTTCAAGCAGAGTTTTCGCTTCTTTTCTAAGCGTATTTATCTGAACAGTTACCGGCGGTACGCTGTTGTCGATTCGAAGCAGTGATTCCGTATCGTCATATCCGATACGGTCGAGGAACGTATCAACGATCCATTTCGGATGGCTGTAGCGAACAGAAAGATATTCAGATGAGCCATGGCCTGGCGGTTCAGGGAGCGAGTCCTTATTCTCAGCGATACGCCTGAGAACAGCGTTGGTCAGTCCGGCTGCACGGGACAGGCCGTACTTCTTGCAAAGCTCTACAGCCTCGTGCACGACGGCACGATCCGGAACGCGATCAAGAAACAGCAGCGAATAAACAGAGATTCGAAGTATGTCCAGCAGCTTTGGTTCCATCTTAGCGGTTCTCGTGCTGGAATACATGTCAATATAGGAATCGCAAAGCGTTCTGTTCTGCAGTACGCCGATACACAGCTGCTGCGCCAATGCTGCGTCTCTTCTGTCGAGCGATACGCTGCCGATTATCGCAGCAAGCGCTTCATTCGACCACGCGCCCTGTCTCCTGCAGCGTTCCAGAGCCTGCAGCGCAGCGGCACGGGCGGTCATTTCCATGTCTGCGTCTCCGTGTCAAAAGGATGTCCCAGAAGATAATCCCGTGCAGGCATTCTCTTTTTGCCCGGTGCCTGGATCTCCTCAAGCAGCAGCGTATTTCCATCGCCGCAGGCGATCTCCAGACCGCCTTTATCGGCACGTATGACCGTGCCCGGTGCGCAGGAGGTCCTGCTCTGCGTATATGCAGCAGAAAATATGCGCAGTGTTATGCCGCCGATCAATGCCGTTGCACATGGCCACGGCTGCAGACCGCAGATCCACTTAACGATTTCCTTCGGTCTTTTCGTAAAGTCGATCGGGCACATATCCTTATTAAGCTGTACTGTAAATGTCGCTTCTTCGCTGTTCTGCGCACGTCTGGGCGCTACACCGGAACCGATATCCGCAACAGTCCTGCACAGCAACGCAGCGCCGATATCTTTGAGCCGGTCGAACAGTTCGCCGGATGTCTCGTACTCTCCGATCGGCGTTTCTTCCTGATAGATGATATCTCCGGAGTCAACCTCCGGCGCCATATACATCGTAGTTACGCCGGTCACATCGTCGCCGTTGAGGACCGCCCACTGGATCGGCGCACTGCCGCGGTATTTCGGCAGAAGCGACGCATGCACATTGACTGCTCCGTAAGGCGCTATATGCAGAAGCTCATCTGGCAGGATCTTCCCGTAGGCTACGACCACCAGCAGCTCCGGTGCCAGCGTTCGCAGTTTTTCCGCTGCTTGTCCGTCCCGAAGCGTAACCGGCTGCTCTACAGGAAGCCCGTTGGAAAGCGCGACTTCTTTAACGGGACTGAAAGAGAGCTTCATGCCCCGGTTCTGAGGCTTATCCGGATTCGTGTATACAGCACAGATGTCATGCCCGGCGTCTATGAGCGCCTGCAGATGGGCAGCCGCGAAGTCCGGTGTGCCCATGAAAACGATCCTCATTCGATCTCCTCAGTGTCTTCCTCTGCAAGCTCCTCGGGACTGAGCAGGCGCTCAGCCTTGCTCAGGAAAAGGCAGCCTTCCAGATGATCGATCTCATGGCAGAACGCACGTGCCGTCAGCCCATGCCCGGTCACTTCGAAGGTCTTCCCGAAGCGATCCTGCGCCCTGACGGTGACCGTTTCGGGACGTTCGACGATCCCGTACACGCCGGGAACGCTCAGACAGCCTTCCGGTCCTTTCTGTTCTCCCTGTGTGTCGATGATCTCCGGATTGAGCAGCTCAATGATATAGGCGTCTTCCTCCTGCTCCACATTCGTCTCAAGCACGAGCACAGCACGCCGCAGGACGCCGACCTGCGGTGCGGCAAGACCGACGCCGTTGGAGGCGATGAGCGTCTCGCGCATATCGTCCAGCAGCTGGTGGATCCGGTCGTCGAATGTCGTGATAGGACGGCAGTGCTTTTCAAGCGTGGGATCGCCTTTTTCAAGAATGTTTCTCAAAGCCATAATACAGCCTCACGATTCAAAATTACTCTGACTGTTATTCCTCAACGTCTGCGAATACGGACACGCCTCGATACTCTTTGTCCGTGCAGCATTTAACGATGATCGACGATACGACAGCGCGCGCGGTGCGGTCGCCGTGGCAGGCAAGCGTCACGCTGTATCTATAACGATTGTTGACGCGCACTACAGGCAGCGGTGCAGGACCGAGTACACGTACGTCTGATCTGCCGACGAGCCTGTTCAGGAGCTCGTCACGAATCACGGTTGCGCACCTGAGCACCTGCGCCTCGTCCAGTCCACTCGCAGTAACAGTGAAAAGATCACAAAACGGCGGAGACTCCTGCAGCTGTCGCAGCGTAAGTTCGGTCTCAAAAAAGCCGTCGTAGTCCTGTTTTGAGGCAAGCGTAATAATCTGATTTCCCGGCGTAAAGGTCTGAATGATCGCCTGTCCGGGTTTTTCGCCCCGGCCGGAACGCCCGACGACCTGCGTTATAAGGGAAAAAGTCCGCTCACCTGCGTGAAAATCGCCCGCGTACAGCGACTGATCCGCGGATAGGACGCCGACAAGCGTGACATTCTCAAAGTTCAGGCCTTTGGCAACCATCTGTGTTCCGATCAGGATCGGAATACGCTCCCTCTGAAAACGGCTCAGAAGCACATCGTGTCCGCCCGCCTGACTGACGCTGTCTGCGTCCATCCGAAGCACTTCCGTTCCGGGAAACAGAAAGCGAAGCTCCTCCTCAGCCTTCTGCGTTCCGACGCCCTCATACTTAAGGACACCGCCGCATTCCGGGCAGAAATCATCAACACGTCTGGAATAGCCGCAATAATGGCAGATCAGTCTTTTCTGCGCACTGTGCCAGGTCAGGCTGACGCTGCATCTTGGACATTCGTAAACGTGCCCGCATTCGCCGCAGTAGATCAGTTTGTTTGCTCCCCGCCTGTTCAGGAACAGGATGCTCTGCTCTCCCCGATCCATCCGCTCCTGAATCGCGTCGCGCAGCACGCTGCTGATGCAGCCGCCGTTTCCCATGCGCAGTTCAGCCTTCATGTCGACGATGCGCACGGCAGGCAGTTCCCTGTTGTTGAAGCGTCTGTCGAGACGGAACAGGCTGTAGACGCCCTGTTTGGCGGCATACATACTGACGATGTTCGGCGTTGCACTGCCGAGAAGAAGAAGCGCGTTACTGTGTGCGCAAAGGTACTTGGCAACGCTCCGAGCGTGGTAACGGGGACTGTTTTCGGACTTGTAGGTGTCCTCCTGCTCTTCATCAATGATCATGATGCCCAGATTCCGAACAGGAGCAAATACTGCGGATCGCGTTCCGACGACGACGGTAGCCTCGCCGTTTTTGATGCGCTTCCACTCATCCCGACGTTCTCCGACGGAGAGAGAGCTGTGCAGGACCGCTATCTTCTCTCCGAAATGGCTGGAAAAGGTCTCAAGCATCTGCGGCGTCAGCGCGATCTCCGGCACGAGCAGTACGGCACTTTTCCCGCTTTCGAGCGCAGCGGCGATCAGCCGGATGTAAACGGAAGTCTTCCCGCTTCCTGTCACGCCGAAAAGAAGCGCAGCTTCCGCTTTCTGTGTCTTAAGCTTTTCACGCAAGCCGTCATAAACTGCCTGCTGCGCTTCATTGAGCGTCGGCAGCGGTCGTCTTTCTCCTTCGCGGAAGGTCGGGCGGCGATACACGGTCTCCGTTTCGATCGTCACGAGTCCTGCGCGTTCAAGCGCCGTGACGCTCTGTGCCTTTGCGCCGCTGAATGCGCAGAGTTCCGGCACAGCGACTCTGCCCGTCTCGCACAGAATACGCAGAAGCTCCGCCTGTACATGCGCGCCCCGGCGTTTCTGAATCGACAGCGCAAGCGCTTCCTCCGCGGGAACGGCCAGAGATACCATACGCACGGTCTTGTCGCCGACGCGGCGTGTGCCGGCGCTGTCGAACCACAAGCCTGCAGGAAGCATTGCTTTGACAGCGTCATAGACCGTGCAGAAGAAACGCTCCCGCATCCACAGCGCCAGTTTAAGCTGCAGCTGCGTTAGGACCGGCTCAGCGTCCAGCAGCTGCTGGACGCTTTTGATCTCCTTGTTATCGCTGTGATCAGACAACGCAAGTATTATACCCTCCGCACGTCGGTTTCCCTTACCGAAGGGAACGACGACGCGCATGCCCGGCGCGGCCATGCCCGCAAGTTCCGGGGGGATCAGATAGTCATACGGCTTGTCGATCCAATAGGTCGCAGCAGAAACCGCGATCTTGGCGACGTGCATATCGGGCATTTTTCAGTGTGGATACGGAATCAGTCCGCGGTCTCAGACGTCCCCTCCTCCGAGAGACTGAGCTTCCCGGAGTAGACCTCGTCGATAGCTGTGGAAACGGGCTTCTGATCGAGAATCTCGCCGTTTTCCTCAGCGACGGAGGCGATCTGCCGCGCACGGCGGGCGACAAGATTGACGAGGAGGTAACGGCTGCCGATCTTGCTCACGAGGTCGGCCATGGGAGGATACAGCATCATAGAAATCAGAACCTTTCAGATAATGAATTGGATTATTCCTGCAGAAGCGGAAGCCTGTCCGCAGTCCTGCACTGAGCGGCGAGCAGAATTGCAGCAAGCTCCTGAGCTGCCTCGTCTGCATCGTCGTTGATAACGATATAGTCATATTTGGGAATCTCCAGGTACTCTTCGCGTGCCCGGACCAGTCGCTGCTGGATCTTTTCTTCGGAGTCCAGACCTCTGCCGCGCAGACGCTTCTCAAGCGCATCAAAGCTTGGCGGAGCAAGAAACACGGTAACCGCCTCCGGCATAGCCTTGCGCACGTTTGACGCGCCCTGCACCTCGATGTCCAGTATCACGTTAATACCGCTGCGGAGACTATCCATCACAGGCTCGGCGGGTGTCCCGTAGTAGTTTCCCACATACTGCGCGTGTTCCAGAAACGCCCCGTCCCGGATCATTTGCTCAAAGCGCTCCCGATCGAGGAAATAGTAATCCTTGCCGTCGATCTCGCCCTCACGCGGCGCGCGCGTCGTGGCGGATACGGAAAACCGGATATCGTCTCTACCTGCCATCATTTTGTGGATCACAGTGCTCTTCCCTGCGCCGGAAGGTCCGGAAACGACAAGGAGCTTGCCGGCGTCATGTCTCATTATCATTTACCTCCGGCATGTCATTCTTGTCGGCCATTCGACCTGCGATCGTTTCCGGTTGGATCGCGGACAGGATCACATGACCGCTATCCATGATCAGAACGGCACGTGTTCTGCGTCCGTAGGTCGCGTCGATCAATTCCCCGCGATCGCGCACGTCCTGAATGATTCTTTTGATCGGCGCGGATTCCGGTCCGACGACGGCCAGCAGTCTGTTGGCAGACACCATGTTTCCGAATCCGATGTTGATCAGTTTCACGTTTCCGCCTCCGTTATTCGATATTCTGAATCTGCTCTCGGATCTTTTCGATCTCGGACTTGAGTTCGACGATGATTGAGGCGATCTCCTTATCACTGCACTTTGAGCCGATCGTGTTCGCCTCACGGTTGAATTCCTGAATGAGGAAATCCAGTTTTCTGCCGACAGGTGAACCTGCGGCCAGCATTTGCCGCATCTGCGCGATGTGGCTTCGCAGACGGACTGTTTCCTCATCGACGGCCACTTTGTCCGCGAAGATCGCAGCCTCCGTAAGAATCCGGGTTTCGTCGATGCCGGTCTGTCCGACGACTTCGCGGATCTTTGCTTCCAGCTTCGCACGATATGCGGAAACGGTCTCCGGCGACGCTTCCTCTATCCGTGTAACATAACCTTCAATGATAACGAGCCTGTCCAGCACGTCCTCTTCGAGCTTGGCGCCTTCTCTGGCACGCATTTCATTGAAACTGTGCACGGCTTCCGATAAAACATCGCAGAGCGCTTTTGCGATCGCATCGCGGTCAGCCTCTTGTTTCTCCACGGTCAGAACGTCCGGCAGACGGGAGACCTCGACAGCGTCCAGATTGAATGCCAGGCCATACTGATCTGAGATCCCGCGCAGTGTTTCAATATAGCTTTCCAACAGCGGTTTGTTGACAACGATCGAGAAAGTATCCGCACCCGAAGAATCCACGGTGATGAAAACGTCAACTTTTCCCCTCGTAACCGATTCGGAAACCACGCTTTTGAGCGACTCCTCCGCGAACAGGAAACTGCGCGGCAGACGGACGCTCGTGTCAAGATAGCGGTTATTTACACTTTTAAGCTCCGCGGAGAGCTTCATTCCTCCGAATTCGCCTTCCGCGCAGCCATATCCGGTCATGCTCATGATCATATTCGCTTAGACAACTCCATTCCCTTTTCCGGCGATTCGTCGGACGTAGAATCGCTTCAGGCCTTTCAGCCCGAGGTCATAAATGAAAAACACAGCGTTCAGACCTATCCAGAGCAGCCAGGCAGGCAGAGCATCAGCCACCCCGGAGAGTGAATCAGAAAGAACCGCATTCGCGAGAAAAAACATCGCAGCCAGAACCGCATTGAAAAGCGCGAACTTAATCACCCATCGAATCACGGATGAACGCAGACGCTCTATCAGACTCCCAAGCGCGGGATAATAGCCGAGAAACTCGGCGTAGAGAATTGCCGCGGCCTTCGACGGTGCGAGAAGAAGTCCAAGCAGCGCGGATACGGCGTAGACGCCGGCCGCCCATTTTCCTCCATGCTCCAGCATGACAAACAAAGCGGCGAGTCCTGCGATCGCAGTCAGAGCGAGTCGGCCGGACGGAACGATGGTGCCGATATAGAGCAGCACGACCGCGAGAGCCGCGGAAACCGCGCTTCGCGTTAGCGCTCGAACGTTGGATTTCATATCAGCAGCACGGAACCAGGTCACCGCCCATGCACTCGCACAGGCAGTCCGCACACAGCAATGAAGAGCAGATGTCACATCCGCTTACATTGCTGACACTGTTCCCGGCACTGCGATCGGGCGCTCCGCCGTACTGTATATAATTGAACGCCTGACGGTATTCCTGATTCGTCGGGTCCATTCGAACCGCGTCGCGAAAGAACCGAACGCACTCGTCCATCCAGCCGCGGCGATAATACAGGCTTCCCATAAGGAAGTTCCACTCAGCGCCGCGATCGCCGACATCGACCGAGTCAAGCATCTGTTCCGCTTCGTCCAGACGCCCGGAATTGATCGCGTTTCGGATCTGCGCGTAAATCCCTGTCGCATTTGCGCTGCCTGAGCCGGGATTCCAGCTTCGGCCCGACTGCCCTGAACCGGTGTAGGAAGAATGACCGGAAGCACGCTGCTTCGTTATGAGATCGTAAGCCTCATTGATTTCCTTCATCTTCTCCTGCGCGAGATCGGCAAGCGGGTTGTCGTGATAATTGTCGGGATGATATTTTCTCGCCAGGTCCCGATAAGCCTTTTTGATCTCGTCGTCACTCGCACTCGGCGATACGCCGAGCACCCGATAAGGATCACTCATATCTCTGCTCCATTCATGATCTCTTTACGAATGTTGCGGATCTCCCGCCACTTGCCCTGAAGCACAAGGCTCTTGACCCAGGGGATCCCTTCATAGATGATATTTCTCAAAATGCTCGTCCATGGATTATCCTGCAGAAGCTCAAACGCGGTGCAAAGCGCGTTTTCCGAGAGACGAAGCGTTCGGTCCAGTTCCTGAACAGCCTCCTCCGGGAGCGTCTCGCCATTCAATGAGAACCGAAATACGAGCGGATTATAATTGCCCTTTCGGACGTCCTCCGGAAGATCGTCTGCGGCGTCCAGTATATACACGATCCGTCCCGTATGATAGAGGATCTGAGACAGGATCCGGGACCTCGGGGCTCCGTCTTCGTTTCCCGCGGCAGCACGAAGGATCGAAGCAAAGCAGTCGGCAGCAGCGTCAAGCGAATCCGTGCCGTTCTTTTCTAGTTCAGAGAGCCTGGCCAGATTCTCTCGGACGCAACCGTCAAAAGCGCTTGCATCTTTTGCGGCGCGCCTGTACGCCCGATGCAGGAAAAGCATGCACAGCCGGCTGCGAATGCTTTTCCAGAATCCGTCGTCCCTTACGGAATCCCGCAGTTTATGCCACGCGAGGATCACGCTGTAAGCGGCAGAGGCTTCAAGTGCAGGATCCTGACAGTGACAGCATTTTCTTCTAAAAGGACTGGCCATGCAGCGTCTGTAGCGAACGCAGGGCGCCTTTGCTTCGGAAAGCAGCATCGCCATGAATGTGAAATCGAAATTCACGACGAACCTTGCCGCCAGTCCGTAGCTCTCGCGAAGGCTGTGACAAAGGCCGCAGTATACTGATTTAAATCCCTCGTATTCCCGGACCTTCAATTCGCTTTTCAGCGGCCGAACATATCCATACATACTTATTCATGAATCGATCGAAATGATCTCAAAACGTATCCTGTCCTTGCGCTTTCTTCCGATCCACGCGGCCGCCCCGCAGCCGAGGAGCAGGCAGATCACGCTCACCAGAATCTCTGTGCCTTCCTTCGCGCCGAAAGCGGCGGCAACTGCATATCCGATCAGGAAAGTCACGATCGGCAGAAGATAGACAAGCGCGGCAGCGCCGATCACTCCTTTTGTCCGGCTGCGGAGCGTAACTTTATCCCCGACTTTTGCGCCGAAGCTGTTTTCGGCGACCGCAGTCAGAACATTCTTATAGGAGCAGCCTCCACAGGACGCGCAGTTTCCGCCGCATGCGGTCTGGCGCTCGACGCTGACGCTGGCCATGTCATTCGGCAGCAACGCTGTCACGATTCCGCTCTGCGTCAAATTAACATCTCCTCAATCCGCTTCGTCTTCAGGCGCACGCCGGATCATAACGAGCGCACTGTAATTATAGGGATCGATCACGCCCGCGTTGGAGAATCCGTCCACCCTGATCGAAGCAGGAACGGTGAACTGGCCCTCATTTCCGCTGTACTCGGAAAGATCCAGCACAGCGCGCAGATTGCTCGATTCGATATTGTAGATCACGCTCTCAGGCGCCCGAATGGTGACGTCAATGCTCTTGGTCGTTACCTCGACTTCATAGCCGTCCGGAACGTTCGTCGCGACGATGTTCGATACGCTTAACCGTCTTGTCTGAAGTCCAAGCAGTCTCACGTTAACTTTTACTTCGCTGATTCCGGATTCGTTGACGACGTCGTTCGGCAGCGTGATCGTGTAGACCTTTTCAAACGTGGAGTTGAAACTGGTCAGATCCAGGCTTCCCAGCGTGATACGGTTGATCCCCTTGAGCAGTTCTGCGTCGCCGGATAAGAGGATGCTTTCCGGATCGTATTCGATCATGACGTTCGCGTCCGTCGTCCCTGCGCCGTGCATGATATCCAAAACGAGAGGCACAGACTTCACAGAGGTGACCGGGAAGGTCACATTAACACTCTCGCTGTCGACGCTGACGTCATCCAATGAAACCGGCTCGTCGTTGAGGTCGACAAGCGTATAGCCCATATCGACTTTGATCGTACCGTCGATCTCATCTCGCTCAATAACGACGAGCGCGGACTTGATCGGCGCGATCGCCTCCTCCGGTCCGGAAACACGGATCGAAGACGGTTCAAAAATCATGTCGGAAACATCAGCCTTGAAACCCTCGGCAACTCTGCCGTTAAATACACCCTTCACCTCAACATATTTGTAGCTGTAACGGTCGACCGTAAAAGACACGGTTCTGGGATTACGGCTTTCAACAGTGATGCTGTTCGTCTCCACATCCGGTTTGAACGCGACAGTATAGTAATAATTCGAGTTTGTGCCGGGGCGTGTGATCGTACTCAGATCGATTACGGCCTGGATATCCGAATCCTTCAGCTTGGAGATCTCACGGCGTGAGCCCTTAAGCGTTACGGAGACCTTGTCTCGAGTCTTTTCCGTAACGATCAGTCCCTGCGCCTCACGGAGCGCTTCCTCACCGCTGAAAACGACCTGAACGTTATCGAATGTATCACTGTAGTCATCGCCCTCGTTCATGGTCACATATACCCAAAGGAGCAGAGCAAGCGCGACAGATATGACAATCCAAAGGATCTTACTGTTTCCGATTCTGTTTATGATCGTTTTTTTCGACATCGATCTTCACCCTCAGAAGGTTTGTCAGCCAGGAGCCTGATTTCGTTCCGTCGTCCGTGATCAGCTCATTGCGCAGGAGCTTCTCGCAGGTATCGGCGGATAAATGCCGTTTGAGCATTCCGTCTACCGCTACAGATACGGCTCCGGTCTCCTCCGACACGATCACAACGACTGCGTCAGAATGCTCGCTCATGCCGATTCCGGCACGGTGACGCATGCCCAGATCTTTTGAAAGATTGGAGTTGTTGCTCAGCGGAAGCATGCACCCTCCGGCAGCGATACGTCCGTCCTTGATGATTACAGCTCCATCATGCAGAGGCGCTTTCGGATAAAAGATATTGCGCAGAAGTTCGGAGGTCGTGTCCGCATCAATGATCGTTCCCGTGTTCATCTGATCCGTAAGCTGATTGTCCCTTCAAAGACGATCAGCGCGCCGACTTTCTCTCTCCCCATCTGCATACAGGCAAGAACCGTCTGCGTGATAGCCGTCTCCATGCTCAGCAGCTGAGGTTCGCGTCCGAAAATGCTCGAAAGCTTGCCGCTGCCCATCTTCTCCAGGAAGCGGCGAATCTCCGGCTGGAACAGGATCACGAGTGCGATCAGGCCCAACTCCACGGCACGCCGCAGAATAAAGTTCACTACAGTAAGCCGAAGCAGGCCGGAGATCCACAGCGCAAGCAGGATAAAGACCACGCCGCGCCCCAGTTTTGAGGTGCTGGTCTTCCGGGCAAGCGCAAGGACCTGATAGATCAGGAACGCAACGATCAGAACGTCGAGAACGTCCGCAACTCCCATCGTCCTTATGTAATTGAACGCGTTGCTGAAAACAGTACGAATGGTTTCCATACAGTGCACTCCGCCGTATGATCTCCGGACAGGCAAGCCGTCCGGGGTGTCTCTAGAAGCTATAATCTCGATTCAGGGCGCAGAAAATACGCATACCCCAAGGTATTCAAGATATTATACAAGATTTGTAACGGATTAGCAAACATAGTTTGCCGTTTTTCAGAGATTTTTTACGATTTTTTTGTTTTGTTTTGATGCAAACAGTATATTTCCATAAGCAAATCCGAAAATTTTAGAAAAAACGCGCGAAGAAGACGGAACTGCCGAAACAGCGCCGTCTTCTTTACAGAATTCTGATTACCTGTCTCCCGGTTCATACAGCAGCACCACC
This sequence comes from Oscillospiraceae bacterium, assembly GCA_017539885.1. Next base: position 36,807 of record JAFYCC010000042.1, read on the forward strand.
GCATGCGCGGAAATGCCCTCTTCTCTGCCGGTAAAGCCCATATGCTCTTCGGTAGTGGCCTTGATATTGATCCTGCCGGCCGGTACGTCAAGAGTCCTGGCCAACAGGTTGCGCATTCTCGGGAGATGCGGCGCGAGTTTCGGCTTCTGCGCGATAATGGTGCAGTCAAGATTATGCACAGTGAACCCGGCTTCAGCAACGGCCGTCGCCACTTCGTCAAGCAGGATCATGCTGCTGATCCCCTCGGTTTCCGGATCGCTGTCCGGAAACATCTTGCCGATATCGCCGAGCGCTGCAGCTCCAAGCATGGCATCCATCACCGCATGTATGAGCACGTCTGCATCGGAGTGACCGTCCAAT
>JAFYCC010000043.1 GCA_017539885.1 Oscillospiraceae bacterium
AGCATTCAGAAAATCCCGCATGATCCGGATACGTTCACGCATGCAGTCCCGTTTCGCAATCAGATCCGTGATCGACAAGCCTTCGCTGCACGCTTCATTATTCGTGTGGTTGATGCGCGCTATCAGTTCTTCAAGGCGCGAAAAGCATTCGTTCAGTTCCCGCAGAAGCTCCATCGGATCCTCTGCAGGTTTATCGCCCTCCTGAACCTTCGCATTATTATTCAATCTGGTGCTGAGCTCGGAGATCCGTTTCTGCAGATCAGCTCGCTCAGATAACGCAGTAGCCAGCTTCATGATAAGACTCCCCCTTAGATTTCTTGCCCAGCTCTTTTAAGGCTGTTCTTAACTATTCTATCATGAACAGAATACAGACGCAATCGCAAAAGGACCGTATGTAGTTTACATAATCAGTTCTTGCGAACAGATTTCGTCCTCACGGGATTGTAATTTCCGGACGATTTCTATATAATGTATCTGCAATTCTAACGTTGGGAGGAAACAATCCATGAGCAAATTTCCCAAGCTTTTCGAGCCGCTGAAGATCAACGACGCCTATACTATGAAAAACCGTATCACCTGCGCGCCAATGGCCTTCGCTCTTATCGCCTGTGATCCCGAGGCCAGTGAAAAGTCCTTCCGCAAGCTTGAAGCTCCCGCCAAAGGCGGAGACGCGATGGTAAGCGTAGGCGAACTGGACGTCAACTTCCGCGACGCTGTGCGCATTCCCCTGCCTCCGGTAGATTTTACAGAAAAAGACGGCTATGTGGTCGATCGTGTTGGAGAGTACGCACGCCGGATCCACAAGCATGACGCGATCGCGCTTGTGGAGCTCTGTCATCCCGGCGCAGAAAAGATGCCTTTCGATGAGACGCAGGAAGCCATCGGTCCCAACGATGAAGTCCGCCCGAACGGCGTTAAAGTGCGCGCGATGACAAGGGACGATATGGACCGCATCGCCGCCGATTTCGTCACGGCTGCGAAATTTGCCAGAAACTGCGGCTTTGACGGCGTCGTTATCCACGGAGGTCATGGTTTCATCTTCACGCAGTTCCTATCCTCGACCTATAACAAACGCAAGGACGAATACGGTGGAAGTCTTGAGAACCGTGCCCGCTTCCCGATTCAGATCCTGAAATCCATCCGTGATGCAATGGGCAAGGACTTCATCATAGAACTGCGTATCAGCGGAGACGATACCTATACTGACGAGCGCCACGGCGTCTCACCTGAAGAGACCGGCAAGTTCGCCCATATGCTCGAGGGAATCGTCGACTTGATCCAGGTCTCCGTCGGCATCTACTACGACGCGATCGAAACGCATCAGTTCTCCTCCATGTTCGTTCCGCATGGCGTAAACGCCTCCATATCCAAGATCATCAAGCAGTATACTTCTCTGCCCGTTGGCGTCATCGGCGGCATCAACTCCCCGGAACTTATGGAGCAGATCATAGAGAACGGCGAGGCGGATTATATCGCGCTCGGCCGCCAGAGCATCGCCGACCCGGAACTCGCGAACAAGGCGATAATCGGCGAAGAGGACCGCATCCGCCGCTGCCTTCGCTGCTTCAAGTGCTTCCCGGGATCGCCGGAGGAAGGCTACACGGATCTTCCCTTCACGAGCAATGAGCTGGCAAAACATGTCGGCGCCTGTACGATCAATCCTCTGGCGAATCTCCCGTTCGACTACTGGAACGTTCCTCCCGCTCCGAAAAAACAGCGTGTGCTGATCGTCGGCGGCGGCGCAGCCGGTATGCAGGCTGCCATCACGGCCTTTGACCGCGGTCATGAAGTCATCCTCGCCGAGCAGGGTGACAGTCTCGGAGGCCTGCTGTTCTTCACTGACGTGGATATCGACAAGCCCGATCTGCGCAACTTTAAAAACATGCTGATCGGCGAGGTCATGCGCCGCGGCATTGATGTGCGCCTGAACACTGCCGTCACGCCGGAGAATCTGGCAGATTTCAAAGCAGACTCCGTTATTCTCGCGACCGGTTCTCTGCCTTCCCGTCCTCCGATCCCCGGTATTGAGAACGCGATCCAGTCTCTGGAAGTCTACCGCGGCAATGCTGAAGCCGGCAAGAACGTCATCATGATCGGCGGCGGTCTGATCGGCTCTGAGCAGGGTCTTTTCCTTGCCAAGACCGGCCACCATGTCACAGTTGTTGAGATGCTTCCTCGAATCGCAAATGAGGCTTACGGTATGTATCGCGAGGCACTCGTGCGCGAGATTGCCAAGGAAGACATGGAGATCTATGAAAATACGCGCTGCCTTGAGATCGGCAAGGACTTCGTAAAGGTGCAGCTCCCGGACGGAACCGAGAAGACCCTTTATGCTGACACCGTCCTTTTCGCGCTCGGCATGCGTGCCGTTCCGACCCAGGAACTTCTCGATGCGGCAAAGGACATCCCCGTCGAGGTAATCGGCGATGCGATCCGCGCCGGCAAGGTCGATCAGGCCACCCGCAGCGGCTACCTCGCCGCGATCAAGCTGGGCGGTCTGGATGTTGATTCTCTAAACTGACATCTGGAGTATGATTGAGACAAAGATCAGCGTCCGCTATCCGGACTGTGACAGCATGGGAATCGTGCATCATGCTGTGTACCCCGTCTGGTATGAAATGGCGCGCATGGACCTTTTTGAGAAGAGTGGCTTCGGCTACTCAGCCACGCATGCGATCGGAGTGGATCCTGCCATGGTCCATCTGGAACTCGACTATGGAGCGCCTGTCAGATTTCCCTGTGAAGTGACTGTAAAAACGCGGATGACGCTCTGCGAGGGGAAAAAACTCGGTTTCTCCTATGAGGTCTGGACAAATGATGCCGGGAAGCCCTGTGCCGGCGCAAGCAGCTTTCATATCTGGGTTAAGGACGGAAAAAGTTTTGATCTTGAAACTGAACAGCCGGAGATCTTTCAAGCATACAAAAGCATGATGGATTGACTCTCTGTGCTCCTGTCGACGGAAAGGCCGCCGGGTGATGCTATCCCGGCGGTCTCTTCTTTTCTGTTGACAAGCGATTTTATGCCAATTAAAATACTCTCATAAACAAGCCGCACACAGAAAGGAAGGATACAAGATGCTCTGTGAACCGACGAAAATTCTTTGCGTTGGACTGAATTACAAAAGCCACGCAGAAGAGACCGGCGGAGAGGCCCCTAAGGAACCTGTCATTTTTTCAAAATTCAACGACTCACTGGCCTCCGATGGTCAGGAGATCGTCCTGCCCCCCTGGCATCGATGCTACGACTACGAGGCTGAACTGGTTATCGTAATGGGCAAAACCCTTTATCATGCTGAGAGTGAAGCGGAGGCGAAGGCTGCGATCGGCGGCTATACATGCGGCAACGATCTCAGTGCCCGTGACTGCCAGTTCCGCTCCAATCAGTGGCTCATTGGCAAGACCTTCCCCGGCTTTGCCCCTATCGGCCCTCAGATTGTTCCCGCAGAAGAATTCGACCCGCAAAAGCCCCACCGTATCGTGTGTGAGGTCAACGGAGTTACCGTGCAGGACGATGACGTGACAAACATGATTTTCTCCTGTGAATGCATCACGTCTTACATCTCCCAATTCATGCCACTCGAGCCGGGCGACCTGATCTTCACCGGAACCCCCGCGGGCGTGATCCTGGGCAAGCCGAAGGGCCATCGCAACTGGCTCAAGCCTGGCGATGAGGTAGCTGTAACGATTGAAGGAATCGGAACGCTGCGCAACAGGCTGATTTGACGCGAAACGTTTTTTCATAGGTTGCTCTCTGTTTTTGTGATACAATTAACGAAAACAGCTTGATAATTTCCGTTCACCTGTTATAATCATTTTTGTAAATGCCATTTAATTCCATACCAGCTTGCTTTCAAGGAGGAGATGACGAAAATGAACATGGATCTCTGGATCCGCGAACAGATCGTAACGCAGGATAAACAGGCCATGCCTCTCCTGTCCTATCCTGCGGTGCAGCAGCTGTTTATCACTGTGGAACAACTGCTCAAATCGTCGAGTGAGATGGCTCTTGGCGTTCGGCTGATCGCCGACCGTTACAACATGCCGTTTGCAACAACCTATATGGATCTGTCCGTAGAGGCCGAAGCCTTCGGCGCGAACTGCACCTACCACACTGACGACATTCCCACCATCACCGGCCGTCTGATCTCAAACATGGAGCAGGCCGAGGCGCTTCAGATCCCAGAACTTGGTGCCGGAAGGACCGGCAAAAACCTCCGTGCGCTTGGAAAAACTCTGACGCTCGTCAACGACCGCCCTGTTTTTGCCAACTGTGCCGGTCCGTTTTCCATTGCCGGCCGACTGATGGACGTGAACGACATTCTCCTGCTGACCTATGAAGATCCCGATCTCGTCCACGCCGTTCTTGAAAAGGCCACTCAGTTCCTGCTCAAGTACATCAAAGCCATGAAGGAAATGGGGGCAAACGGCGTTATCATGGCCGAGCCGCTTGCGGGTCTGATGTCACCAGGCCCAATGCAGGAGTTCTCCTCCGATTATGTGCGCCGGATCATCGATGAACTGCAGGACCGCGATTTTGTCTTCGTGTATCACAACTGTTCCAACGCCATCGAGCGAAAGATCGACGCCGTGATCGGGACAGGCGCGAAGATGTTCCATTTTGGCGATAAGGCAGATATGTGGGAACTTCTCCACGCGCTGCCGAACGATGTGATCGTTATGGGCAACATCAGTCCCTCCGCTGTGTTCATGTGCGACAGCACCGATAAGATGGCTAAGGACACACAGGCGCTGCTGCGTAAATGCATGGCCTGCGAGAACTTCATGATCTCCTCCGGCTGCGATATCCCAGCCAACACGCCTTTGGAAAACATCGACAAGTTCTTCGAAGTCATCAATCTCGGCTATCATAAAGCCAGACTGTGGAACCAGATCAGCCGCGCTTACCCTCTGCCCTCCGTTTGAAATACACACTATTATTACTAGGCGAGTTCCGGATAAACGGGACTCGCCTTTTCTGTCACACAACGTCGTTTTTCAGTATTATTTAAGTTGACGGACTATGGTGGGTTTGGCAACATGGCTGATTCCATGCTACGGGAGGTAACTACATGGGTATACTAAAATCTCTGCCGCCAGCCGGTGCGATCGTGATTGTGATCATTGCACTTCTCTTTGCGCTTGCAGTCGTACTTCTTTTGATTGTCAGTGCACGGTATCGAGCTCTGCGCGGGCACTCTGAAGGCAGTTCGTTTCAAAACGCGCTGCTGCGTGAATACAGCGCCGCATTTCAGAAATACGGACACGATGTGAACACACCTGCCATCATCACAAACGTCATCGGCCAAAAGCTTTCGGGGCTGCTTTTGTGCGAGCGTTTTCTGAACAACGCCGTCTCTCTCTTTGTGACGCTCGGTCTGTTCGGAACCTTTCTCGGGCTGAGTCTTTCCGTCACATCGCTGACTGAACTTATCAGCCTGAGCAACACGGATCAGTGGCTCAACGTACTCGACAGCGTAGGCGGCGGGCTCATGAGCTCGCTCAGCGGCATGGGTGTTGCTTTCTACACCTCACTCGTTGGGGCAGGCTGCTCCATTATTCTCACGATCCTGCGCACGATACTCAACCCGCAGGCAGAGCGTGAGAAGCTTGAAACGAAACTTGAACTCTGGCTGGACACGGAGGTAGCTCCACAGCTTGCATCGGAGAACGCCACCGACGACGTGGGACTTGTCCGGCAGATGATAGGCGCACTGAACGCCACTTCGAATTCGATCCAGTCCACGCTGTGCGATGCATCGGAGGCGCTTCTTCGTACGTCTGCACAGAACCGCGAAACGATGGAACAGTTCGATCAGACAGTCGGACGGTTCAACAGCGGCGTACACGAGTTTTCCGAAGTGGATTACAATCTGCGCGGTTCCGTTGAGCGGCTCGATCTCGCTGTTCGGGACTTCTCCGGCATTTTGCGCGAGATCACCCGCCGTCTGGAGGGATCGAAGAAATGAGGCGGCAGTATAAAGGCCGTTCCGACTCGCTTGTAAAGAGTGCCGAAGGCGAGCAGGGCTTCTGGCCATCCTATGCCGACATGATGAGCGCAGTGGCGCTTATCCTGTTTTTCCTGATGTTGCTGAGTTATATCCAGAACCTGATCACCGGTAATGATCTGCGCAGCACGCAGGCCGCGCTGGATGAGACTCGCATCACGCTTGCCGATACCGAGGACGTGCTTGCTCTGACGCTTCGCGAAGTCGAGGATGCGGAAGACGATCTGGCCAAGATAACGATCGATCTTGACGAAGCAAAACTGCTGCTGGCGCAGCAGCAGGAAGAACTGGCAGCGCAGGATCAGCTTCTGG
>JAFYCC010000044.1 GCA_017539885.1 Oscillospiraceae bacterium
GCTCAGCACGCTCATCAGAATAACCGCCAGCAGAAGAATCGAGACGGAATAGTCCGTCAGCCTCTTTTCATCTCCCGCGCCGTAATGAAAGCCCGCCAGCGTGGAGGCAGCCGTCTGCATGCCGTACCCAGGCACATAAAATGCCTGCTCGGCGGTAATCGCAATCGAGTGCGCAGCCACGGCCACCATACCCAGCCGGGCAATCAGTGCCGTAAAAATCACCTGTCCGAACATGGAGATCATACGCTCGGCCGCCAGCGGCATGCCGATAGAAAGGCATGCGCGCATGGCCGCGCGGTCATAGACGGCTCGCGCGCTTCGGCATTCCTCAACACGCCGCGCGGCAAGAAAAAGTCCGATACCGCCGAAGACGAAAGAAGAGGCGGTGGCGATCGCTGCGCCGGGAACGCCGAGGCCCGCACCCCAAAGTCTCAGCCCTCTGCCGAAAAAGGAGATCTCTCTTGTCGGCATGATCAGCAGCGTGTTGAGCACGATGTTCATCAGATTCATCCCCAGATGAATCCACATCGGCGTTTTGGTATCTCCCGTGGCACGCAGGACAGCGGAGAAGATGATCCCGGAAACGCGGAAGAGCATGGGCGCACAGATGATACCGAAATACAGCGCCGCGTCCCGCCGGATCGTCGTCTCCGCTCCGAGCCAGTCTGGGAGATGGGGACTGATCGACAGCGTAAGCGCCGTCATCACGACGCCGAGTATCCACACGAGCAGCTTAGCCTGCCCTGCGGCTTTAATCATCCTCTCCCGGTCGCCTGCGCCTCTGGCTTGAGAGATACAGGCCAGAATGCCGGTCGAAACCGCCCAGAGCGGCGCATTGACAAGCCAGGTGGTAGTGGCGCTCAGTCCCACGGCTGCGGAGGCGGCTGCTCCCAGCTTGCCGACCTGCGCGGTATCCACATATTGAACGACCGTCTGAAGCGCGGTCTCTGTTATGGTAGGCCAGGCCAGGCGCAGAATGTGTCTCCGCATCCTCCGGTCGCGCAGCAAAAAAAGAGGGGAACGTGCCATGCATCCTCCTAATGCGTTTTCTACACTTGCGGCAGGAAGCCGCGAAGCACTTCGCAGCTTCGGCTGATCGACTCGTGAGGATCCTCCCAGTAGATCGAGTCGTTGATCTCGAGATCGAGACCGTTAGCAAAGTTGTGCTTCTCCAGGATCCGCACATACTCCTCCAGCTTCTTGCGGCCGAAATCCCCGTCGCCGAGAATCAGGTGATGGCTGTCGGAATAGTGCACCCATTCCAGCTTCTCTCCGAAACGCTCGCAATAGTCTTCCAGCCGCTCCCCGGCCACCTCCATCGCAACAAGATCGACGCAGACGCGAAGCGCAGGTGAATTGACATCCCGCAGCATCCGCGCCACATCTTCGAGCGCGATGACGAGATTGCTCTCATAGGGCTGGAGCTGTTCGAGCACAAGCAGTATGCCGCGCGCCTCAGCTTCGTCGGCAAGTGCGCGGAAGCTCTCGACCGTGCGTTTCCAGCCCTCTTCGCGCGGCAGATCGCGCGGGTGGCAGCCTGTATTCAGGAAGACGCGGTTTGTGCCGAAGCCGAGCGCGTCGTCCATGGCAGCCTTCATAAAGTCGACCGTACGCCCGCGCAGACGCGTGTCCGGCGCAGAATAACTGAAGGGATAGCCGAGCGTTTCAGGCGTGTAAATGACGACCCTCATCCCCCGATCCTCGATTTGATGCCGCAACTCCTCAACGCGGCTTCCGGCCTCGGCGGCGGAGGAGTAGTCGAGCCGGCAGTAGTGTGGTGCACCGCCCCAGAGGTCGACCAGACGAAGGCCGCAGCACTCCATGGAATCCAAAAAATAATCAAAGCTGTGCTGGACGTACTGCACACTCATCACGGCCACGTCCTGCATGGTAATACGGCTCATGAAAACCCTCCTTCAGCTCATCGCATTGTATACTTCTTTTCCGTCAAGCAGCGTCAGCATGACGCGCAGCGCGCGGGCTTCGAACGGCGGCACTGCGAAAAGATCGCCCGAGAGGACTGCGATATCCGCTTTCTTCCCGGCCTCAAGCGTACCGAGCTTGTCTTCGCAAAAAAGGTTGTAGGCCCCGCCGCGTGTCCATGCCGTCAGGAGTTCAGCGGTAGTAAGCATGTTCTGCCCGTTGAAGGGATCGCCGCCCTCCGGGAAGAAGCCGCCCACGGCGTGATAGACGGATTCCGGGATATCGTCGATTA
>JAFYCC010000045.1 GCA_017539885.1 Oscillospiraceae bacterium
ACGCCGGGCTCGCCGATGAGGCAGGGGTTGTTCTTCTGTCTGCGGTTGAGGATCTGGATGACGCGCTCGAGCTCTTCCTCTCTCCCGATCATCCGGTCGAGCTTCCCCGCTCTGGCGCGCTCCGTCAGGCAGATGCAGTAATTGTCGAGAAAGCGCTTCTTCCCGCCGTGACCGCCGCTCTCCTTGCGCGGAGGAGCCTCTTCCTCCTCGCCGCCGCGGCTGCCCATCGGCTCGCCGCCGTTCATGTTGTTCGCGCCGAACAGGCGGTTGAGGAACGGGAACGTCGCGGTCTTTCCGTCCTCGTCGCTGTTCTCCTCGGAATTCTCGATGTCCATGAGGCTCTCGCTTCCGCCGAGCGCCTCCATCATCTCCGAGGTAAGTCCGTCCAGTTCGTCGTCTGTCAGGCCCATTTTCGAGATGATGTCGTCTACCGGCTTGATGTGAAGCTCGCGGGCGCACTTGAGGCAGAGTCCCTCGTTTTTGGACTCGCCGTTTTCGATGCGTGTGATATAGATGACCGCCACGTTTTTCTTGCAGCGGGCGCAAATCGTAGGCTGCATAGTGTTACTCCTTGGTCTTGCTCAGTTTCATGATCCTGATGAAGCGGCACAGATAGCTGACGAAAGCCGCCAGCGACACGGCGACCGCCAGACTCACCAGCGCGACGGCAACGTTGTGATCGATGTTGAACAGCATCAGGATGGCGCATACGACGAAAAACAGCACTGTGGCCGTCTTACCGATATAGTTGGAGGGCGGGATCTCCACTTTTGCCTTTCTGTGGATCACCAGGCCGCCGAGTCCCATCAGGACCTCCTTGGCCACGATGATCAGGACGATCCAGCCCGGGATGATCCCGTCTATGAGCAGGCACACCAGCACCGCCGTGGTGAGCATCTTGTCGCCAAGCGGATCGAGCACCTTGCCCAGATTCGTGATACAGTTGTTTTTTCTTGCCAGATAACCGTCCAGAAAATCCGTGAACGTAGCGAGCGCATACACAAGCAGAGCCAGAAGATGCGCGTTCTTCATTCCCGAGAAATATACGATCACGTACAGCGGGACCATACAGAGTCTCAGGAGCGAAAGCATATTGGGCAGATTCATTACAGCATGTTGCTCCAGTATTCTTTAGTTTTTTCTGATTATATGCCGAGGATCCGGAACACCGGATTGCCCTCCATCAGGCGGGATGCGAACCAGGTCTTCTCCAGATTGCCGACGCCGAAAACGAGTCCGAGATAGCGAAGGCACCAGCAGATGAGGATGCAGAAGGCGATGCCGGTGATCACGCCGAGCACCGCTCCGCCGATGTCGTTGAGCAGATCCAGATTCGGCAGCTTGAAGCCGATATTCGGCAGATTCCCGAGTACCGTCAGCACGATCAGGATCAGCAGGAACGCCAGCGTCAGACACATCACACGGCTCGCGCGCCGGCAGAGCACCTCCGAGAGCGAGTAGAGCAGACCCTTCCCGTTTTCTCTGGAATACTCGAGCGTCTCCTCCGTCATCTGCTCGGCGGCGTCGTCCGCGATGCCGAAGCGCCGGAAGGCCTCTCTGCTGATATTTGTGGCGCGCTGCGGGTCCTGCTCGACCATGTCGGCAAGAGAGTAGTCGTCATCGTCATAGCCGAGCGTGACGAGCACGCCTTTTTCCTCATTGTTGATCGTCGTTTCAAGGTAACCGCTTGCGAACGGCCGCATCACGGGAACGAGCTCATAGGAAAACGAAGTTGCGAGCAGATTCGCAGCGAACAGGGACAGGATGATCGCGATGATTCCGCCGATCCCCATGATCAGGCCCTTTTTGTAGCCGCACCATCCGCAGATCAGGATGATGGCGACCAGCGCAAAGTCTATGATCTTGATCAAGCTGAAACCTCCCCTCCGCTTTGCCGCGCGACAGAGCGCGGATCAACGCAGATTCACAAGTTCCGCCGCATAAGCGGACAGGAGCAGGCATTTGCCGTCCTTGCGCAGCAGCGCCTGCTTGAAGCCGAGCACGTCTTTCGTGCTGTTCACACTAGCGAGCGAGTCGGACAGCAGTTCGAGCGTATCGGCATAGAGCACGAGCACGCCGCCGTTTCCGGCGCTCACGGACAGGACGTCTCTCTGCCGTACGGGTACGCGTCCCTTTTCGCGCGCCTCCGTATCCACGGCGACGAGCTTGCTGCTGCCGCCGCTGCGGTATTCGCTGAGCACGAGCGCGGCAAAGCTGCCGCCGATGTCGTAGTCGAGCAGATACTCTCCGTTGAAATCATAGGCAGCCGTCTGCTCGGCCGAAGCGTCCAGAAACACGAGCCGTGTCTCGGAGAGCAGACAGAGCCTGTCGCGGCTCATCCAATGCAGATCCCAGAACAGTTCGCCGCCGGCTTCGAAGCTGCCGACCGGCTTTTCCGAGGACAGGGAAAACAGAAGGAGCCGGCTTCCCTCTCCGTCCACGCAGAGCGCGGCAAGGGTCTTGCCGTTCGGCGCGACCTGCGCGGCGAGCACGTAGGCGGAGCCTGAATGCCACGCGAACACCGGCTGCAGCGCGCTGTTATACACCGTGACAGCCGCCTTGTATCCGGTCTCCTCCGTGACGACGGCGAGCAGTCCGCCCTCATTCACGCGCGCGGACACGATCGCTTCGCGCGTGTCGAGCGCGCTTACCGCTCCGTTCACGTCTGCGAAACGCAGCGAAGTGCCGCCCGCGTCATAGAACGCGCAGTATTTTTCAGACGCTGTGATCGCGGGCGTTCCCATGGAGAACACCTCGTGCGCGATTGTTTCGCCCTTTTCTCCCAGCAGCTGCATGCCTGTCGAGGACGCGACCGCGAGCCGGTTCCCGGATACCGCGAAGACCTGACCGGCACCCGCCTCATAAGTGAACGGCTCGGTATCGTCTACCGTGCGGTTCTCTCCGAAGGTATCTCCGAGACTCTGCGGCGTGAGCCGATCCCGGTAGAGAATGACGAGGATCGCGCCGACGATCAGGATCAGCGCGGCGACGGCGGCGAGTATGGCACGGACGCGTCCGCGCTTTTTTTCCTTTTTCTGTTCCATACGCGTCCTTCGTCTCCAGGTCGGCAGATATCTGCAGTTTATTTGATAATTGTATCACAGTTGAAGCGGAATTGGTAGCCTTTTTTCTTGTCACGTCAGCGCATGAGCATTTCGCCGACGGTTCCTGGATACCACAGCCGTGTCATCGCCAGTCCCTGCGGCGGCATCGTCGGACCGGTCAGGCGTCTGTCGCCGCGCGCAAGCAGTTCCGGGATCTCCTCCGGCTTCAGCTTTCCGTGGGCGGCGTACACCATCGTACCGACGATCGCCCGAACCATATTGTAAAGGAAGCCGTCCGCGCAGACGCGGATGGAGATGCTCGGGCCGTCCGCTTCCGCTTCGCACCAGTACACGGTGCGGACGGTCGTTTTCGTCTCCGTTCCCACGCTGCGCACCGCCGCGAAATCGTGGGTGCCCTCGAAAGCGTGACCAGCCTCGCGCAGAAGCCCGAAATCCAGCGGCGCCGGATAGAAGCAGACTCTCTGGTGCAGGAACGGATCGCGGATGCGCGTGTTGAGGATACGGTAGGTGTATTCTTTTTTTATGCAGGACCGGATGGCGCAGAACCCCTCCGGCGCGACGCATGCGTCCTGCACGGCGATGTCCATCGGGAGTCTGGCGTTCACCGCCAGCGGCAGCCGCTCGATAGGCACGCTGCAGTCGGCCCGGAAACTGGCGCAGTAACGCTCCGCGTGGACGCCTGCGTCCGTGCGTCCGCAACCTGTCACCTTCACGGACTGCTTGAGCACTTTCTTCAGCGCCGTCTCCAGCGTTTCCTGGACGGTCGGCTCCGATTTCTGCGTCTGCCATCCGTGATAGGCGCTTCCGTCATAGCGCAGGCGAAGAGCAATGTTCACCATCAGAGGTCACCTCTCCCCGGTCAGAACGGCAGCGGCACGTGCCGCAGAACGATGACCAGCGCGAGCAGCACGGCGCCGAAGAGCAGCGCGAGCCAGTCCTGCGCGCGCATGACCGGCACCTTCATCCGGGTACGTCCCTCTCCGCCGTGATAGCAGCGGCACTCCATGGCGACCGCCAGTTCGTCCGCGCGCCGGAAAGCCGAGATGAACAGCGGCACGAGCAGCGGCACGAGCGCCTTCGCGCGCTCTGTGAGTTTTCCCGTGTCGAAGCTCGCGCCTCGCGCCTTCTGCGCGGACATGATCTTGTCCGCTTCTTCGATCAGCGTGGGTATGAAGCGCAGAGCGATGCTCATCATCATGGCCAGCTCGTGCACGGGAACATGCAGCTTCTTGAGCGGGGAGAACAGCAGCTCGATGCCGTCCGTGAGTGCGATCGGGCTGGTCGTATAGGTCAGCAGGAACGTGCCCGTGATCAGAAGCACGATGCGCAGGAGCATCTGGATCGAGCGCGTGATGCCCTCTGCCGTGATCTTGAAGATCCAGAACTGCACGAGCACGCGTCCGTCCGTGTAGAACATGTTCAGCACGACGGTCAGGATCAGGATGATGATCAGCGGTTTGAGGTTTCGAAGGATCGCGCCGGGGCTGACTTTGGAGATCGCCACCGCGGCTGCGATCACGGCGATCAGGATCGCATAGGCGACATAGGTGTTGGCTATGAAAAGCGCCACGATATACACCACGACGAGGATGAGCTTCGTGCGCGGATCGAGTCTGTGGATGACCGTATCGCCCGGGAAATACTGTCCGATGGTGATATCCCGCATCACAGCGCAGCACCCCCTCTCAGTTCGAGGATGCTTTCGGCGAGCTTTTCCGTCGTGAATATGCCTTCCGGCAGCGGGACGCCGAGCTCGCGCAGCCGGGAAGCGATATCCGTGCTTTCCGGCACTGAGAGGCCCATGGAACGAAGCTCCTCCGCATGCGAGAACACGGCGCTCGGCGCGCCGTCCATGACGAGCCTCGAACGGTTCATCACGATGAGCCGCTCGGCGATTCGGGCGATATCCTCCATGCTGTGCGTCACGAGGATCACCGTGCTGCCCGTCTCTTTGTGGTAGTCCAGAATATTGGCGAGGATGCTCTCCCTGCCCTGCGGATCAAGGCCTGCCGTCGGTTCGTCGAGCACGAGCACTTCCGGCCGCATGGCGATCACGCCGGCGATGGCGACGCGACGTTTCTGTCCGCCGGAGAGTTCGAGCGGAGAATGCTCGAAGGTTTCCTCCGGCACGCCCGTAAAGCGGGCCGCCTCCCTCACGCGCTGTTCGATCTCCGCTTCGGAAAGCCCCATGTTTTTCGGTCCGAAGGCGATGTCCCGGAAAACGGTCTCCTCAAACAGCTGATACTCCGGATACTGAAAAACAAGCCCTACGCGGAAGCGCGCGGCGCGCAGCAGCGATTTGCTCGAATGGATATCCTGCTCCTCAATCAGCACGCTGCCCGAGGTCGGCTTGAGCAGTCCGTTGAGATGCTGGATCAGAGTGGACTTTCCGCTGCCCGTGTGGCCGATGAGTCCGATCAGAGAGCCTCGCGGGATCGCCAGATCGACGTTCTCCACCGCGACCTTTTCAAAAGGCGTACCGATGCTGTATGTATGTGTGAGCGCGCTCACGCGGAGATGCCCTTCCTTCGGTCCGAGCCCGGGATCGGCAGAGGCCGGTGCTTCACGCCCGGAGCCGCTCACGCCGCCGCGAGGCAGCGCAGAAGCGATCGCCTGCGCGCAGTCCTCGATATGCAGCGCTTCCAGCGGCAGAGAAAATCCTTTGCCGTTGAGCGTATGGATCAGGGCCGTCGTCTCCGGCACGCTCAGTCCGATGCTCCGCATCATCCCGACCTGCGAGAAAACGCGCTGCGGACTGTCGTCCGCGACGACCGCGCCGTCTGAGACGACGATCAGCCGGTCCGCGTCGATGCATTCGTTCATGTGATGCGTGATCAGCACGACGGTGATCCCTTTCTCCCGGCACAGCCTGTGCGCCGTGGAGAGCACCTCCTGTCTGCCTTCGGGATCAAGCATCGCGGTCGGCTCGTCGAGAACGATGCAGTCCGGCTGCATGGCGATCACGCCGGCGATGGCGACGCGCTGTTTCTGACCGCCGGAGAGCAGATGCGGAGCGTGCATGCGGAACTCGTACATTCCGACGGCTTTGAGCGCCTCGTCGACGCGCGTGCGGATCTCCGCGGAGGGTACGCCGAGGTTCTCCGGAGCGAAGGCGACGTCGTCCTCGACGACGTTGGCAACCATCTGATTGTCCGGATTCTGGAAGACCATCCCGACGGTGCTCCGTATGGCGAGGAGATTCTTCTCGTCCGCCGTATCCATCCCGTCAACGAGTACCTGTCCCTCGTTCGGCAGCAGGATCGCGTTCATGAGCTTGGCAAGCGTCGACTTTCCACTCCCGTTGTGCCCGAGCACCGCCACGAAGCTGCCCCGCTCTATCTCGAGATCGATGTCGCGCAGCGCCGGTTCTTCCGTGTCCGGATAGCGGAACGTGCAGTTTTTGATCTGAATGATCGAAGACATGTGCGCCTCCATTTACGACCAGCGGCAGGACGCGCCGCAGGGCAGCGCCAAGCCGCTTTCGGTCACCGGAAGCCCGAGTTCCTGCGCCTCGGCTCTGCCCCCGAAGCGCGGGTAAAACACGCTGTGGACGATATAGGACAGCGTCGAGGCGGAGAGCCCCGTCGTATAGGCGTTGAGCAGCACGAACAGAGGATCATCCGACAGCAGCTCCGAAGTTCTCGCAACGAAAGGCCACAGATTCTGTTCCAGCTTCCAGACTTCCCCGTCCGGTCCGCGTCCGTAACTGGGCGGATCCATGATGATCGCGTCGTACTTCCTGCCTCTTCGGATCTCCCGCTCGACAAATTTCGCGCAGTCGTCCACGATCCAGCGCACAGGCCTGTCGGCAAGGCCGGAGGCCGCCGCGTTTTCCTTCGCCCAGGCGACCATTCCTTTCGCGGCGTCTACATGGCAGACGCTCGCGCCCGCGGCCAGCGCCGCGACGGTCGCGCCGCCTGTGTAGGCGAACAGATTCAGCACCCGCACTTCCCTGCCGGCGCCGCGGATCTTGTCCATGGCCCAGTCCCAGTTCGCCGCCTGCTCCGGGAAAAGCCCGGTGTGCTTGAAACTCATGGGCTTGACGCGGAAGGTCAGTTCTCCGTAACGGATCTCCCATGAGGCAGGCAGACTGTTTTTGCCCCAGCGTCCGCCGCCGGTCTCGCTGCGGTAATAGCGTGCGTCCGGCTTCTTCCAGCCCGCATGTGACCGCTCCGTCTGCCAGATCGCCTGCGGATCCGGACGCACGAGCGTATAGCTGCCCCAGCGTTCCAGCTTTTCGCCGCAGCTGCAGTCCAGCAGTTCATAATCTGTCCACTTGTCCGCGATCCACATGGTCATCGACGCTCCGAAAAGGCAAAATTGCTCTGTATTCACAGTGACTGTAAATTATAGCATATGCGTTATAAAAGGTCAATTCCACTTTCTCCCGCGGCGGCGTCGCTCCGTCGAGATTTGTCTGAATCGGGAAAAATAAGGCTTGCATAATACGTCATATGACTCTATAATTGAAATTGCAGATGCTAAATGTGTCCGCCCTGTTTTACTTTGAAATGAGGAGACAGTCCGGCCGGATTGATCGGCCGCGCTCGTTTACATAATATGAAATCCGGTTTATTGAAAGTCTTTCTTCTGATCGTTTTCGCGCTGGTGGTCGCGCTCCTTCTCGTCGGCTCCTGCGGCAAGAGCGAGTCTGATCCGGTCACTCCGTCGCCGAGTGCCGGACCGGCATCCGCCGCGAGTCCCACGCCCGAAGCGAGTCCGTCGCCTGACGCGGATCCGACGCCCGACGCCGAGCCGAGCCCGTCCCCCGACGCGGTCACCAGCCCGTCGCCCGAGGCTTCGCCGGAAGCGACAGCCACGAATACGGCAGCGCCGGCCGTCACGGGCACTCCGACGCCGACGGGACCGATCTCGACGCCGTCGCAGCCGACGCCTCCCCTGCCCACCGCTTCGGACGTTCCCTCGCCGACACCCGGTGAGACGCCCGTTCCCAACACCGGCAGCACGGCGCCCGTCGGCGACAGGGTCGACGACGAATGGTTCTCCGACGCGGCTTTCCTCGGAAATTCCCTTGTGGACGGTTTCCGCCTGTTCTCCGGTCTGACGACCTGCGACGTGTACGCCGCGACGAGCATGACGGTCATGGGTTCCGGATCGCTCATCAGCCAGATGAACGCCAAGCAGTACGGCAAGGTCTATGTCCTGCTGGGCATCAACGAGATCGGGTATGATCCGGATTACTTCAAGACGCAGTATTCGAACATGCTCGACACCATCATCGCCGGGCAGCCGGACGCCGACATCTACGTCATGGGTCTGACTCCTGTGAGCGAGCACAAATCCACGACGGACAGCACTTTCACCATGGACCGCGTCCGCAAGTATAACGAGAAGCTGCTCGAGCTCGCGATCGAAAAGGGCTGCTATTATCTGGATCTCTGCGAGGCTCTCGCCGACGAGACAGGTTATCTCCCGGCATCCGTAACGACCGACGGCGTCCATTTCGCCGCCTCTCACTATCAGGTCTGGCTCGAGTATCTCCGTACGCATCACGCCTGAGCTTAAACGGCTGGAAGGGTAATGCAAATGAAAAAGCTACTGATCACCGTTATTGTGATTCTTCTGATATGCTGTGTTTTCACCGCCTGCGGTTCCGAGAAGGAGATCCAGTTCGAACCGCAGAACGCAGCGGATGAACTCCAGAAAAGCGAGGCGTTCTCGGACATCCTCAGTCCCGTAGGTCCGGCGATCGCGGCGATGCTGTACGG
>JAFYCC010000008.1 GCA_017539885.1 Oscillospiraceae bacterium
AAAATCGACTTCGAACGCTATGTTCCGGAGACGGGCCAGACACTGCGCAGTTTCGTTGATAACGCGCACAACGTATATTTAGGTTACCTCGCCGACACAGGCTCGCTCGGTCTCGCCGCTTATCTTGCCCTGATCGTCAGCAGTGCCGTTGAGATCCTGAGGCGCAGGTCAGAGCCGCTTAGGCTCGTGCTGGGCTTCGCACTACTGTGCGGCTGGATTGCGGATCTGTTCGGTCTTGGACTGTGCCTGACCGCACCGATGCTGTGGCTGATTTGGGGCCTGTCCTTATCTACAGGACGCCGAGATGTTCCAGAAGGATCTTGATGCCGATAAGAATCAGGATGATTCCTCCTGCTATCTCAGCTCTGGATTTGTATTTCATGCCGAACACCGCGCCGAGTCTTACCCCCAGAGCAGACAACACGAAAGTTATGCAGCCTATCATGCATATTGCAGGTATGATACGCACCGAGAGGAATGCAAATGTCACGCCTACAGCAAGTGCGTCTATGCTCGTAGCGACTGCAAGCAGAAGCATTGTCCTGAAAGCAAGAGAATCTCCCGTCTTTTCCTCTTCTTTACTGAATGACTCACGTATCATGCCTGCGCCGATCAGAAGGAGCAGCCCGAAAGCGATCCAGTGATCGAAAGCGGTGATGGCTTCAGCAAATCGGCTGCCAAGAAGATAGCCGATCAGCGGCATAAGAGCCTGAAACCCGCCGAACCAGAGGCCTACGACCGCAGCGTGTTTCCATCTGCCGTTCCGCAGAGCGAGTCCCTTGCAGATAGATACGGCGAATGCGTCCATCGCCAACCCTATTGAAAGGAGAATAAGTTCCAACAGGCTCATACAGCTACCCCTTCTGCAACAGCGGATTATTAGTATCATATCATTATATGCCATGAAAGGAAAGACCTCACAGATCGACTGTTGAAACATGTTCCTTACATTTTTCAGGACAGTCTGTAAGGCCGTTTTCGCGATAGTACAAAGCGTTGTAGGAAATGACAAAGTTTAGCGATAATTTGACAATCAAATTCCGTTCATATAGAATTTTGTTTGATAAATAGTGTATTTCTGCCGAGGGGGCATGCAAATGAAAGCAACTGGCATCATCCGCAAGATCGACGAGCTTGGGCGTGTCGTTCTTCCGATCGAGCTGAGACGGACATTGGACATTTGTGAGAAGGACGCTCTTGAGATTTATACGGAATCCGATATGATCATTCTCAAGAAGTATCAGCCGGCATGCATTTTCTGCGGAAAGCAGAAAGGCGTCGTCTCCTTCAAAGGCAAAAACGTTTGCCCCGATTGTATCAGCGAGATTTCGAAAGGCTGAAAAAGAAACGCATTCAATAAAAAACGTGCACCGTGATTGCGGCGCACGTTTTTTATTGATTTCGTTTCAGTCTTCGATCGGTGTACCGTCGGGGTGAAAGAGCGGAAGCGGTGCGAGATAGATGATGTCATCACGGTCCTTGGCTTCGCCTTCCGCAAGAATGGACATCCTGCCGACAATCTCACCGCCGGCTTTGTTCACCAGTTCTTCAAGCGCGTGAAGGCTCTCTCCCGTTGAAATCACATCATCGAGAAGAAGCATTCGTTTACCACGCATCATCGCCGCATCCTCGGTATCAAGTACAAGCGTCTGCACTCCAGCTGTCGTGATAGACTGGACATTGACTTCGAATACGCCAGACATATAGGCCTTGGCTTTCTTTCTGGCCAGAAAATACTTATCAGCATTGCTCTGACGAGCCATTTCATAAAGAAGAGGAATCGCTTTCGCCTCCGGCGCGATAAGATAATCGTATTCCGGGGCACGGGAGAGCAGCTCCTTTGCGCAATGGATAGTCAGTTCAACGTCACCGAAGATGACGAAAGCGCCGATGTAAAGGTCGTCTGTCACACGGCAGATAGGGAGATCGCGTTTCATGCCGGCAATGTCGATGGGATAGGTCATCATTCCGAATTCCTCCAGTAATGATTGTTATCAGAACACATTCATTATACAACGGAATCACTGAATTGCAAGCGGAAAGAATCCGTTATCCCATGCGCTCCTGTTTGACTTTGTGATCCACGACATGCCTGGAGGCAAGCTCTTTCCGGATGTCATCAGGATCGATCCCTTCAGAAACCATCAGCACCAGCGCGTGGTAGCATAGATCGGCAAGTTCATAGACTGTCTCTTCACGGTCGCCCTTCATGGCTCCGATCACGACCTCCGTGTACTCCTCTCCGAGTTTTTTGAGGATCTTCTCGCGGCCTTTCTCAAAAAGATAGCTCGTATAGCTGCCTTCCGGACGCAGTCTGTCTCTCTCCTTCAGGAGACTGTACAGCGTATGAAGAGTGAACGGCTCCTCACTTTCCTGAACCGGGAAAGCGAAACAGCTCTCGTTCCCGAGATGGCAGGCGGGACCTTCCTTGCGAACCTGTACCACGAGTGCGTCGCGATCACAATCGGCCGTGATGTTCACCACATGCTGAATGTTTCCGCTCGTCTCCCCTTTGCGCCATAATTCCTGCCTGCTCCTGGACCAGAAACATGTGCGGCCTTCACGTATCGTGATCTCAAGACTCTCCCGGTTCATGTATGCAAGTGTCAGGACTTCACCGGAAACAAAATCCTGAACGATTGCAGGGATCAGGCCGCGCTCGTCAAATTTCAGTTCGTTGATGTCGATCATATCATAACCTCACAGGCACCCCGCAGGAAGCGAGATATTTCTTCAGTTCCGAGATTGAAATCTGTTTCGTATGAAAGATGCTCGCTGCAAGTCCGGCGTCCATCCCGGGCTGGGCAAACAGTGCAGAGAAGTCCTCCATCCGTCCAGCTCCTCCGCTCGCAACGATCGGCACATCCACGCGTTCTGCGACAGCCGCGAGCATCTCAAGGTCGAAGCCTTGCTTCACCCCGTCAGTGTCGATGCTGTTGAGTACGATCTCCCCGGCGCCTCGCGAGACGCCTTCGGACGCCCATTCAAGCGCATTGAGACCGGTATCCTCCCTGCCGCCTTTAGCGAATACCCGATACTCTCCGTCCACGCGCGCCGCATCGATTGAAAGGACGACGCACTGGCTGCCGTATTTTTTCGCGGCTTCATCGATCAGCCCGGGCGAACGGATCGCGCCGGAGTTGACGCTGACCTTATCCGCGCCTGCTTTGAGCACGCGGTCAAAATCCTCTACTGAATTGATGCTGCCGCCAACGGTCAGCGGAATAAAGACCTCAGAAGCTACGCGCTCCAAAACATTTGTAAACAAAGGACGTCCTTCCGCACTCGCGGTTATGTCATAGAACACAAGCTCATCTGCTCCGGAGTCATTATAAAAGCGCGCAAGAGCAACGGGATCATCCATATCCGAAAGATTCTTGAAATTCTTTCCCTTTACGACGCGTCCGTCTCTTACGTCCAGACAGGGTATGATTCGCTTCGCTAGCATTCTGCCGCCTCCAATCCCTCCCGAAGCGTGAGCTTTCCGGTATATAGCGCCTTGCCGACGATCGCGCCGTAAATGTCCGCTGCGGCAAGCTGCCGAAGATCATCGACGGTCGTGATTCCGCCGGAAGCAGTTATCTGCAGTCCTTTGATTTCAGCGAGCTTTGCATAAACCTCATGATTCGGACCGGAAAGCATTCCGTCGCGGGAAATGTCCGTATAGATGACATTTGAAACGCCGCCGTCATAAAGTTGCCGGCAGAACTCGATGCCGTCCAGCTGTGTCATCTCAAGCCATCCTGAGACCGCGACGAATCCGTCACGTACGTCAACACCTACGGCAATGGCAGATCCGTAAGCGTGAAGTGCTTCTTTCAGAAACTGAGGATCGTTCACAGCAGCTGTGCCCAGAATACACCGTCTCACGCCTGTATCGAGATAACGCTCGATCCTGTCCAAACTGCGAATGCCGCCGCCGATCTCTACAAACAGCGGCGCGGCTGACGTTATCGCACGTACGGCCTCATAATTGCAGAGCCGGCCGTCCTTCGCGCCGTCTAGGTCGACGACGTGGAGATATCTTGCGCCCTGATCGTAAAACTCTTTCGCGATCTGTGCCGGATCGTCAGCGTATACTGTCATCTGGTCGTAGTCGCCTTTCGTCAGACGCACGACTTTACCGCCGCGCAGATCGATCGCC
>JAFYCC010000046.1 GCA_017539885.1 Oscillospiraceae bacterium
CCCTTCATAACGCGTGTTGGACGGGATCAGCCCGCACTGGATGCAGCTTTCAAAAAACGCCGCGAACAGGAGGCACTCAAGGACAGTGAGGTCGCCCAGCGCATCGGTGACGAAGGGCACGCGCGCCACATATAGCGCAATGTAGAGAACGGTGGCGCTGAGCGGGATGAGAGGGAGCCACAGGAATTCTCCCGTTCTTGGGATGCGGCACTTTTTGAGCATCGTCACGAATGCAAAAAGCGTACAGGCGATCCCCCAGGCGGCGAGGATATAAAACAGGGCGCCGTAGCGATAGTCCAGATCCGTCCGCATTTCGGCATTCTGCGGGAATATGAACACCCACTCGTGCAGGTCGTTCGTCAGCACGAGCAGGATCAGGATCAGAGCGGGGAAATAGAGCAGTGCGGTCCGCTTAGGCAGCCGGTATGTTTCGCGCTTTCCGAGAGAGAGCGATATGAAGCAGCTGATAAGAGGAACGAGAAGGATAGGAATATAATAAGCATACCACAGAAGGCGCTTCACGTCGCCGTTGTAGACAAAATGCCACCGCAATTCCCGAATGGTGAGCCACAGGATCATGAGGACCGCGACCAACACGAGATAGGTACGCACCTGTACCTGAATGACCCGCTTGCGTACGGAAGCCCCCCATATGGTAAACAGGCCGAGATACAGGAGAATCCGGACAAGATTGGCAAGCTGCTCGACGAACGTGATGTCAGCAGTAAGGACGATCCTGCGGCAGAGAAAGGCAATGACGATTACCGCTGCCGTGATACATATGTTTTGTGGCAGGGACTTGCTGCGCGCGGTCGGTTGTGACAAGCAACTTGCCCCCTTCAAGTAGAAATACTGCTAGAAGTTATAAGATTTATCTCGGTACAGAAATAGCAGCAGTTAAGGCGGCTACTCGATTTGATAATACCACAGGCAAGCGTGCCAGACAACAGAGAACCAAGAATTGGAAACCGTTGCGATAGCGTTCCAATTTACGAAAAAACCGGAATTTTGAATTTAACAGCTTAAGGAAAGATCCCTGTAACCATTGAGGTTACAGGGATTATTAACTGGAGCAGGGTACGGGAGTCGAACCCGCCTAGCCAGCTTGGGAAGCTGGAGTAATACCGATATACCAACCCTGCGACTATTCAAATTTGAGTCGAGGGGCCCGATTTCGAGCCCCTCTTTTGTTGGTCGGAGTGGCGGGACTTGAACCCGCGGCCTCATGGTCCCGAACCATGCGCGATACCAAACTTCGCCACACACCGCCGTCAACGCTTGACCATTATAAATACTAATCACCGGAATGTCAAGAGTGGATTTCCACTCAGAAGAGATGACGGATTTCCAGTAAATACCAAACCGCCAGCACAGATCAATCTGGCTTAGAGTCTGGCACGACAAGCAAAAGAATCCATGCGCCGATAGGGACTTGTAAAAGTTCAAGCAACGGTATAAAATGAAGAAACTCTTTTAACCGGAGCAGCCTATGGATCCGAGACTCGAACGCATCCTCCCGCGCGTGCAGAAGCCAGCACGCTACACGGGTGGAGAGTATAATGAGATAAAGAAGGACAAGGCCGATGTATCTCTGCGCATGGCCTTTTGTTTTCCCGACACATATGAGATCGGCATGTCCAATCTGGGCATGCGCATCCTCTACGGCCGCATAAATGAGATGCCGGGCGTCTGGTGCGAGCGAGTGTTCGCGCCTTGGGGAGACATGGAGGACGAGATGCGCGCAGCAGGTCTTCCTTTATGGGCGCTCGAGAGCGGCGACCCCGTGTCGGATTTCGATGTGGTTGCTTTCTCACTGGGCTATGAAATGGCCTATTCCAATGTGCTGAACATGCTCGATCTGGCGGGCATCCCGCTTCGCAGCGCGGACAGAAAGGACCTTCGGCCGCTCGTATTCGCAGGCGGCACGAGCTGCTGCAACCCTGAGCCGCTGGCCGATTTCCTCGACCTGATGGTGATCGGCGAGGGTGAACAGACGGACGTGGAACTCCTGGAACTGTATCAGAAAGCGCTTGACGGTGACTGGAGCAAGGACGCTTTTCTGCGGGAGGCGGCGAAGCTTGGCGGCGTTTACGTACCCTCACTCTATGAGCCGGTCTGGAATACAGACGGCACGCTCGCTGAGATGCGCGCACTGCCCGGCGCCCCGGATATGGTCACCAAGCGTATCGTCGAAAACCTCGACGAGAGTTATTTCCCGGAGGCTCCGATCGTGCCGAGTACGGAAATCGTGCACGACCGCGTTACGCTCGAACTCTTCCGCGGCTGTATCCGCGGCTGCCGCTTCTGCCAGGCGGGCTATGTCTACCGCCCCGTGCGCGCCAAACGCGTGGATACGGTCGTGCGGCAGGGAGTCGAACAGCTCAAAAGCACAGGCTACCAGGAGGTCACTCTCTCAAGCCTGTCGACAAGCGATTACCGGGGTCTGCCCGCGCTCTGCGACGGTCTGCTGGACTACTGCGAACCTCACAGCATCAGCCTTTCTCTGCCGAGCCTGCGCGCGGACAACTTTTCCATGGACATCATGCAGCGCATCCAGAAGGTACGCCGCAGCGGCCTGACTTTCGCACCGGAAGCGGGCTCACAGCGTCTGCGGGACGCGATCAACAAGAACGTGCGCGAGGAGGAACTGCTTGAGAGCTGCCGCGTGGCGTTTGAGGGCGGCTGGAACGGCGTAAAGCTGTATTTTATGCTCGGCCTGCCTACGGAAACGGACGAGGACGTCGTCGCTATCGCGGATCTGGCCGGGAAGGTGCTGCGCTGCTGGAAGCAGCATGCGGCGAACAAAAGCCGCGGCGTACGCATCACTGTCTCCACATCCTGCTTCGTGCCCAAGCCGCACACGCCCTTCCAGTGGGTGCCGCAGGTCAGCATGGAGGAGTATTCCCGCCGCGTGAAACTGCTTCGCGAAACGATGACTTCGCGCGCGATCACCTATAACTGGCATGACCCTGATACGAGTTATCTCGAGGCCGTTCTGTCCCGCGGCGACCGCCGTATCGGCGGCGTGATCGAGGCCGCATGGCGTATGGGCGCGAAGCTTGATTCCTGGAGCGAGTATTTCTCGCTGGAGAGATGGCTCAAAGCTTTCGAGGCATGCGGCGTCGACCCTGACTTCTATACCGCGCGTGAGCGCGGCAGGGACGAGATCCTGCCGTGGAGCCGTGTGAGCATGGGCGTACGGCCGGATTTCCTCTGGCATGAGTACGAGCAGGCGATTCGTGCCGAGATCAGCCCCGACTGCCGCGTGCAGTGTACCGCCTGCGGCGCGGCGAAGCTCCTGAAGGGGGGCAAGTGCGATGGATAAGCTGCGGCTTCTGTTCGAGAAGACGGGCCGGGCGGCCTATATCTCGCATCTTGATCTCATGCGCACGATGCAGCGCGCCTTCCTGCGCGCCGGACTTCCTCTGAAGTATTCCGAGGGATTCAATCCTCACGCGCAGATCTCCATGCTGCTTCCGCTTTCGCTGGGGCATGAGAGCCTGTGTGAACTGATGGATTTCCGTGTCGGCTCAGACTGCGAACTGGGCGCGATGGCGGCGCAGCTCACCGAGGTGCTGCCGGAGGGCATCCGCGTTCAGCGAGTTTATGAACCAGAGCGCAAGGGCAAGGAACTCAAGTGGCTGCGCGTCAGCGGCAGACTGGAATACGACGCAGGACAGAGCGGCGATACGGCAGCGGCGCTGGAGGCTTTCTTCGCACGTGAATCGATCGTCATTCACCGCCGCACAAAGCGCGGCGAGGGAGACAGCGACATCCGCCCTGCCATTCGGACGATTTCGGCGGTATCCGAGCAGGATCGGATCACACTCGAAGCTGTCGTCTCCGCACAGGAACCGACGCTCAACCCCGATCTGCTCGTGTCGGCGCTGCGGCAGCTCGAACCGCAGCTTGCCCCGGACTATGCGCATTTCACCCGCGTCGCGGTCTATGACGCACAGATGCGGCCGTTTGAATAAGGATGTTATGATCTACACGGAAATGACCAAGAAGGCCATAAGGCTCTGTTTCGAGGCACACCGCGATCAGCTCGACCGGGGAGGCCTGCCCTACGTGTTCCACCCTTTTCACGTGGCGGAGCAGATGCCCGATGAACTGACGACCTGCGCGGCGCTGCTGCACGACGTCGTGGAGGACACGCCGTACTCGCTCGAAGATCTGCGGGGAATGGGTTTTGACGAGCGTGTGCTGCACGCGCTGGAGCTTTTGACGCACGACGAGCGCGTGCCATACATCGAATACGTTAAGAGAGCAGCGACTGATCCGATCGCAAGGCAAGTGAAACTTGCCGATCTGCGGCACAACCGCGATCTCAGCCGCCTGGAAACGGTGGATGAAAAGGCCCTGCGCCGTGCGGAAAAATACGATGAGGCGATCCGCCTGCTGGAGAGGATGAGGGAAATGGACAACAAGGCCATCGTGCGGGCATTCATTGAAGAAGTGTTCAACGCCTGGGACGTGAGCAATCTTGACAAGTTCATGCGCGAGGACTACAGACAGCACAACCCCGGAGTCGAGGACGGGCGTGCGGGCTTCGTGAAGTTCTGCGAGTTCTTTTTCAGCAAGCATCCGCACATGGAGATCGTGCATCTCATCGGAGACGGCGATCTGGTGGCGGTGTTCTTCAAGTGCACCGTGGACGATGGCGTGAACAAAGTCGTCGACATCTACCGTCTGCAGGACGGCAAGATCGCCGAGCATTGGGACGTCGTGGAGCACGGTATTGACCCTGACGCGAAAGGCGCAAGCGGAAACGGACTGTTCTGAGCAGAGCGCGGAGGTTCCCGGGTCAAACCGAAAACGAGAATACGCGGGTATGATGGAATTGGCAGACATGCAGGATTTAGGTTCCTGTGCGAAAGCGTGTGGGTTCGAGTCCCACTACCCGCACCAAAAGCAGCCGGAAGGCTGCTTTTTTGGCGGAGATGACAGAAGCTTCCACGGCAGCGCGAAGAGTCCGCCGGCGTCCTGTCAGGGGCAGACCGAACAGAAGCCGGTCGATTCAGGTGGCGAAAAGCACGAAACTGTGCTATATTTGGATGCGGATCCCCTCACCCGGACGGGGAAGACCATCGGGAGAAATCGAGGAACGAAATGCAGAGAGACTGGTATCGGCTGGATACGGCCGCACTCATATTTCCAGCGATTGCGAGGAACGACTGGAGCAACGCGTTCCGCCTGTCGGCAACGCTGACGGAGGAGATCGATCCGGCGCTTCTGCAGCAGGCTGCGGATGAAATGGAAAACAGATTCCCATCTTTTTTCGTAACGCTGCACAAGGGTCTGTTCTGGTACTATCTGGAAAAAAGCCGCCGGCATGTGACGGTACGGCCGGATTACGCCTATCCGCTTACGTTCATGCGCCGCCGCGAGCTTCGAAGGAACTGTCTGCGCATACTGTTCTATAAGAACCGGATCGCGGTGGAGTTTTTTCATGCAGTCTCAGACGGGCGCGGCGGAAGCGTTTTCCTGTGCAATCTCGTAGCCCGGTATCTTGAACTGAAATACGGCATCGACGTTCCGAAGTCGGGGATGATCCGCACGCTGACGGAGCAGCCTGCGGCGGAGGAACTGGAAGACAGCTTCCTGAAATACGCCGCCGATACGGCAGCCGGGAGACAGGAGCCGACTTCCTACCGCCTGCACGGCAGCCGGGAGACAGACGGGAAGAGGCATCTGATCACCGGCGTCGTGGAAACGGACCGGCTTCTGGAGCTTGCGCATCGGTATAACGTGTCCGTCACGGCGCTTCTCGCCGCGGTTATGGCGCAGAGCGTCATGGACATCCAGGACGCGGAGCGCGCAAAAAGACGGCAGAGACCCGTTATGATCACGATCCCTGTAGATCTGCGTCGGTTGTACGGCAGCCGGACACTGCGCAATTTTTCGCTGGTGCTCAACGTCGGTGCGGATCCGCGGTTCGGCGCCTACACGACGGAGGAGCTGTGCCGTACGATCTATCACCGACTCTGCGCGGACGCGACAAAGCAGAACATGGCGGGAAAGATCGCGGCGAACGTGCTGCCGCAGAAGGTGCTGCTCCTTCGCCTCGCTCCGGTCTTCTTGAAAAATCTCGTGATGGACGCGGTCTACCGATACGGCGGCGAGGGCGGCGGCAGTCTGAATATTTCCAATCTGAGCAGTGTCGAGCTGCCGGAAGCCATGCAGGGCTACGTGGAGAGACTGGAATTCATCATAGGGCCGCAGCGGAGCTACCCGAACAACTGCTCCGTGCTCAGCTACGGAGGCAGGACTTTCATCAATATGATCCGGAACATACGGGAATCTGAGCTGGAACGACGGTTCTTTTCCCGGCTGGTCGAACTGGGACTTCCGGTGACGATTGAGAGCAACGACAGGAGATAGAAAATGTATTGTGTCAAATGCGGAGTCAGACTGCAGGAGGGCGCGGAGCGATGCCCGCTGTGCGATACGCCGGTATGGAACCCGGAGGCGCTCTCTGCGGAGAAAAGCTATCCGGACACACTGCCGGAACACTATAGGGAATCGAGTCTGCCGCTCGCCATCACTATGACGGTGGTCTGCGCGGTCGCGGCAGCGGTCATACTGACGATCTGCTATCGGCTTTACGGCGAACTGCGCTGGGGCGGATATGCGGCCTGGGGCGTCCTGCTCTTTTATATCACAGCGATTCTTCCCTGCTGGTTCCGAAAGCCCCGGGCCGAGGTTTTCGTACCCGCAGGGTTTACGGCCGCGGGTCTGTACACGCTGTATGTCTGCGAGAAAACGGGTGGCAACTGGTTTCTGCGTTTCGCGCTTCCCGTTTTGGCACTGTGCTGCGTGCTGACGACGGGAATGGTCTGCCTGCTGAAATACGTCCGGCGCGGGAGACTGTTCATTTTCGGAGGCTTTTTCCTTGCGCTGGGCGGCGTTACCGTGCTGGCCGAGTTCTTTGAGCGCCTCGCTTTCGGAACTAAGATGTTCCACTGGAGCCTGTATACGCTTGTCGGTTTTGGCGCGGTAGGGGTATTTCTGCTGCTGGCAGGGATGGTCCGGCCGCTCCGGCGCGCGCTTGAAAGACGCTGCTTTTTCTGAGGCAAAGACATGAAAATGAAGAATCGTTTGTTTCAGACGGAGACACGAAGCATACCCGTGGGGAAGCACAGCATCAAGCTTCTCATCCTGCGCCCGCCCGCTCCGGCCTCTGAGAAGACGCCGGGCGTGTTATGGATACACGGGGGAGGTTACCAGTCCGGCTCCGCCAAAGATGTCTTTGCCACAAGAGCGTTCTCTCTCGTGGTGAAATACGGAGCAACGCTGGTCGCGCCGAATTACAGACTCTCCAAAAAGCATCCCTATCCGGCTGCTCTTCACGACTGCTATGCATCTCTCATCTATCTGAAAGAGCATGCGGATGAGCTTGGAGTCCGCTCTGATCAGATCATGGTAGGCGGCGAGAGCGCGGGGGGCGGTATGGCAGCGGCGCTGTGCATGCTCGCTCATGACCGTAAAGAGGTGAATATCGCCTTTCAGATGCCGCTTTATCCTATGCTGGATGACCGGGATACGCCGTCTTCCGCGGACAACCACGCGCCAAACTGGAACACAAAGCGCAACCGCAAGGCCTGGAAACGGTATCTCGGGGACGCATACGGGACGGATATCGTCTCCTGCTATGCGGCGCCATCCCGCAGGGACGATTACAGCGGACTGCCGCCGTGTTACACATTTGTGGGCGATATCGAGCCCTTTTACTGGGAGACTGTTGAATATGTCCGGCGCCTGCGTGAGGCCGGCGTCGAGGCAGAGGTCGACGTATATCCCGATTGGTTCCATGCCTATGACATCCTGTTTCCGGCCAAAAAGATCGTTCACGAGGCGATCGCAAAGTTCGAGGAGCATTATCAATATGCGGCAGAACACTATTTCGCGCCGCAGGAAGACAGCAGAGGGGAGACCGGTAACAATGATACGCCTGGAAGCGGTCACGCCGGATAACTGGAGGGAAGAACTGCGCGTGTCGGAGACGCAGGTACGATATGTCTCCGATGCCATGAGGCTGCTGGCGCGCGCATACGCGTACCGGGACAGCCGCAGCCGGGCATATTTGATCTGCGCGGACGAGACTCCGGTCGGAATGGCGCTGTATTACGACTGCGATGCGCTGCAAGCCTACGATCTCAGCCAGCTGTTTATCGACAGCAGATTTCAGGGCATGGGATTCGGGATCGAAGCGGCACGTCAGCTTCTCGCGGAGATGAGTCTGGACGGGAAATTTGAGAAGGTCGTTCTGTGCTATGTCGAGGGAAACAACGCCGCACGATCCCTGTTTGAGAAACTGGGCTTTTCCCGGAACGGGGAACGGGACGGCGATGAGATCGTCATGGAGAAAGCACTGTAAGGTGTGTATGCAAGAAACCGCTTTGCGAAAACGCAAAGCGGTTTCTTGCATACTGCCGCGGCTTCAATGCCGGTTCGGAAGCAGAAGCAGCATGGATGTCTTTTCCCGGTATTCGGCGTAGTCCGGCCGCCGGGATGCGTTGTGCTTTTCCATCATGGGAACGGACACGGCGAGAAACAGCAGGATGATTGTCAGAAAACCGATTCCGAGGTACCACTTCTCGGGGCGGAGCGCGGCGTAATAGAGGAACAGGCCGGTCCAGAAGGACATCTCGCCAAGATAATTCGGATGGCGCGAATACTTCCAGACACCCTCATTGCATGTGCGCCGCTGACCCGGGTGCTCCCGAAGAAAACGATGGATCGAACGGTCGGAGACGTACTCCAGACAGACAGCTGCGAGCATGATGAGAGCGCCGACGAGTGAAAGCGGAACAAGCACGGCTTCCTGAATCGACAGGATTGCCGGTATGAAGCCGGAGAAAACGACGAGCGTGGGAACGAGATGGAGCCCGAAAAAGCTGATGAGCGTGAACACGGGCGCGGAATGCATCTCCCGGTACATCGCGTAGCGCCAGTCTTCGTGCCGCAAGCCCCGGTAGGTGATGTACCAGTTTCCCGTCAGCCGGACGGACCAGACGAGAAACAGCGCAAGCAGCGTCAATGCATTCGCGTTCCACAGATGGCATTTGTACATGATCGCAAGTAGCATCACGACAGGCGCAACGCTCCAGTACGGATCATAGATGGACACGTCCGAAAAGGCACAGGAGGCGAGAAACAGGAGAAAAGTCGCACAAACGGTAAACGCGGCGGCAGCAGCGATGATATTTTCGATCAGGGTGAAGGGAATCCACGCGATGGCAAAAGCCACCAGGTACAGCGCGGAGTCGATCAGAAGCCCTTTGCGCTTTTCGGGCATCTCAGCACCCGCACATCGCGAGAGACCGCAGACGCTGCGCCGCTTCGATCTCGGAGGCGGTGATCATGCCGTCGCTGCCGATTAGAATGTCGCAGATGAGCGAGAGCAGCTCTCTGAAGGCATCGGCCAGCTTTGTGTTTTCAGCCTCCAGATGCCGCAGGCTCTCGGAGAAATCGACCTCGATCGGCAGGTCGAACCGATCACGGCAGTTTTCATAGACCTCTGCGAGCGATTCGGGCGTCTGTGAAAAGCCGAAGCTTCTGTTCAGGGCTTCAGCTTCCTTCGCGCTGATCTTTCCGTCCGCGACGATCAGCCGCAGGATCATGCCAAGCAGTTCGTTCTCATAATAGACGTCCATTTCTCCGAGCGCGTCCTTATCCCATTCCTTCAGATCCTCCAGCGCGTCGCAGCCGAGGATGAAACGCTCGTATTTGGTGCGGAATTCCTCAGTCAGAGACTCAATATCTTTCATCATAATTCGCGCAATATACCCCGCCTCCGCAGACGGGCCGAAATGCGCTTCCCCCTTCCCGGTTCAATCTTTTTTCGTTCAGTGAAAGCAAGCTGCCGCAATACCGCCGGAAAACGAAAGGATCCGAAAACGGACGGCCACGTCTCCGCTGTGCGGAACATGTCATCGTGAAGTCCGTACCGGCCCGTTTCGAACCTGAAATCTCATGCAGTATCTTATACCATTTTCCGCAGCTTGACAACAGGAATCAGTTGCCGGCGCGAAAGGCGGCGCCGCCGAGCGGTACGACTTGACAAGGCGGGGGAGCGCGGCGATAATAGAAAACGTATTTCTGTCTCGGAGGCGAAGCATCATGTCTGAACACGTCCCGTCTGTCGAAGCATGGCTGCGGGAGGCCAAGGCCGATCCTGCCGCCGCGGAATGCGGCATGTTCCTGATACACAACGGCGTCGTGCGCCGAACGGCCCGCGCGGAGGTTCGTGAGGGGAAAACGGGCGTCGGAGACGTGCAGGGCATGGATTTTGACTACGATCCGGATAAGGTCGCGCATGCCGTTGCCCGTGCGAGAGAGCTGCCGGGCATCCGCTGGGTGCGGGTCTGGCTGAACCGCGGACATCTGGAGGTGGGCGACGACATCATGCTCGTACTCATCGGCGGAGATATCCGACCGCGCGTGGTGGATGCGCTGCAGAAGCTCGTCGGGGAGATCAAGAACGAGTGCGTGCTCGAACGTGAACTGATTCCCGACCCGGAATAAGAAGGAAACTGAACATGGTATATGAGAACATACTGCAGGCCATGGGCGGTACGCCCGTGGTGCGCCTGAACAAGCTGCCGGGAGAGGGCAGCGCGGAGATCCTCGTGAAAGTGGAGGGGCTCAACGTGGGCGGCTCCATCAAGACTCGAACGGCGCTTTGCATGCTCGAAGCGGCGGAGAGAGAGGGGCTGATCGGTCCGGAGAGCATTATTGTCGAGCCGACGAGCGGCAATCAGGGCATAGGGCTGGCGCTTGTCGGCGCGGTGAAGGGTTACCGGACCATCATCATTATGCCGGACTCCGTCAGCGAGGAGCGGAGAAAGCTCGTGCGGCATTACGGCGCGGAGGTACAGCTTATCCACGACGCGGGCGATATCGGCAAATGTATCGACGAGTGCCTGCAGACGGCGCTGCGCATGGCCAGAAAAGACAGCCGGGTCTACGTTCCGCAGCAGTTTGCCAATTACAACAACATCGTCGCCCATCTCGAGGGCACGGCCAAAGAAATCCTTGAGCAGGTGAACGGACCGATCCACGGCTTTTGCTCCGGTATCGGAACCGGCGGCACCATCACCGGCATCGGCCGGATGCTGCGTGAAAAGAACCCGGAGATGACGATCTGGGCTGTCGAGCCGGAGAACGCTGCGATCCTCGCCGGAGGCGCCATCGGAACACATCTGCAGATGGGCATCGGCGACGGCATCATCCCGGAGATCCTCGACATGGAGATCTATGACGACATCTGCGTCATAACGGATGCGGAGGCGATCGAGACCGCCAAGCGCCTTGCGCGCGAGGAGGGACTGATGGTCGGGATCTCCAGCGGTACGAACGTGGCCGCGGCGCTGAAAATGGCTAAGATACTCGGACCGGGCAAAACGGTCGTCACAGTTCTGCCGGATACTGCCGAGCGGTATTTCTCTACGCCGCTGTTTACAGAGTGAGTCACGCGGGAGCGGAGAAGCGCCGCTCCCGCTATTTTCTTTTTTCAAAGCGCCGGACGCATGGAGATTCCAACGATTAAGCGCGGAAAAGGGCGAAAACTCTTGCATTCGCGATGTTTGTGTTGTATGATGACAACGGTGGCGCAAAGCCGCCCGAAACAAAGAAATATTTATTTGGGAGGCACATAATATGGGTAAGTTCGTAGTCAAGACCGTCAAGACCGGCTTCATGTTCAATCTGAAGGCTGACAACGGCGAAGTCATCGCCACCTCTGAAGTCTACACCACCGAGCGCGCCTGCAACGCGGGCATCGCCAGCGTGCAGAAGAACGCGCCCATCGCCGCGATCGAGGATCAGACCGTTGAAGGCTTTGAGAAGCAGAAGCACCCCAAGTTCGAGGTCTATACCGACAAGAAGGGCGAATTCCGTTATCGCCTGAAGGCCACCAACGGCCAGATCATTGCCGTCGGCGAGGCCTATAAGGCCAAGAAGAGCTGCCTTGGCGGCATCGAGTCCGTCCGCAAGAACGCGGCAAACGGCAAGATCGTCAAGGAAGAGGCTAAGTAAGCATCCGATCATTACACAGAGCCTGACGCACAATCGCGTCAGGCTCTGTTTCTTACGGCAGGCCCTTGCCCGGATAATCCGGGCGGACAGGGGCCTGCTTTATTCTGCCTTTTCGGGGGATGACTGCTTTTGCCTGAGGTTGAGCGCCGCGATGGCGAGCAGCACGAGCGCCACACCGAGCACGACGCGCACGGTCAGCCTCTCATCGAAGAGGACGGCGCCCACGAGGGTGGCCACAACGGGCTCAGTGGAGGCCATGACGGCTGCCTTCCCGGTCTCCGTTCCGCTCAGACCGTAGGTGTAGAGCAGATAGGGCAGGAAACAGGAGAAAAGACCCGTCGCCACGCACCAGAGCGCCGCGGGCAGGGAGGAGGTCATCAGGCGCAGCGGCTCCCCGCCGCCCCAGATCACGACGGCGCCTAATGTGCCGATGAACATGGCATAGAAATTGATCGTGCGGCTGTCATAGCCCCGCAGCAGCGCGAAACGTGCGAAGATGCTGTACAGCGCGTAGCCGAGTCCCGCACCGAGGCCGAAAAGAATGCCGGGCACGTTCACCTCGCCGCCGCCCAACCCGGAAACCAGACAGCAGCCTGCAAAGGCCAGCAGCAGTGCAACGACCTTTGTAACCGTGAGCTTTTCCCGGAAAAGAAACAGCGAAAGCACCATCACGATGCTCGGAGCGGTGTAGAGCAGAACGGCGGCCATGGACAGGCTCGTCAGTTTGATACACTGGAAATAGCACCAGGTGAAGAAGAGCAGACTGCACAGTCCAACGCCCAGAAAACACCAGAGATCGCGCAGCCGGATGCGGAACAGCTTCGGATCCTTGAAAAGAAGCAGAACGGCGAAAAGAACTGCCGCGATGCCGCAGCGCACGATGAGCGCGCCCGGCGCATCGAAGCCCAGCGCGTACAGGTTTCTCGTGAACAGCCCCATGAAGCCCCAGAGGCAGCCCGCAGCCAGAATGGCAAGCGTATACTTCAGCTTTTTCATGACAGATGGACGAGACGGCTGATCCACTGCATCAGCGGCAGCAGACCAATGGGCAGAAACATGGCCGGAAGCATGTTGCCGGCACGTATACGCTTATCGCCTGTCGCGCCCAGCATGTTCAGTCCAAGAGCGATGATGACGAGGCTCCCGGTCGCAGACATCTCCGCGACGGTCGCACCTGGCAGAAAATCGCCGATGAAGATGAACAGCAGCGTGAGCAGACCCTGGTAGATCAGTACAGCCGCGGCGGAGAAAGCTACGCCGATCCCCATGGCGGCGGAAAGCGTGACGGCGGTCACGCAGTCGATCACGCTTTTGGAGATGATCGTGGAATAGTCGTGGTTGATACCTGCCTCCATGCTGCCGACGACGGCCATGCTGCCTACGCAGAACATCAGCGAGGCGGTCATGAAGCCTTCCGTGAAGCGGCCGGACTCGCGCCCTTTCATGATGCGCCGCTTGAGCACCTCGCCGAGCGAGTCCAGCCTGTCCTCGATGCGCAGCAGTTCGCCGATGATGGTGCCGATGACCATGCTGAGAATTACACACAGGAGGTTTTGCGTCTTGATCGCGCCGGAAACGCCGATCAGCAGCACGCAGAGCCCGAGCGCGACCATGATGGTCTTGGAGATGGAATCTTTGATTTTGCTTTTGAAGAGCAGACCGAGCGCGCTGCCGAGCAGCACGAGCACGGCGTTGATAACACATGCGATCATCTGGAAACCTTCTTTTCGGTACGCTTCAGTCCTGGCCGGCCTCGATCCATTTGCAGGCGCGCTCTACCGCGCGAAGCCAGCCGCGGTAGCTTTCGGCGGCCTTTTCCCCCGGCATTTCGGGTGTGAAAATGCGGTCGGACTCGCGAAGCCTTTCGATATCGCTCCAGTCCTTGTACAGCCCGGCAGACAGTCCCGCAAGAAAGGCTGCGCCCAGACCGGTGGTCTCGATCATTCTCGGACGGTCGATCGGACAGCGCAGGATGTCGGCCTGGAACTGCATCATCACGTTGCTTACGCATGCGCCGCCGTCCACGCGCAGGACGGGAAGCGCGCTGCCTGCCTCGTTCTCCATCAGATTGAGAAGATCCTTCACCTGATAGGCGATCCCCTCCAGCACGGCGCG
Organism: Oscillospiraceae bacterium; assembly: GCA_017539885.1. The sequence goes on from JAFYCC010000046.1 coordinate 14,158, forward strand.
GGCGATCTGCGCGCGACCGCTGCCTCGCGTGAGGCCGACGATGGCACCGCGCGCGTACATGTCCCAGTGCGGCGCGCCGAGTCCCGTGAAGGCGGGCACGACGTACACGCCGCCGGCATCGGGGATGGATTCGGCGAGACGGTCACATTCGGACGGCTCGGAGATGAGGCCCAGCTCGTCACGCAGCCACTGGATCGTGCTGCCTCCGTTGAAGACGCTGCCCTCCAGCGCGTAAGTGACCTGACTGCCGCGCGACCAGGCGGCGGAGGTCAGCAGGCCGCTTGCCGCGCGCACAGAACGGGAACCGGTGTTCATCAGCGTGAAGCAGCCGGTGCCGTAGGTGTTTTTTGCCTCTCCCGGGCGGAGACAGCCCTGGCCGAGCAGGGCCGCGGCCTGATCTCCGGCCGCGCCGCATACCGGTATGCCTGCCAGTGCGCCGAGTCCCGGCAGCCCGGGCGCGACCGCGCCATAGACTTCCGCGGAAGGGACGGGACGGGGAAGCATCTGCATGGGCACGCCGAGATGACGGCAAAGCTGCTCGTCCCAGCGAAGAGCGTCGATGTCGAAGAGCATCGTGCGGGAAGCGTTGGAATAGTCCGTCACATGCACGCCGCCTGTGAGGTTCCAGATCAGCCAGCTGTCCACGGTGCCGAACAGCAGGTCGCCGTTTTCAGCTCTCTCCCGTGCGCCGGGAACATTGTCGAGGATCCATTTGAGCTTCGTGCCGGAGAAATAGGCGTCGATGAGAAGACCGGTCTTGTCGCGCACATAGCTGCCGAGACCGTCCGCGCTGAGCGCGTCGCAGATCGCGGCTGTGCGTCTGCACTGCCATACGATCGCATTGCATACCGGCTTCCCCGTGCGCTTTTCCCAGACGATCGTCGTTTCACGCTGATTCGTAATGCCGATGCCGGCAATATCCGAAGCCTGCAGACCGCTGCGTTCAAAGGCCTCCGCGAGCGCGCGCAGCTGCGTTTCAAGAATGACTTCGGGATCGTGTTCGACCCAGCCGGGCTGCGGGTAGATCTGCGGCAGCGGGAACTGTGCCTGAGATACGACATGTCCCTCCGCGTCGAAAACGATGGTGCGGGAGCTGGTCGTGCCCTGATCGAGGGCGATCGTATAGGCTTTCATGGCCTTCCTCCTTACGCGTTGGCTTGCCTTGACCTTTTCCGGCAAAGCCGATATAATACCGATATCATAGAGTGTAACATAGCTTTTGCCGATTGTCACGGGAAGGGGGCCGCGTTTTTTGACAAAAAGAGAATTCTTTTTCGAGTCCGCGGACCGGAAAACGCAGATCCACTGCGTCGAATGGCGCCCTGAGAGCAAGCCCCGGGCGGTCGTGCAGATCGCGCACGGCATATCGTCCCATGTCTCCAGGTTCGAGCCGCTCGCGGAATTCCTGTGTGCCCGCGGCATCGCCGCCGTCGGCAACGACCATCTCGGCCACGGAGAAAGCGTGGCAAGCGAGGCGGACAGGATGTTCTTCGCGGAAACGGGCGGCTGGGATATGGCGGTAGCGGATCTGCGAAAGCTTACGGAGCTGACGCGGGAAACCTTCTCGGGCGTTCCAGTCTTTCTGCTTGGCCACAGCATGGGGAGCTTCCTCGCCCGCTGCAGTGCGATCCGCTGGCAGGACGGCCTCGACGGCCTGATCCTCAGCGGCACCGGCCAGCCGCCGGCACCGGTCGTGTCATCCGGACTGCTCCTTGTCGAGGACGAGGTGCGCCGTCACGGAGCGCGCTATCCCGGCGACAAGCTGCAGAAACTGATGCTCGAACGCTATAACAGCAGGATCAAACCCTGCCGTACGCCGCTCGACTGGCTCAGCAGGGATGAGAAAGTCATCGACCGCGTGATCGCCGACTCCGGCTTCGGCGGGACGCCCACGTTAGGGCTGCTCAGAGACATGCTCGGCGGAATGGCCTATATGAGCAGAACTAGAAATCTCAGACGGATGAACAGGAACCTGCCGGTACTCTTTTTTTCCGGTGACGCCGATCCCGTAGGCGAATACGGAAAGGGAGTCGTGCGTTCCTATATGAACTTCGTCGGCGCCGGCATGCTCGACGTCACGCTCAAACTCTATCCCGGCGGACGCCATGAGATGCTCAACGAAATCAACCGCGATCAGGTGCGCGGCGACATCCTTGGCTGGGTGGAGACAAAAATGCGGGAACGTTCAGACGCAGACACCTGACCTGTTTGGATATCTTGCCGAAGAAAGGTGAAGGAAAATGAAACTGTGGTCCGGACGATTTGACAAGAACACGGACGAGCTTGTGGATGAACTGAACGCCTCCATAGGCTTCGATTTCCGTATGTATCGGGAGGACATCACCGGCAGCATCGCCCATGCGCGCATGCTTGGCGCACAGGGCATCATTGCCCCGGAGGAGTCGGAAAAGATCATTGAAGGGCTGAAGGGCATACTCGCAGACATCGAGGCCGGCAGGCTGGAGTTCGGCATCGAGACCGAAGATATACATATGTCGGTTGAGACGGAACTGACCAGACGGATCGGCGATGCCGGCAAACGTCTGCACACCGCGCGCAGCCGCAACGATCAGGTGGCGCTGGATGTGCGGCTGTATCTCAAGAGAGAGATCGTGGAGATCCGTGAGAAAGAGCTCGCGCTGCTGCAGACGCTGCTGCGCCGCGCGGAGGCGGGAAAGTCCGTCATCATGCCTGCTTATACCCATTTGCAGCGTGCGCAGCCAACGACCTTCGGGCACTACATGCTGGCATATGCGAGCATGCTCCGCCGCGACGTGACGCGGCTTGAGGACTGCCTCAGACGCATGGACGAATGCCCGCTCGGCAGCGGCGCGCTCACGGCGACTACCTATCCCATAGACCGCGAGCGCGTGGCGAACGAGCTTGGCTTTGCGCGCATCACGCAGAACAGCCTCGACGGCGTTTCCGACCGCGATTTCGCGCTGGAGCTGATGAGTTGTCTGTCTCTGCTGATGATGCACCTGAGCCGCTTTTCCGAGGAGATCATTCTCTGGTGCTCGTGGGAGTTCAAGTTCGTTGAACTGGACGATGCCTATTCCACCGGCTCGTCCATTATGCCGCAAAAGAAAAACCCGGACGTTGCCGAACTGGTGCGCGGCAAGACCGGACGCGTGTATGGCGATCTCGTGAGTCTGCTCACGGTTATGAAATCTCTGCCTCTTGCCTACAACAAGGATATGCAGGAGGACAAGGAGCCCGTCTTCGACGCGTGCGACACGGTGCAGCGCTGCCTGCCTGTGTTTACTGCGATGCTCGATACCATGCGGCTGCTGCCTGAGAACATGCGCCGCGCGGCGGGAGAGGGCTTCATCAACGCCACCGACTGCGCGGACTACCTCGTCCGAAAGGGCATGCCCTTCCGCGACGCTTACACGGTCGTAGGACGTCTCGTCAACGGGTGCATCGGCAAGGGGAAGACGCTCGAAACGCTCACGCTGGAAGAGTATAAGGAGGCATCGGGCTTCTTTGACGAGGACGTCTACGAGGCCATTGCGCTGGAGACCTGCGTCGCCGCGCGCAAGGTGCCAGGCGGCCCTGCGCCGGAGAGCGTCGAGGCACAGATCGAAGACCTGCGTGCCTTCCTGCGTGAGCGCGGCCGCGGCTGAATGAACGCCGGGATGCCATTGAAAGGCGCCTCGCCGGTCCTTGCGGCCTGCCTGATATAACATAACGTTTGTGCCGGTCCGAAAAAGAATGACTCCGCATATCGCAAAAAGCGATATGCGGAGCTTTTCATTCTGAGGAGGGCAATATTCGATTGCCTTTGCTTATTTGCGGCCGACCAGAGCGTCGTCGAGCGGCTTGCCGGCGGCGGCGCGGTACTTGTCGTCGACTTCCTTGACGTGCTGGGCACTGAACAGAGCGGTCAGCACGATGGAGATGACGCCGATGATGGCGGTGGTCAGGAAGATGGCGTTGTAACCCATCTTGGTGCCCATCAGCTGCGCGATGACCATGGGGCCGGAGGATGCCAGCACGTTCGCGATCGGGTTGACGGCGGCGAACACGGTGGAGAAGTCCTCACGGCGCCAGTACTGCGCGGCGGCGGACACGGTGTAGTTGGAGGAAGCGCCCATGAACAGAGCCAGGCAGATCAGAGCGGCACGCAGCAGACCGGGGTTCGCCGGAGAGCTGACAAAGCCGAGGATGCCGGCAATGACCATGATGCACAGAGCAATCAGGATGGACTTCTTGGTGCCGAAGCGGGTATCCAGAATACCAAGGACGTAGCTGCCGACCAGACCAAAGATCATGATGAGCGTCATGGTCGTCGTGTAGCCGTTGTCCACGATTCCGACGGAGGCGCAGATGGGCTGCGTCAGGGTCATGGTGCCGACGGAGAACATCAGCAGGAAGCCCATCGGGATCGTGATGAACCAGAAGTCGCGGGTCTTGAGCGTGTGACCGAGCTTCCAGACGGTGGTCTTCTTGTTCTCGATCTCCTGCTCCATCATCGCCTTGGCGATTTCCGGAGTCATGTTCTTGTCGTTGTCGCGGTAAGCGCCGACCTGCTCCGGGTAGTCCTTAATGAGGATCAGGCCAATCAGCCAGCCGACGACGCTGACGATGAAGAAGGGAAGGAACGAGGTGAAGACGGTGGAGGCGGCAACGCCCTGAACGCCGGCAATGGCAGCCTTTACGCCGTCGGCGGCAGAGGCCGCGTCAATGCCGAGCACAGCGCCGAGCGCACCGGGCATGTTTCCGCTCTCGATCATGCCCATGATCGGGCCGAGAGCGCCGGCAGTCGCGCCGTCGCCCATGGCCGAGGCCTTGCCGAGGGCTTCACCGATCGTTCCGGCAAGTCCCGGATAGAGCTTGCCGAACACGGAGCCGGCGAAAGCGCCGATCAGACCGTTGGCGATCGGGAAAGCGAAGGTCGCGATGCCCATGACGGTACCCTTACGGGTCGGGAACCACTGTCCGACCAGAACGCCGATGGCGAAGGTGGCGTACATAACAGAGGTAACGTTCACGATGCCGTAGCAGATCAGCCAGGGGACAGTCGCGGTGAGGGGATTGAGAACCATCATCAAAAGCAGAAGGACGAGGGACACGCAGCCAAGGATCATGGCGATGCGCTTCACGCTCTTTGCCTTACCGATGGATCCCGAGAGGATCAGCTGGCAGATGATGCCAACGATCGCGGCGACCGTGTAAATCGTGGACAGAAGCTGCATGCCCTGTCCTTCGCCACCCGCAAAGCCGTCGAACAGCCCGTTAAGAATGTTCAGCGGGTAGTTCGTGCAGACGGTGTAGGTGAGAAACGCAATCGCCTGAAAGAGGATCAGCATCCAGCCGCGAAAGCCGTAACCGATTCCTCTTTTATGGGTTTGCTCCATACAATACACTCCTCTTGTTGTTGATTGTTTTTTACAAACCGTGCCCCGGAAGCCTCCTCTTTCCTCCGGGGCGCGGATAAGTACATGTTTCGCGCAGGCGTCAGATGCGGTGAGCCTCCATATCGAACTCGCCCATCGGATTCTTGCTCTTGCCGTTGATGGTGTTCTCGTCAACGAGAACGCCTTCAATGTGGTTGGTCAGTTCACCGACGACGGCGCGGATAGTGAGGTCATAGCAGAACTTGTCGCCGTCGATCTTGCCGCCGGCAAGTTCGCCCTTGGCGCCGTTGGCGCTGTCGGTAGCGGTACCGGTAAGCGTATCGCCCTCAGCAACGAGATCCAGTTCGGAGAACATATCGCCCATATACGTGTGGATGCAGCATTTCCATTTGCCGGTAAGAGTAGCCATTTGTACACACTCCTTAAAAAGTAGTCAAATCGTATCACAGTTCTATGCAAAAATCAACAACAAAAAGCAACGGGGACGGCTGCCGGGAGAGGAGACGCAGCGAATCGATTACGAGGCAAACTTAAGCGTATCATAACGCCCGTACTTTTCGCCCTCGTCCTCGATGATGCCGTCCACGCCGGGAACGGTGGAGAACATGACGGCGCTCGAGCAGAGCAGCCCGCCGCCCTTTCCGAGCGTATCGATCACGCGGCGCACATCCGCGCGGATCTCTTCCTCGGTCGCGCCGGGCTTGTCGGTCACCTGCGGGTCGACGCCTCCGGCAAAGATGAGTCTGTCGCCGTACTCGGCTTTGACCCGCTTGAGATCGTTCATCGGCTGCACGCTGTGCCAGCTGTCCACGCCGATCTCCACAAGGTCGCCGACGATAGCATCGGTCTTGCCGCAGCTGTGATGCATGTAGTACATGCCCAGCTCGTGGCAGCGCGCGGCCATGCGGCGCTCGGGCTCCTTGAACACGGCGCGCCACTGCTCCGGCGACATGAAGAGATTGTTCTGGTTGCCCCAGTCGTCATGCATCATCAGGAAGTCGACGTCCATATACTTTTTGAAATACTCCATCTGCTCGATGCGGTAGTCGGCATAGGCGTTGGCGTAGTCGGCAAGCGCGTCCTCGTCGGTGTAGAAAGAGACAAGCGCGTTGGTCACGCCCATGGTGGACAGCAGACGCTCGAAAGCGCCGATGTTGCAGACCACATAGCCCATGATTTCGTTTTTTTTGGTCCACATTGCCTTGGTGCGGCCGGCGACCATCTCCCAGTTGATGTCCTTGCAGCTCGGGAAGACGATGTACTTGCGCCAGTCGGAGATGTCATCGAAGACATAGGAACCGGGGGCAACGTGCGTCATCAGTTCGGGATGCTTCTTGTCCAGCTCCCACTGCAGGCCAAACCAGTCCTTGCCGTCCATGAACAGCGGACGATCGTTGATCTCAGGGGAGATGATCATCTGAGAAGCTTTGGTGATCATCGGCACCCACTCGGGCTGCTTGTGGTCCCAGACCAGCTGCATATTCTCGCGTTCAGTCATAAAAGTATCCTCCTTATTCGGCTTTTGCCTGAAAAAAGACTTGTCTCAAGCTTAGAATTCGTCTATAATCACAATATATCATCAAGGAAAATCGCTGTCATTAGGATAGAAATCAGAAATAGGCACTATATTGATTGTGACAGTATCACAATCAGATGCGGAAAGGGGACGTAGACCGGTGAACTGGGACGTGATCTGTTGGGCACTGCACGATTTCACGATGCTTCGAGTCACGCGCGGCGCCTTCAACGGGGCCTCGACTCTGCTGCTCATGGGGGCGCACGCGCCGGATCTGCCGGGAGTCATCTACGTCACCCGCGGCGGAAGGAGCGAGACGCGCTTCCGCTTTTCGCTAATCGTTTCTATCGGTGAGAGCGCGGTGGAGTCGGAAAACCGGATCGAACTGGAGGACGCGCCTATCGAGGAAGTGTTCAACGCGCTGGCCGCAGTTAAGGACTATCTGGACACGCTTGGCGGCGTTCTTGCGAATCTTGATACGGATCAGGCGATCCTCGACGCGGCGGGCATGTATCTGAACAGTCCTCTGTTCTATTTCGACGAAAGCTACCGGATCCTCGCCATAACGCGCGACGTGACTTTCCAGCACGACGCGGAGTGGGAGCATATGCTCACGGAAGGGTATCTCTCTCCGGAAAACGCGAGAAGGATGCAGCTGCGCGGCGACCTGGATCTGCTCGCTGCCGCGCATGAGCCGGTGATCTACCGGTCGGAGATCTATCCGTTTCCTTCCGTCGTAGTGAACATATGGCTTGAGGATCGCTTCGCCAGCCGGCTGAACATGCTCTGCGTAGGCGGGGAGCCCACGCCGGTGATGGCCTTCGCCTGCGGCATCGTGGCCGCGCATCTGCGGCGCAATCTCGGGGCACGGGCGCAGCGGCGGGTGAGCGGTCCGCTGCGAGGCATGCTTACGGACCTGCTGTCCGGCGTGCAGCTGTCCGACGCGCTCATAGCCGACCGGCTGCGCGCGCGCCCGGGCTGGAGCACGGGCGTGCTGCGCGTATTCGCACTGGAGCTGCGCATGCGGGAGGACCGACAGGTGGCCGCCTACTACGCCGGCGTGCTCGAGGAACTTTTCCCGGACGGCGAGGTGCTCGCGCTCGAAGTGGAGAACAGCCATGCGCTGCTCGCGCATGCGCCGGATGAGGAGGGGTTTCGCCGCACCGAGGAGAGACTCGCGGCATTCCTGCGGCGCCAGAACATGGTCTGCGGAATGAGCAACAGTTTCCACAGCCTGCGCGAGGCGCGGGGCTATTACGACCAGGCGCGCACGGCGCTGCGGCTCGGGAAGGAAACGCCGCTGCGCCCCTACCGCGGACATATGCTCGAGCAGATTATGAGCTACATCCCACGAGAAAGAGCGGCCTGGCTTGTCAGTCCGGATGTCGGCCGCCTCGCGGAGGCGGACAGAACGGGCGGCCTGGAACTCTCCGCCACGCTGCGCGCCTATCTGGAGCATGACCGCAGCCTCACGCAGACGGCACAGGCACTGTTCATACACAAGAACACGCTGCTCTACCGGCTCGGGCGTATCCGGGAACTGATCAGGTGCGATCTTGATGATCCGGACGAGCGGCTGCTTCTGAGGCTGTCCTTCCGACTGATGGACAAAGAGTGAATACATAACGAAACAGGGCGCCCGGCCCGGTGCCCGTCTTTCGCTTTTTCCTTGCCAATCGTGCGGGTATGGATTAAAATAACAATGGAAAGTGCAGGCTACGGCTTCGTCCTGACACAAACCCTGGGAGGAACGGGCATGGAAAAATCCTATTCGGTAAAACTGCGCCATATCGCGGAGGCAATGCAGCTGGAGATCGCCTATCAGGCGCCCGATTACAACGAGAAGCTCGTGGAGATAACGGCGGTGAACCGCCCCGGTCTGCAGCTGGTTGGCTTTTATGAATACTTCGACCCGCGCCGCATCCAGGTCCTGGGCATCGTAGAGACGACGTATCTGCTTACTCTCCCGCATGAGGAACGCGAAAAGAGCCTGGAGTCGCTGCTTTCGCGCCGGCCGGTAGCTGTGGTCGTCTGTCATGAGATGCAGCCGCTTCCGGAGTGCCTGACTCTTGCGGAGAAGTACGGTGTGAGCATTTTCGTAACGCAGGAGAGCACCTCCGAGTTTATCTCCAAGCTCATCTCCAGACTCATGCAGGAGCTCGCCCCGCGCATCACCATGCACGGCGTGCTTGTGGAGGTGCACGGCGAGGGACTGCTCATCACCGGCGAGAGCGGCATCGGCAAGAGCGAGACGGCGCTTGAGCTCGTCAAGCGCGGCCATCGCCTCATTGCGGACGACGCGGTGGAGATCCGCCGGGTGGATCACACGGTCCTGTCCGGCTCCGCGCCGGAGATGATCCGCTATTATATGGAGCTTCGCGGCATCGGCGTGATCGACGCGCGGCAGATATTCGGCGTGGGCGCTGTGAAGCCCTCTACGCGAGTCACGCTTGTCATCAAGCTGGAGGCCTGGGATAACACCAAGGCCTACGACCGGCTCGGCATTGAGGAGGAGTACACGGAGATCCTCGGCGTCAAGGTGCCGCAGACGACAATTCCGGTGCAGCCGGGGCGCAATCTCGCCGTCATTCTTGAGCTTGCGGCCATGAATCACCGCCAGAAGCTCATGGGCTACAATGCCGCCGCGCGGCTGGCGGCGCAGCACGACCGGTTCGTCGACAACGGCGGCTATGAAGCGGCCGAAGAGTATCCGCTGACGGAGGAATGATCCCGAGATGAGAACGGTTCTGGAAATACTCGCTATGGCCTTTCCCGGGCTGGAGATCCGTCCCGGCGAGCCTATGCGCAGCCACTGCTCCTTCCGCATCGGCGGCCCGTGCGTGGGGCTCGTGCTGCCGCGCACGCTGGAGGAAATGGGCGGCGTGCTGCGCGCGCTGCAGGACATGAACGACGAACCGCTGCTGCTCGGCAACGGAACGAACCTGCTCATCACGGACGAACCTCTCGACCGTATCGTTGTCGGCACGGAGCGTATGACCCAGATCGAGCGCGATGAGGATGACGGCCTGTTCGCACTTGCGGGCGTGCCGCTGTCGAGGCTTGCTGCGCAGGCGGCGGAATTCGGCCTGACAGGTTTGGAATTCGCCCACGGCATTCCCGGTACGCTCGGCGGCGCGGTGGTGATGAATGCGGGCGCCTACGGCGGCGAGATGAAGGACGTCGTGGATATGACGATGTTTATGGACGAACAGGGGGAAGTCGACAGCCTTTCCGGCGGGGAACATGCTTTCGGCTACCGTCAGAGCGCCTTTTCCTCCGGCGGAAAAGCCGTGCTCGGCTGCCGCATTCAGCTTCGTGAGGGCGAACCGGACACGATCCGTTCGACGATGGAGGATCTGATGGAGCGCCGCCGCACGAGCCAGCCGCTGGACAGGCCCTCAGCGGGCAGCACTTTCAAACGCCCGAAAGAGGGCTACGCTGCCGCTCTGATCGATCAGGCGGGACTCAAGGGATACCGCGTCGGAGACGCGGCGGTGAGCGAGAAGCACGCCGGCTTTGTGGTCAATCTCGGACAGGCGCGCTTCGATGACGTGATCGCCGTCATGGAGCATGTGCAGAGCGAGGTGCTTCGGCAGTTCGGCGTCGAGCTGGAGCCGGAAGTCAGGATCGTCCGCTAGGAGGGAAAGTATGGAACTGCTGATCATCTCCGGCCTCTCGGGCGCGGGCAAATCGCGCGCGATGGGTATTATGGAGGATCTGGACTATTACTGCGTAGACAATATGCCCGTCGCGCTGATCGGGCGTTTCGCGGAGCTCTGCATGGCGACACGCGGGCGCTACGAGCGCGTCGCACTGGCGACGGACGCGCGGCAGCGCGGCAGCTTTGGGGCCTTCTGGGCGGCACTCGACGAGCTCACCGCACTTGGCTGCGCATATAAGATCCTGTTCCTGGAGGCAAGCGTAGAGACCATCGTCAAACGCTACAAGGAGACGCGCCGCCGCCATCCGCTCGCGCCTGAAGGAGGCAGCATCGAGGACGCAGTGCGCCGCGAGATCAAGCTCATGGCGGATATGCGCGCACGCGCGGACTATGTCATCGACACGTCCAGCACCACCATCGGCATGCTGCAGGCGGAGATCTACCGGCTCTTCATCGGGGAGAGCAGCGAGCGCAAGCTTCAGGTGAACGTGCTGTCGTTCGGGTTCAAATACGGCATCCCCGCCGAGGCGGATCTCGTGTTCGACGTGCGCTTCCTGCCCAATCCCTATTACGAGGCGGACCTGCGCGAAAAAACGGGTCTGGAAGCGGAGGTCGCCGACTATGTCCTTAACAGCGACAGCTCGCGGGGCTTCATGGAGCGCCTGACGGCGCTGGTGGATTATCTGCTCCCGCTCTACGTAGAGGAAGGAAAATACAGCCTGACGATCGCCGTCGGCTGTACCGGCGGAAGACACCGCAGCGTGGCCGTGGCGCAGGCTCTCGCCAGACATATCGAGTCGCCGCAGCGCAGCGTCCTGCGCGTAGACCGCGACGTCGAAAGGGGCTGAGACGATGTATGCCATCGAGAGCGGGGGCATCTTGCCCCGCACTGTAGTCATCGGCGGCGGAACAGGCCTGAGCACCATGCTGCGCGGACTGAAATATGTCATGAACGACATCACGGCAATCGTTTCCGTCGCGGACGACGGCGGCGGCAGCGGCGTGCTGCGGCAGGAACTGGGCATGCCGCCTCCGGGAGACGTGCGCAACTGCATTCAGGCACTCGCGCGTGTCGAGCCGACGATGGAGGCGCTTCTCGCCTACCGCTTTCAGGAGGGCAGCCTCAAGGGGCAGAGTTTCGGAAACCTGTTTCTTGCGGCGCTCAACGGGATGAGTCCGAGCTTCGACATGGCCGTAAGCAGCATGTGCGAAGTGCTCAATATCGTCGGGCGCGTCCTGCCGGTGACGAACGACGACGTGCGTCTTGTCGCGACCTTTGACGACGGCTCGGAGGTCATTGGCGAAAGCCGCATCGGCCACGTCAAGAAGGGCACGAGTCTCCATATCCACAATATTCGGCTGCTGCCGGAAAAGCCGAAAACGCTCCGGGCATGTCTTGAGGCCGTTCGTGCGGCGGATCTGATCGTGCTCGGGCCGGGAAGCCTATATACGAGCGTGATCCCGAATCTTCTCACGGACGGACTCTCCGAGGCGATCCTTGAATCGGACGCCGTGCGTGTATACGTGTGCAACGTCATGACCGAGGACGGCGAGACGCAGGGCTATACCGTGTCGGACCATCTGCGCGCGCTGTTCGAACATGGCGGCGGAAAGCTCGCCGACTGCTGCCTCGCGAACAGTAAAACGTTCACGGCGGAGATCGCGGCGCGCTACGGCATGGAGGGAGCGGAACCTGTACGGCTCGACCCGGAAGCGGTCGGGGAGCTGGGCGTGCGGCTGCATCTCGCCCCGATCGCGGGAGAGCGGGACGGCTTTGCCAGGCACGACAGCATCGCGCTTGCCGAGGCGCTGCTTCGGCTGTATCATGAAGAATCACCGGCCGGCCGTTACGAAGAGTGAAGAGGAAATAGAGATGTCGTTTTCCGCCGAAGTGAAAAAGGAACTCTGCCGTGTGAGTTACACAGATCAGAGCACGGCGCTTGCCGAGGCCTACGGCGTTCTGCTGTTCGCCAACAGTTTCCGCGCGGAGGAGATCCGCATCATCACGGGAAGTCCCGATTTTGCAGAGCGCCTTCCCAAGCTGTTCCGGCGCGCCTTTAACCTGAGCTTCGACCGCGCGGAGGCCAACCGGACGGATACCAAGAGAAGCTTCTATATTACCGACGGGAAGAAGATCGCTGCGATCTTCAGCGCTTTCGGCTGCGAACCGGACTCCACGCTTGCGCATCACGTGAATCTGGGCATACTGGAGGAGGAGAGTGACCGCGTCGCTTTCGTACGCGGCGCGTTCTTCGCAGGCGGCAGCGTCACAGATCCTGCGAAGAACTATCATCTGGAACTGGCGACTGCCCATCGCAGCGTCAGCAGGGAAACGTTTTCCATTCTGCTCGAACTTGGCTTTCACCCCAAGGAATCCACGAGGAATGGGAATTATGTAAACTATTTCAAGCAATCGGATGTCATGGAAGATCTGCTGACAACGCTTGGCGCTCCGGTAAGCGCGATGCAGATCATGTCTGCCAAGGTCGAGAAGGACATGCGGAACGCCATCAACCGCAAGATCAACTGCGACACGGCCAACGCGGACAAGATCGTCTCCGCAGCGCAGCAGCAGCTTGACGATATCCGACGGATCGACCGCGGCCGCGGTCTGGACAGCCTGCCGGAAAAGCTTTATGAGACCGCGCTGCTGCGTATCGCCAATCCGGAGGCGAGCCTTGCCGATCTGGCGCTGCTCAGCGACCCGCCCGTTACGAAATCCTGTCTCAGCCACAGGCTGCGAAAACTATCAGAGCTGGCCGCAGCGCTGCCTGAATAGACGAATAGGAATAATAATCTGTTAAGGAGGATGCAGAAATGAAAGAACTCAAGGGAACGAAAACATACGAAAATCTGGCCTTCGCCTTTGCGGGTGAATCGCAGGCGCGCAACAAGTACAGCTTTTTCGCCAGTGCCGCCAAGAAAGAAGGCTATGAGCAGATCGCTGAGATCTTCACGAAGACGGCCGACAACGAGAAGGAGCACGCCAAGATGTGGTATAAGCTCCTGATGGACGGCGTGGGGGACACGAAGACGAATCTTCGCCTGGCCGCGGAGGGCGAGAACGAGGAGTGGACGCAGATGTACCGCCGCTTCGCAGAGGAGGCGGAGGCGGAGGGCTTCCCGGAGATCGCCGAGAAATTCCGCGGCGTCGCGGCCATCGAGAAGGAGCACGAGGAGCGCTACCTGGCGCTGCTGGCCAACCTGGAAAAGGGAACCGTCTTTGCCAGGGAGGGACAGCAGATCTGGATCTGCCGCAACTGCGGGCATGTACACATCGGACCTGAAGCGCCGGACGAGTGCCCGGTGTGCGCGCATCCGAAGGCCTATTTCGAGCTGCAGGCGAAGAACTACTGAGACCGGACCGGCATAAGGCAAAGGAAAGGGCGCGACAGGTTGCTGCTGCCGCGCCTTCTTCTTGCGTTTGTTCCTCGTTCGGCATATACTGAGCGTGGCTGGAACGGCTGACGTGCTCGGACGGGCCTCCGGTCATGCGCTGCGCCTGAGCAGGCGGGAAGGAGAACCAAAGTGGAAGAAATCTATCGGCAGGAGAGGATCATAACGCCCGGAGTCGCTGACGCACAGGGGCTTCTGAGCGTTCACGACACGCTGCGTCTTTTCATGGATGCGGCCTCCGTACACGCGACACAGCTCGGCGTCGGCGTGCGCGAGATGGGCGAGCGGGGCCTTTTCTGGCTGACGGTACGAACGAAAGCGGTCTTTCTCCGGCGCCCGGGCATCGGGGAGAGAGTCGCTTTTTCCACGTGGCCGGAACCGCCGAAAGGCCTTCGCGCCAACCGCAGCTATGCAGTCGAGGACGAGCGCGGAGAGCGGCTCATCAGCGGCAAGACTGAGTGGGCGGTCATGGACCTGCGGACGCATGAACTCAAACCCGCGGCCGAGGTCTACTCCCGTGAACTGCGTTTTGAGACGCCGAGCGCCTGCCCGGATCCCTTCGCGCGCATACAGGATCGATTCGAGCCGGAGGATGTCTATGAGGAATACGTCGTGCGCTCAACGGACATCGACATGGGCGGCCACATGAACAACGCGGCCTATGTCCGCGCCGTGTTCGGCAGCTTCACGAACGAAGAACTGCGCGAACTGCCGCTGCGTACGCTGGATGTGGTCTACCGCGCTTCCTGTTACGAGCGCGAGCACCTGACTCTTCAGCGAAGACAGGAGACCGACGCCATGCTGCTGCGCGTCGCGCGCGCGGGCGAGACAGCTCTGCTCATGCGCATGGCCTGACTTGAAATCGCCGCGGAAGCATAATATAATCAGTAATCGAAACAACGAACCTGAAACGGAGGGAAAGAACGATGGCGCGCATCCCAAGTCCCGAGGAGGCCATGGAGATCCTCAAAAAGTATAATCACGAACCCTTCCATATCCAGCACGCCGAGACTGTGGGCAAGGTGCTCCATGAGTTCGCCAAAACGCGAGATCCCGGGCGTGAGGACTACTGGCGAGCCGTCGGAATCCTTCACGATATCGATTTCGAGTTATACCCGGATCAGCACTGCCAGAAGGCTCCGGAACTGCTGCACGAGAACGATATTGACGAAACGATCGTCCACGCCGTGTGCAGTCACGGGTGGGGCATCTGCTCAGACGTGGAGCCTGTGCTGGAGATGGAAAAGCTGCTCTTTGCCGCCGACGAGCTCACAGGCCTTATCGGAGCGGCTGCGCTCATGCGCCCCACCGGCATGGAGGGCATGGAGGTCAAGTCCGTGATGAAAAAGTTCAAGGACAAAAAATTCGCCGCGGGCTGCTCACGCGAGGTCATCTCGCGAGGGGCGGAACTCTGCGGTATGGAACTGCAGGAACTGATCGCGGTCACGCTCGCGGCCATGCAGGCTTGAGGAACAGAGGAACGAACATGCGCGGAACCAGAGGCGTTGCGCTGCTGCTCGTGCTGGTGCTGGCGTTGGCGTTCGTGGCGCTGAAGCCGTCGGCACGCGCGGAGAGCGTCTGCTTTGTCTCCATTAACGATACGCTGCTCGATCTGAGCACCCAGCCGGTCTTCCTGAACGGAACGGCCTATGTTCCTGCGCGCGTTTTTGAAAACTTCCGCATCTACAATTCATTCTTCGCCGCAGAGAACACGGCGATGCTGTTCACCGAAAACAAACAGTATTATTTTGAGCTCAGCTCCGGCAACACCTATGATGAGACGGGCCGCTATTATTCCGCACAGGGCATCCTGCGCAGCGGGCAGGCCTATCTGCCGGCAAAGTTCGTCTGCTCACAGTTCGGCCTCGGCTATTCCTTTATCCCCAGCGACGGGCACGGCGATATCCTTCGCATTACAAACGGTACGCAGTATCTGACCGATGACAAATTCCAGTCCGCGGCCTCGATCCTGATGGACTCCTATTACAGCGCATGGTCGGGACAGTCGACACCGAGCACCCCGATGCCGAGTCCGGAGCCGACCGAGACCCCGCCTCCGGATCGTACCGACACAGAGGTGCTCATCAGCTTTTCCGGACTGCCTACGCAGCGGATTCTCGACCTGCTCCGGATTAACGAGGTCAGAGCCTGTTTTCTGCTCACAGCGGAGGAGATAGCCGAAGCGCCGGACACGGTGCGCCGACTGATTGCGGAGGGGCACAGCGCGGGCGTGCGCTGCGGAGAGGAAGCGCTCGCTGACTACGAGCGCGCGTCATCGCTGCTGTACGACGCTGCATGTGTCGTGCCGTTGCTCGTCGGCTCGGAAGAGGAGCCGGAGATCTGTCGCGAGATGGCAATCCAGGAAGGACTGGCCTTCCTGGACTGCGATGTCGACGCAGTGCAGCTCGGCGAGGGCGCGGCTTCGGCGCCGGTCGTCACTTCGCAGATTGAGTTCAGCACTGATCGCGTTTCCGTCCGCTTTTCCTGCGGCGGAACTACCGGAGACATACTGCCGGACGTGCTCCGGTATCTGCGGGAAAATCAGTTCAGCGTCCGCGCGCCGCGCGAAACAGACGCGAAGTAAACAGGGAGGCACAATACATGATCGACAATGTGAAAGCCGTCGTGCTCGCGGCGGGCAAGGGAACAAGGCTGCAGACTGAAGGCGTAGAGATCCCGAAGGTCATGAGGCTTGCCGCGGGGCGGCCGCTGCTGGCATACGTGTGCGATGCATTGGATTTTATCCCGGAAAAAGATATCGTGCTGGTGGTCGGCTTTCTGCGGGAACAGGTGATCGAGGCATTCCCGAACTGCAGTTTTGCAGTTCAGGAACAGCAGCTCGGAACCGGACATGCCGTCGCCTGCGCCATGGAGACGCTGCAGGATTTCGAGGGCGATGTGCTCATATGCTGCGGCGATATGCCGTTGCTGCAGCGGGATACTTATCGTTCGTTGGTAGAGATCCATCGGACGGAAGGAAACGTCTGTACGCTGCTCACCGGAACAACAGACGACGAACTGCCCTACGGGCGGATCGTGCGCGGCAAAGACGGCCGTTTCGCTGCTATTGTGGAGGAAAAGGACTGCACGCCGGAACAGCGCGCAATCCGCGAACTTAACAGCGGCGTTTATCTTTTCCGTGCGGGAGCGCTGCGAAAAACGCTCGGACGGTTGCGCACGGACAATGCACAGGGAGAGTACTACCTGACAGACGTGCCCGCACTGCTGCTCGCTGAGGGCGAGAAAGTGGGTGTCTGCTGTCGTTCTCTGGGCAATGAGATCCTGGGCGTCAACACGCCGGAGCAGCTCCGGCTCGTCGGTGAACTGCTTTCAGCGCGCGGGTGAAATTTGCTCTTTACAATTCTAAAAAGTGTGTTATAATGCATGTGTTCGTCTGTTGACGGACACATGCAGGGCATAGCTCAGTTGGGAGAACGAATCATCCGCTAAGCAGGCCATGTGAATGATTTGAGACCCATAATCGATCAACGATAATTTCAACAGGCTGACAGAAGCCAGCCTGTTGAAATCGAAAGAGCAATTTAATAATGTGGGGGCGTAGAGATCGGAAGAG
>JAFYCC010000047.1 GCA_017539885.1 Oscillospiraceae bacterium
ATGCTGTGTTTTCACCGCCTGCGGTTCCGAGAAGGAGATCCAGTTCGAACCGCAGAACGCAGCGGATGAACTCCAGAAAAGCGAGGCGTTCTCGGACATCCTCAGTCCCGTAGGTCCGGCGATCGCGGCGATGCTGTACGGTGTGGATGAAGCCGATATCGACACCTGCAGCGTTCTCTGCTCCACCGGCGCTACTGCGGAGGAGATCGCGGTTTTCCGCTGCAAGGACGAAGCTTCCGCGGCTAAGGTCGAGCAGGGTGCGAAAGCCCGTGTGCAGTCTCAGAAGGAAGCCTACGAGTCCTACGCCCCGCAGGAGATCCCAAAACTCGAAGCTGCGGCGATCCGCAGAGCCGGCGTTTACGTCGTCAGCGTAGTCGCCGAGGACAGCACGAAGATTTTGCCGATCCTGGACAAGTATCTGAAATAAACCGATCGACAACAGAAATGACGCCGCGGAAGCGGCGTCATTTCTGTATATTGAAGCGTTTCAGAGCGATTCGACCCATGCCTTCGTATCCGCGTAGAGCAGATCGAACAGCCGCTGCGTGTTGTAATCCCCGGCGAAACTGCTGTGCGGGGTCAGGATCAGGTTCTCGATGTCCCAGAGCGGACTGTCCGGCGGGAGCGGCTCCTCCTCGAACACGTCGACGGCGGCGCCGCTGAGTTTCCCGCTATGCAGGGCGTCGATCAGCGCCGGGGTATCGACGATGCCGCCGCGGCTGATATTGACGAAGACCGCACCGTCTTTCATGTTCGCAAAGCGCTTCGCGTCGAGCAGGTGGTGTGTTTCGTCACTCAGAGGCACGGAGGAGACCACTATGTCGGCCTCAGGCAGGACCTCGTCCAGACGGTCGATGTGCACGACGTCGTCATAGTATTGCTTCGGAGCCGGATGACGGCAGAGGCCGGTCACGACGCAGCCCATAGCCTGAAAACGCTTTGCCGTCTCCGTGCCGATGCTGCCGGAACCGATGATGCAGACCTTTTTCCCGCCGAGCTCGCCAAGCCGCTCCGCCTTGTCCCACACGTGCGCGCTCTGCAGTTTCCGGAATGCATTCGCGCCCTTATAGATCTGCAGGACGCCGCACAGTACGAATTCCGCGATGGGGATGCTGTAGACGTCATGCGCGTTGTACAGACTGATGCCGTGCTCGCGGATGTAATCCATCGGCATATGATCCAGGCCAGCCGAGGTCGTGTGGATATACTTCAGAGACTTGAACTGCCGGATATCGTTATAGGAGAAGAACTGATAGCACATCACGGCGTCGATGTCGGAAAAATCCCGGTCGTAGTGCTGCAGTTCGCTTCCTTCCAGAAAGACGAGTTCAAAGCCCAGATCCTCCAGTTTTCTTAGCATCTCGGGCGTGTAGCCGTCCATTCTTGCCATCAGAAATTTCATCGTTTTCCTCCCTCCCGTGGAAAAACCGCGCCCGGCTGATCATCTTCAGCCGGGCGCGCCGTAGCAATCGTTGTCAGAACTTGATCTCGACGGGAGGCGCAGTGAAGGAGCTGATGGTCGCGGTCGCGTCCTTCATATAAAAGACCTCGGTGTTGCCGTCGTCCGCCTTGTACATGCCCTTCAGGCTCGGATTCGCCTCGAGCATGGACTCCTTGGCCTCCAGGCGGTCGTCCTCCACGAGGGTGCACGCGATGCGGATCCACTCGCCGGCTCTCATGGCGCAGATCTCGCACTTGCCGTTTGCAAGCAGCTGTCTGGAGACGGCCTTTACCTTGCCGGTCTGGATGTAAAGCTTTCCCTCAAAGAGGTTGATCGTCCCGAAAGGACGGACGTGCGGCTGGTCGCCGTCGACGGTGGCCAGATAATAGGTCTTTGCCTCTTTCAGAAAATCGTAAACTCTCTGCATTTTCTAAGCACCCTTTCTTTTCATAATAACTCTAAAACGAACGGCCTGTATCACTGACATTCTAGCACGAACCCCTGCGTTTGTCGAGACATTTTCCCCTTTGCGCTTCGAGACGGTCTCCGCTCAGTTGAACAGCGTCATGACGAACAGTCCGAGACTGATGACCACGAACAGGATCATGCCGAAATTGACCCACGCGGTCCTGAACCGCGTTCCCTGCGGAAGCTCAAGCGCCGCGTGTTCAAAACGCAGCCTGCGCGCATTGAGGCACAGCAGCACGAGGCCGGCGATCGCCGAGCCGATCAGAACGATCTCATAGAGTCCGAGGATGACGAGGCCCGGCGTCGCCATTCCGGCGATTGCGGCGATATCCAGCTGATCGAGCGGCAGCGACGCGGCGGACTGCGCCGACTCCAGCAGCATGGGGCTGACCACGCCTCCGAAGAAATTGATGAGCATATGCAGAGCGCAGCTGTACCAGAGTTTCCCGCTGCGCAGATACACATAGCCGAACACGAGGCCGAGCAGGAACGCGTAAAAAGCCTGCCCGAAATTCCCGTGAAACAGCGCGAAGAGGACTGCTGAAGTCACTACCGCGAGCTTCTCTCCGTAGGCGTGCATGCGTCCGATCAGCTGCTTCCGGAAGATGAATTCCTCGATGATCGGTCCGATCACGGCCACGAGGAGGATCTGCAGGATCATGGAATCGTTCCCGAGCAGCGCGTCGAGCGGATTCGCTGCCTGCTTCCCGATCAGCGCTCCGAGAACGCCGTTGACGAACTGTCCGAGAAGACTGCCGGCGAGCATCAAAAACACGCTTATGAACACGGCCTTGACCATCACGGAAGGCCGCAGGCTCTTCTTTTCAATGGGAAAGCGCGGCGAGCGCCGGATCAGCAGCATTGCGAGCGGCAGAGCGATCAGGTACTGCGGCGCGAAATTCACGACCCACAGCCACGCCGTCTGCATCCAGTCCTCGCGCACGACGCTCAGTATCGTGGAAAGAATCAGGGAAAAAGCGATGTAAACCGCCATAAACAGGCTGAGGCCCCCGCCTATCCTGGAGAAATTGCGACGCGCGATGCCAAGCTGCACGCTGCAGGTCTCAGTCGGAGCGGCAAACGGTTCTGCGCTGTACGCCGGGAGCGCGGGCGCGCTCCTGTCCACAGGCACGGCGGCCGTATTCCTGTTCGGCGGATCGATGTAACGCGGGCAGAGCGCGAAGAAGAGGAAGCCGAGCGCGATGTTCAGCACAGCCGCGATCACGGCGCCGAGCGCCGTATGATGGGTTATGATCGCGATCGCAAGGATGGCGATATCGGGGATCAGCCCGAAGTAGATGAACAGGATCTGTACAAACTGCTTGAGCGTCTTTCCGGCCGAGACGGGAACAGACAGATTGATGAATGCGCCGACGGTCGTGGCGTAGAAGTCGATCGACACGATGAAAGGCAGCCACGCCAGCGCCGGGAACGGATTCGTCCAGAGCAGCAGGATCCCCAGGATCAGCGCGGGCAGAACGTCCAGCAGACAGTTCACGGTGCCGCCCATCAGCGACCAGAAGAGCTTCTCGCCGGTGCGCTCCGGTATGAGCACGAACCAGTCCATTTTCGTATCCTGCTCCAGCGGGTTGCCCAGCGCTCTGAAAAACGAGAACGCCGCCAGGATGAGCACGACGGGGATCGGATTCACGAAGCCGATCACGTAGCGGCACAGGAGCGCCGCTGCCGCCGCCGCGAGCAGATAGGTCTCCATCGTCTTGGTCAGGAACCCGAAGTGCGCGAAGCGGAATCGGTTATAAAGCGATTTGTAGAAGAAAATGTTCGCGCCGGCGCCGCGGTTGAGACCGTCGCGCCTGAGCTTCTCGCTGCGGTCCTTCTTCCTCTTCCGTAACGCCACGCCGCCCGATTTTTCCGCTCTGGCCTGCTCCAGGAGCTCCGCTGTCTCTTCGGATTTCGCCATGGCGTCCTCATAGAAATCCGCCTTGACGTTCCATATGATGAGGATGAGCGCCGCGCAGGCGACGAGCGATGCGGCCAGACAGATCAGCGAAGGAGCGGTCTTTCCCTCCACCGCGTACATCAGAAAACCCTTGATCCAGCCCCACAGCGGGATGTAGCGGCTCGCGGGCGCGTTGAAAAAGCGCTGTGCCGCCTCGAGCGGTCCCGCTCCGCTCGTTTTCCAGAAGAATACGAATCCGGCGGCGATCAGCAGCACCACGAGATACACGCCGCGGCGCAGGTTCTTTTTCAGCCCGGCATGTGTCGAGCATACGGTATAGAGCAGCACCTGGATCAGTTTTCCGGAGATCAGCGCAAGACCCCAGGCTCCGATCACCGCAAGCGCCGCCCATATGCCCAGGCCGAGATTCAGCGTCAGGTTCGGCAGCTGGAAAAGCATATAGACGCTTGCGAAAAGCGCGAGTCCGAGCTGCGTCATGAGTCGGAACATCAGAACGGTCTGCGGCTTCATCGGCGACGGAAACAGCAGACTCACGTCCGCAGGCAGAAAGATCCTGCTGCCGTTCTTGTCCGCGCTGATCGCCTCGAAAACGAACAGCGCAAGGATCACGCCGCCCGCGATCAGTTCGATCAGCGGCTCTTTTTCAATGATCGGCGGTTTCTCCGGCTCTTCGATCTCCTCCTGAGCGGTATCCGGCTCGTTGCTGTCCGCCAGATTCGCGATCGTGGCGGCGCCGAAGCCGATCAGGCCGCCAAACACCACGCAGGCGACGATAAAGATCAGCACCCATGTCTTGAACAGCTTTTTCAGCTGATTCAGGAAGGAGTGGACCGCATAATACCCGAACAGTCTCATTGCGCGCCGTCCTCCCCCGGCTGCTCCGGCTCGCTGTGCTGCATATCGCCGCGCTCGACGCCTTCGGTCACGGCAAAGAACAGTTCCTCAAGCGACCTGCCGTCGCGATCGAGCTCCTCGCGCGTCACGTTCGCGCGGATGCGCCCCTGCTGCATGATGAGCGTCCTGTCCCAGAGCATATCCACGCTGTCGATGATGTGCGTGCTGACCAGCAGCGTCTTCCCCTGCGCGCGCATCTCCTCAATCTGGCTTTTGAGCTCCTTGATCGCGTGCGGGTCGAGTCCGATCATCGGCTCGTCGAGCAGAAGCATGCTCGGATCCGGGAGAAGCCCGAGGCAGATGTTGAGTTTCTGCTGCATGCCCTTGGAGAGCTCGTCGCCGAACTTCCGGCGCTTGTCGTCGAGTTCGTAACGGCGCAGCAGGGCGTCGATGCGCTCCTTATACCCGCTCATGCGGTAGGCTCTGGCAATGAACTCCATATGCTCGGACACCGTGAGGTTCGGATACAGCGCCGGCATTTCAGGGATATAGCCGAGCAGCCGCCGCGCCTGCGTCGTTTTGTTCGGATAGCCGCCCACCGTGATCGAGCCGTCGTAGCGCAGGAATCCGATGATCGCTTTCATGATCGTGCTCTTGCCGGCGCCGTTGGGGCCGAGCAGCACGGTCACGCTGCCCGGATCAAGATGAAAACTCAGATCGTCGCAGGCGACGACCTTTCCGTATTTCTTTGTGACGTGGTCGACTGTAAGCATGGTCGAAGCCCTCTACTTTCGTCATTACTGTAGCGACGGTATTATACACAAACCGCAGATGCAAATCAATATAAAAAGACCGCAGATGCTCCCACCTGCGGTCTCCTGTTCAGCTTTTGGCTCAGTGTCTGGAATACCAGTCGTGGCCGTACTTCAGATACTCGTCCACAGACCAGAAGTTGCGGTTCGCGGTCGTCGGATCGTCTTTCGCGCCAAGCACATAGGCGCGGAAGATGTAGGAACCGCCGGGCGCGTACTTGTCGATCTTGTTGCGGATGCACTCGCGGATCTCCTCCTCGGTGCTCCAGCTGAAGTTGTACGCGTCCGCTGGCGAGCTGCAGCCGTTGAGGATCAGCGAGCGGCCGTACTTCTCCTTGATGCCGATCAGGTCGTTCATGTCCTGAGGCGGGTTCCAGATCTTCACGCCGAACTCCATCCACTCGTCGATCAGCACTTCGCACTTGCCGCAACAGTGCATGTCGATCGGTATGCCGAGCTCGTTGGCGTGCTTTGCCAGGCGGACCTGGAAAGGCTTGATCAGATCCTGCCACATCGTATGGGACATGAAGAGGTTCTTAGCCGAGGCGACGTCGTCGGTGATGCCGAATATGTCGGGACGGTAGGCGTCGATCGTGCGCTTGGCAGCTTCGTCGAAGAAATCCGCCATATAGGAGAACAGATCATAGACCTCGTCGGGATCGACGGCCATCGTCATCAGGCCTTCGGTAAAGCCCATGAACGCCATCAGGTACTGGAAATAGCCCGTGTGCGAGCCGAGCTCGACGAGCGCCTTGCTCCTGTCGACGTTCTCCAGATCCTTGCGAGCCATCTCCTTGAAATCGAAATCATCGATATTCGGGACCTTGATGACCTTCGGCCAGTCGTGGATATCCTTGAGGATGAACGCGTTCGGCGTCGGAAGCGCGAAGCCGCCGGTGCTGTCCGTCGCGGAAAACGGAACGCCGAACATATCGCCGGGCTTGCCGTCCTGCCTCGCGTAGACCTTGCTGCGCACGTGCGTGATGCAGGGATTCATTCCCTCATGCTTGTACATCAGGCTGTCGATCGGCAGCCAGTCCGGCATATCGCCTTTGAGCATCTTCAACAGGTTTTCTCTTTCCGACATCGGATAAAAGCCTCCCTTTCGTCATATCTGCCTTTTTCCCTGTACGCGGACCGAACGCCAACGCCCGTGCATTGGCTGATTGCAAAATGCGCGTATCGGTTTCTAGGCAAATCGCATAATTCGGATAAGATAATTGTTCTTCCAAACAGAGGAAATGTCAACATCTTTTCTCCGAATATCTGGAATTTGATAGGAAGTTACAATACCCGAAGGAGCTTCTCCGCCGCATGCCAATAAAGCTCCCTGCGCCGCCTGACTGCCGCGGTGCAGGGAGTTCTTGTGATTATGGATCTGCCGTCACAGGACAGAAAGGATACGCTCGACCGCTTCGTGCGTCGCGTCCGCGTCTCTGAAAGCCGTGACGCGGATGTAGCCCTCGCCGCTCGGTCCGAATCCGGCGCCGGGCGTCGTGACGACGCATGCCTCGTGGAGCAGGCGGTCGAAGAAGCTCCAGGAATCGGTGCCCTCCGGTGCGCGGAACCAGATGTACGGAGCGTTTTTGCCGCCGTAGACCTCAAGTCCGGCCTTCGCGAGTCCTTCGCGGATCACACGGGCGTTTTCCATGTAATACGCGACCGTTTCGCGGATCTGCTTCTGTCCCTCCGGGCTGAAGGTCGCTTCGGCGGCCCGCTGCACGATATAGGGCACGCCGTTGAACTTCGTGCTCTGTCTGCGGTTCCAGAGCGCGTTCAGGCTCGCGCCGCCGCGTACCAGCTGCTTGGGAATCACCGTGTAGGCGCAGCGCGTGCCGGTGAAACCCGCCGTTTTGGAAAACGAGCGGAATTCGATCGCGCATTCCTTCGCGCCCTCGATCTCAAAGATGCTGTGCGGCACGCCGGGCTCCGTGATGTATGCCTCGTAAGCGCTGTCGAAAAGGATGACCGAGCCGTTCTCACGCGCGTAATCGACCCATTTCTTCAGCTGCTCCCGGCCTGCGACCGCACCGGTCGGGTTGTTCGGATAGCAGAAATAGATGAGGTCCGGCACACGCTCCGGAAACGCCGGGATGAAGCCGTTCTCCGCCGTGCAGGGCATATAGACCAGATTCGTCCAGTGCGTTCCGTCGTAGTCGCCGGCGCGTCCGGCCATGGCGTTGGTATCCACATATACGGGATAAACGGGGTCGCACACGGCGACCACGTTGTCCACGGAGAAGATGTCGCCGATATTGCCACAGTCGCTTTTCGCACCATCGGAGACGAATATCTCGTCGTCCGCGATCTCCACGCCCCGCGCGCGGTAGTCGTCCCGTATCGCGAAGCGGAGGAAGTCGTACGCGCCGCAGGTCTCCTCGCAGTAACCGCGGAAGGTCTCCTTATGTCCCATCTCCTCGACCGCGCGGTGCATCGCCTCGATCACCGCGGGCGCAAGCGGCTGGGTAACGTCGCCGATTCCGAGCCGGATGAGCGGTTTTGACGGATTCTCAAACGCGCGAACGCGCCGCCCGATCTCCGGAAACAGGTAGCCTCCCGGAAGTTTCAGGAAATTCTCGTTGACTCTGACCATGGTTCCTCCCTTCTCCGTGCGCAAAAGCGTTCAGGCGATCAGTCGGGCAGTTCTCCGTCGTACACGAAGGCGGCCGGGCCCGTCAGATAGATCCTGTTGATCTCGTTGTCCCAGCGGACATGCAGCACGCCGCCCGGCAGATGCACGTCGGCCTCCAGCGTAACGATTCCGAGCGCGACCGCTGCAGCGACGCCCGCCACAGCGCCGGTGCCGCAGGCAAGCGTCTCGCCGCTGCCGCGCTCCCAGACGCGCATCTTCAGACTCTTATCCGGCAGAATGTTCACGAACTCCGTGTTGATGCGCTTCGGGAACAGCTGGTGGTTCTCGAACTGCGGGCCGATCGCGGCCAGATCGAGCGTGTCGACATCCTCGTCGACGAAGACGACCAGATGCGGATTGCCGACGGACAGTGCGGTGACCTTCCACTCGCGTCCGGCGACCTCCAGCCTGCGGTCGATGAAGTTGTCGCCCTTGTCCAGAACGGGGATATTGAAAGGCGTGAAGTCCGGACGGCCGAGATCGACCGTAACGGTGCTGACCTTTCCGTTTTCCGTCGTCATGCGCACGTTGCGCAGACCGCAGCCGGTCTCGATCGAGAGCATCGTCTTCTCGGTCAGTCCGCGATCGTACACATACTTCGCCAGGCAGCGGATGCCGTTGCCGCACATGATGCCCTGCGAGCCGTCCGCGTTGTACATATCCATCTTGAAATCCGCGATCTTGGAGGGGCAGATGCAGATCAGGCCGTCGCTGCCGATGCCGAAGTGGCGGTCGGCAACGCGTCTTGCGACGATCGGACGCTCGGATTCGGGCAGATTTTCGGAAATGCAGTCGACGTAAACGTAGTCATTTCCGACGCCTTGCATCTTGGTAAATTTCATTCCCATTCAACTCCTATCGGATATTTTTCGGTAAAGCAGCCGTCACAGAAGCCGCAGTTTGCGTTGGGCGCAATCTTATGCAAATCTTCCAGCGCGAGGAAGGCAAGGCTGTCCGCGCCGAGAAGCTTTCCGAGCTCTTCCGGTTTGTACTTGCAGGAAACGAGATCCTTTCTGTCCGGAATATCCGTTCCGAAATAGCACGGCGAGATGAATTCCGGAGAAGAGATGCGGATATGCACCTCTTTCGCGCCGGCGTCACGCAGGAGCCGGACGATCTGCTTGGATGTCGTTCCGCGAACGATGGAGTCGTCGATCATGACGACGCGCTTTCCGGCCACGACGGCCTTCTGCGGATTCAGTTTGATGCGCACGCCCTTCTCACGCTCGGACTGTTCGGGCGCGATGAACGTGCGTCCGATATAGCGGTTCTTGATGAAGCCCGTTGCCTTGGGGATCCCGGACTCAAGCGCATAGCCGTCCGCGGCGGAGAGGCCGGAGTCCGGCACGCCGATGACGACGTCCGCGTCGACAGGGCTGCGTCTTGCCAGATAGCGGCCGGCCATCACGCGCGCCTCGTGCACGCTCTGCCCGGAGATAAAGCTGTCCGGACGCGCGAAATAGATGTACTCAAATATGCACAGATGCCCGTTGTCCTGCGGGCAGTTGTCGCGGATCGAGGTCACCTCGCCGTTGTAGACCATCACGATCTCGCCTGGATCGATCTCCCGGACGTATTCTGCGCCCACCGCGTCGAGCGCGCAGCTCTCCGAGGCGAACATGATGGCGCCGTCGCGTTTGCCCATGCAGAGTGGACGGAAGCCCCAGGGATCGCGTGCGGCGATCAGTTTCTGCGGGCTCATGACGATCAGGGAGAACGCGCCGCGCAGATGCTTCACCGCGCGGTTGACCGCCTCCTCGACGCTGCCGCAGCGCATGCGCTCCTGCGCGATGGCGTATGCGATGATCTCCGAGTCTGTCGTCGTTTGGATGATGGCGCCGGTATACTCGTAGCGATTTTTCA
>JAFYCC010000048.1 GCA_017539885.1 Oscillospiraceae bacterium
ATGAACTCCTCGATCTCCTTGGGATAGATGTTCTCGCCGCCGCGGATGATCATGTCCTTGAGGCGGCCGGTGATGCGGTAGTTGCCGTTTTCGTCCCGGCAGGCCAGGTCGCCCGAGTGGAGCCATCCCTCGCTGTCCACGGTCTCCAGCGTGGCTTTGGGCATCTTGTAGTAGCCCTTCATGGTGTTGTAGCCGCGGGAGCAGAACTCGCCCGTCTGTCCGTCGGGCAGCTCCAGACCGGTCTCCGGATCGATGATCTTGCACTCCACATGGGGGAAATCGTACCCCACGGTCTCGCAGCGCACGTCGATCGGATCGGTCCAGGCGGACATCGTGCTCCCCGGCGCGGACTCCGTCTGGCCGTAGACGCTGATGATGCCCCGCATGTTCATCTCGTCGGGCTGCGCTGCGCGGCGCATCAGCTCCGGCGGGCAGCCGGAGCCGGCCATGATGCCTGTGCGCATATAGGAAAAGTTCGTCTTCCGGTAATCCGGGTGATTGAACATGGCGATGAACATCGTCGGGACGCCGTTGAAGCAGGTGATCTTCTCCTGCTGGATGCAGGCCAGAGAGGATTTGGCGGAAAAATACGGCAGCGGACTGAGCGTGGCGCCGTGGGTCATCGAGGACGTCATGGACAGCACCATGCCGAAGCAGTGGAACATCGGGACCTGGATCATCATGCGGTCCGCGGTGGACAGGCCCATGCGGTCACCGATGCACTTGCCGTTGTTGACGACATTGTAATGCGTCAGCATGACGCCCTTGGGGAAGCCGGTGGTGTCGGAGGTGTACTGCATATTGCAAACGTCGTCCGGCCGCACCCTGGCGGCCATGTCCCGGATCGTCTCCGGCGGGACCATGTCGGCGCGGGCCATGGCTTCCTCGAAGGTCAGAGAGCCGGGCTGCCGGAAATCCACGGTGATGACGTTGCGCAGGAACGGAAGGCGTTTGCTGTGCAGCGGCTTTTCCCTGTCGTGACCGGCCAGCTCCGGACAGAGCTCATTGATGATCCGGCGGTAGTCGGAGTCAAGACAGGATTCGATCATGACCAGCGTGTGGGTGTCCGACTGCCGCAGCAGATACTCCGCCTCGTGGATCTTGTATGCGGTGTTGACCGTTACGAGCACGGCGCCGATCTTCACCGTCGCCCAGAAGGTGATATACCACGCCGGGACGTTGGTGGCCCAGATGGCGACCTTCATGCCGGGACGGACGCCCATCGATACCAGTGCCCGTGCGAAATTGTCCACATCCTCGCGGAATTCCTCATAGGTGCGGGTATAGTCCAGGGTCGTATACTTGAACGCGTACTGATCCGGGAATTCCTCCACCATGCGGTCGAGGACCTGGGAGAAGGTCAGATTGATCAGCTCATCCTTTTTCCACACGTACTCTCCGGTGCCGTCATGGTTGGGATAAAGGCGCTTTTTCATGCCGCGCGTATTCTCGAAACGGCTCATGTAGTTTACGAAGTGCGGCAGGATGATGCTCAGATCGTCCATCTCCTCCATCCACTCCGGCTTCCACTCCAGCGAGATGAAGCCGTCGTAGTCGATGGAGCTCAGCGCGCGGATCATATCCTGGATGGGCAGGGAGCCCTCGCCGATGATATCGTACCCGCCGGAGTCGTGAGAATCACGCAGATGGACATGCTTCACATAGGCGCCGAGATTCCGGATCGTGGTGTCCGCGTCCTCCCCGTTGTCACGGAAGGGATGGTGAAAATCCCACAGCGCGGCCAGCTGATCGCAGGCGAATTCGTCCATCAGCGCGCGCAGCCTGGCGGTATCGGAGTAGATGCCGGTGGTCTTGATGAGCAGCGTGACGCCGAGCCGCTCCGCCTCCGGCAGCAGCGCGGCGAGCTGCCGGCGCACCGTCTCTTCCCCGCCGAGGATCGCGACGCAGGAGACATACGGGATCGTCATATTTTTCGCGGTCTCGAAAAGCGGCAGCAGACCGTCCGCGCCGCCCTCGAGCGACAGATCGCGGGGCGTGTCCAGGCAGGGCACCGTCAGGCCCGTTTCGCGGAGCTTGCGCGCGGTGGCGATCACATTGTACCGGTGGAAGGCGCCGCCGCGGGCGTACAGGTCCTCCCGTTTCGGCAGGTCATAGACCTCGATGCCGGCCAGGCCGGAATCCTCCGCGGTCGCGATCGTCTCTTCCCAGCTCAGATGCTGCCAGCCGCGGGTCGAAAACGAGAGCTTCATTCCTCCGCCTCCTCATAAGCGATTTTATTGAGGGCGTTGATGTACGCCTGGATGCTCGAACCGACGATATCTGTGGAGATGCCCCGGCCGGAATACAGTTTGCCGTTGGACACGAGCCGCACGACGGTCTCGCCCATGGCCTCATGGCCTTCGGTGACGGCGCGGATCTGGAAGTCGTCGAGCTCATAGTGATGATGGGTGATCTGTTCGATGGCGAGGAAGGCCGCGTCGATGGGACCGTCGCCCAGGGCGATCCCCTCGTCGCTGCGCCCGTGGTGGCTGAGCTTCAGGTGTGCCATGGCGGAAATCTGATTGCCGCTGTTTATCAGATAACTCTCCACCTGATAGGTGGGCGGCACCTGCAGCGCCACCGAGGCGATGATCGCGTCCAGTTCCCGCGTGCCGACGCTCTCCTTGTGACGCAGGACCTCTTTGGCCGCCTCCCATACGGCCTGCGCGTCGTCGGCACCGAGATCGTAGCCGAGCTGTCTGGCGGCCTTGATCACGTCGTCCGCGCTGTCGCTGAGCGAGAGCTCAAGGCCTTCGTCCCGCTCCTGCACGCCATCGTCAAAGGGAGAGGTCTTGCTGCGCCTGGTCTGGCACATCCACGTGATCTGCCCGGCGATGCGACGAAGCTCCACGATATGCAGCGGGCAGCCGACGCCGAAGAGTTCGCTGCGGGCCGAAATGATGCCCGCGACGTTGGACAGCAGGGCCGTATCGGCCGCGACGGCGGTGGTCTTGATCTCCCGCACGCCCGCCTGCACGGCCGCCACGCTGCAGGCGTCTGCCATGGCCATGGCGTTGGAGCAGGCCACGCCGATCGTCACATCCTTCAGCTCGGGAACGTCTGCGATGATCCCGGAGACAAAAGCGGAAAACTCATCCGGCAGCATCGTGCCTGCGGCGTCACATACCGTGACGGTGGATGCGCCCTCCTCGATGGCCGCGCGGATCACGGTACGCAGGAATTCCGGCTCGCTGCGGGTAGCGTCCTCGGCGATGAATTCCACATCGCCGCAGCGCGCCGCACACGCGGCGACCGTCCGGCGGATATCGGCCAGCATGGCGTCGGGTTTTTTGTGGGAAACATATTCCATCTGAACGGTACTCGCCGGAGCCACGACCTGCAGCCTGGGATGCCGCGCCTCTTTGAGCGCCTCCCATACGGCGTCCACCGACGGATCGTTCATTTCGACCGGCACGGCCACAATGCTGCCCTTGACCGCCGTCGCGATGGATTTGATCCGCAGCGTATCGGCACGTGTGCCGTAAAGCCCTTCCAGTTCGATCACAGATACGTTCAGCTTGTCAAGCAGCTTTGCGATCTCCAGTTTTCCCTTGAAGGTCAGCGTCGCCGCCCCGGTCTTTTTGATCTGTTTCATCGTGATGTCGCTGATGCGGATCGTCTCCATGTTCATTCCTCCTGAAAACAATAAAGCCCCTGAAGCCGTATGGCCTCAGGGGCGAGCTGTTTCTCGCGGTACCACCCTGATTTCCCGCGCACAGACGGGAATCTCTCTCGGATTCCAACAAATCCACAGCCGGTAACGGGGCTGACCGTGATCCGCTACTGACGCAGGCGTTCGCGGACCATGCTCGGGAATCAGACGTTCTCCCAACATTGGATCGGTTCGCACCGGCCACCGACTCTCTGCACCGCTGTTCTGGGATACGATTTTCCGTCGTCGCATTTATTCTTTTGTTTTTTATCAAATTAACATAAGAAAGGACGGCGCGTCAATCGTGTTTTTTCACAGAAATGTGTTGAAAACGCAAAAGTTCATTCGCATATTGCATCATTTTTCTCCGAATACGGTTTTCGTCTATTGTCAACAGGTTCCTCACCATGTATATTCTTAAGTCAGCACATGTGCTGTCATTATCGAGCAAAGGATGCGTTTTTTCAAATGTGGTTTTGGTTTGCTGTTATCGCGCTGATCTGCTGGAGCGGTTCGGATCTGTTCTCTAAGATCGGCTGCCAGGATGCCGGGGACAAATACTCTCATTTGAAAATGGTCATGGCCGTCGGTGTCGTGATGGGTCTGCACGCCGCATATGAGATCTTTATCAACGACGTTCCGATCACCTGGGATATCATTCTCACCTATCTGCCTGTATCCATGCTCTACATTCTGTCCATGGCGATCGGTTATCTCGGACTTCGATATATAGAGCTCTCGATCTCGTCGCCGATCTGCAACAGCTCCGGCGCTATCGTAGCGGTCCTGACCCTCATCACCGCCGGGATCAGCGAGGATCTTCCGCCTGTGGCGCTCCTGGCCGTGGCGCTGGTATGTATCGGCGTCATTGCGCTGGGGTTCACGGAAGCCCACGAGGACGAGGAGCTGCGCCGCGCGCGGCAGGACGCCTCCAATCATCACTACGCCAAGAGCTGGATCGCCATCGCGATCCCCATCGTCTACTGCCTGCTGGACGCGCTGGGCACCTTTGCCGACAGCATCGTGCTCGACAAGCTCGGCGATGAACTGGCGGATGCGTGCAACGTGGCCTATGAGCTCACGTTCCTCCTGATGGGGATCTGCTGCGCCGTGTATGTCCTGGGGATCCGCAGACAGAAGCTTTTTCCCCGGCAGGAGGTCCCTAAATACACCGGCGCCGTATTCGAGACCATCGGGCAGTTCTTTTATATCTACGCGCTTGCCGATACGGAGCATGTGGCGTTCTCCGCGCCGATCATTTCCTCTTACTGTGTGGCATCGGTGCTCTGGAGCCGGATTTTTCTCAAGGAAAAGCTGTCGGCAAAGCACTATGGCTGCATCCTGCTGGTCGTGTTCGGCATCGTGATCCTGGGCATACTCGACATCTGACGGACAGCATAACAAAAAGGAGCGGATCGTCCGATCCGCTCCTTTTGCTTTTCAAAGGTTATCCGTTCACCACATCTGGCATACGAAGCCGATGTTCCCGCGGTAGAGGAAGCCGTAATCCTTGAGAGGATTCTCCCGGCTGTCGTTGTAGAGCCAGTCGTTCTCTCCGCGTTTCCACAGCAGCAGATAGTTCTCCGCCACGTTGTCTCCGGCGTCGATGAACGATGGCTCGCCCTCGCTCCAGCGGAAGAAGGTGATCTCCTCCCCTGCCGGTGTCAGCCAGCTTCCGTCGGGCTGACGCGAGGCGCCCAGCCAGGCAAAGGTCAGCATCTCATTGTTGCACAAGCGGGAGATCGAGGCAAGCTCCTCCTCATTGGCAGGAATGGCCAGCCAGCCGCCGAGCTCTTCACAGCGCTTCACGGCCTCGGACCAGCTCACGTTCTCCCGATAGACGACGTATTTGGGGCCGGAGGGCCGTTTGGTCGGTTCGGGAGTCGCGGTGACCTCGGGCGTGGGCTCCGCCGTAGGCGTCGGCGTGGGAGCTTCCGTGGGCTCCGCTGTGGCTGTGGGCTCGGGCGTGCCTCCGCCGAGCTTGAAATTGTCGTTGACCAGCAGCAGCACCGCGCCGGCGATCAGCAGCAGCGCCAGCAGGATCCACAGCCAGGACAGGTTGCGGCGGCGGATCGGCTTTCTGCCTGTGTTGAGCTCGACATCATCATAATATGTATGCGATTTGGCCCCGGACGAACCGGCGTCCGCGCTCTTCTGATCGGTGTTCCTCGCGAGCAGTCCCGTCATGGTCAGGGAGATATCCACCGAGGAATCGGAGGCGTCACAGGTCCCCAGGGCGTTGCGCAGCTCCTCGGCGTCCTGCCAGCGCTCCTCGGTACGAAACGCCAGGGCGCGAAGGATGACGGCGGCCAGCTCGGCGTCCGCGTTGGCGGGCGGCGTCAGCGCCTCGTCGCTCATGCGTTTCTGCAGGGCGCTGGCCCTTGCGTTGGGCGTGATGGCGCCGGCGGCGGGCCAGAAGGGCAGCCGCCCGTAGTTATAGAGCGAATAGAGCACGAGGCCTATGGAATAGACGTCGCTGGCCGGCGTGCGGATGCCGTCCCAGAACAGCTCCGGCGCCATGTATTCCAGCTCCTGAGGCGTGAACTCGCCCACACCGTGCTTTAACGTGCTGCCGAGGAACACCTGCCCGTCGCGAACGGAGATATTGTCCGGACGCACGCCGCCGTGGAACCGGTCCGTACCCACGGACTGGATCACCGCGTCGCAAAGCGACATGCCGACCATGACGCCGTTGACGCCCGAGCCATCCCCTTCCTTGCCGGCCGGTGCGGGCTTTCCCGGCGCGTCGGGCTGCTTATCCTCCTCCTGGACCACCGGGGCGGCCTCCGCTTCAAAGAGTCTCTCGGTGATCGTCTCGCTCAGCGCGGCGCTCTCTTCCTCGCCGATCGCGTTGAGGCGCTCCTCCGCCGTCTCCGGCGCGGGCCCCGCGTCGTTCTCCGGCGTGTTTGCGGCTTCCTCTGCCGGGCCGGATCCCGGAGGCGCCGGGTTCTGTCCTTCGGGCGGACCGTCCTCCGGAACGGGGCTGCCGTTTTCCGGTACAAGGTTATCAAGATCAGCCATTTTCTCACTCCCTGTACGCCGATTTTGTTTTTTTCATATTATCATAGTGCGCCATCGATGTCAATTTTGAGATTAATATGTAAGAAGCAGTCTTTTGACGTACAGACTGCTTCCCGTAAAGCTTTACGCCCTCTCGTCCAGCTCGTCCTGTTCACGAAACAGCAGCGAAATACACCAGACGGCCGACAGCCCGACAAGCGTATAGATCACCCGGCTGACCGTCGCTGTCTGGCCGCCGAACAGATACGCTACCACGTCGAAACGGAACAGGCCGACACTGCCCCAGTTGAGCCCGCCGATGATCGCGAGCGCCAGGGCGATCCTGTCCATGACCATATTATCGCTCCTTCCATCGACTATCGCGGCATACGGCCGCGTGTGCAAAGTATACCCACGAACGGCTTTTTTATGCGTTCGTCAAAAGAAGTGGCGGATCGACCTTTTTCGCTCTTTACAAATCCGCGGACAGGCTGTATCCTCAAATCACAGCTTATCCGATGATCGGAGAGCGCCCCTCTCCGACCCGAGCAGCTCATATCTTTATCCCACGACCCTGTTTTGCCGCAGAGAATCCTTCTCTGCGGACTTTTTTTTCAGCAGAAGGAACCGCCCGGCCGGGGTTCGTTTCCGGTCGGGCGGTCCATATCTTGTTCATGCGGGACAGCCGGCATCACCCTTTGGAAAGAATGATCTCAGGCGTCTCGTTTTTCCCGAGATAAAAGCTCTCGCTGGCATCCAGATACACGGTGCGGATATCCGTCAGCCTGTATACGTACTCTCCCGCGCCGATGGAGATCTTGGCGTTGAGCATCACGTTCATCAGGTCGCCCTTGGTGAAGCCGAAGGATTCTTTTTCGATATCGAAGCTTTCCGTGTCGCCGTAGACATGCAAGGGCGCGATATATATATCCGTCAGCGTGTAGGCCACGATATCGTCGCAGTAATCGAACGTGACGGAAACGGTCAGATCGTCGAGCTTCTCGATGCCGGAGATCGCGTTCACCGGTCCGTGCCACTCCGGGTCCTCCGAGGCCCATTTGAGCACGAGCTCGTTTTCAACGGTTTCCAGCATGTTCGGTCTGCCGACGCCTTCGATCAGCCAGTACTGCTCGGCGTCGCCCTTGTAGGCGGCGTAGGTCTCCTCGTAAAAATCATCGATCGTCGGGAAATCCGTCAGCAGATCCCAGGTTTTCCCGCTGGAGCTGGTGAAGGATCCGTCGTCGTTGAGCGAGCCGAAAAGCCGCTCGCGCATCGCGCACATCACCTGCAGACCTTCAAACTCGCGGATCTCGTCGATCGTATACTTGGTGCCGAGCGTGATCGTGGAGCTGTAGGTGGAGATGATATAGTCCACCAGAGCGTAGGAGTCCTGTTTCCAGGCGGCCTCCACGGCAGTCCTGATCTCTTCGGCGCGCTCGGTGTCGTATGACTGCAGATCCTGGTAAGCCTCCCGGTAGGCGGTGTTGTTCATCCAGCGGTCCTCGGGAACGCCCTGCTGCTTGAGTTCGTTGGCCGCCTTATCCAGCGCATCTTTAAAATCCTTGTCGTAGGTGCCGTTCCGGTAGGTGTCGTCATACAGGAACACGTATTTGGAATACATGTCCGCGTCGATACCGTTCCAGTATGACGAAAGGCCGCGGATCGGCAGCGTCTTGAGCTGATAGGGACCCTCGTAATCGGTATCCAGCATGACATACAGCGAAAAAAGCAGATCGTCGGCATCCAACGGCGTTCCGTCCGAGCAGACGAGATCGGACCGCAGCCGGATGAGGATGCTCGTGCTGCCGTCCTCGTTGTTCAGGCGGGTGATCTCCGCGGGCGCGGGACGGCCGTCCCGGGTCATCAGGCTCAGCTGCGTGAGCGATACGACGGTCCTGTCCCCGTCCTTTTCCGCCCAAAACGGACAGAAGGTGCCGTCCAGATCCGTATATGTCATATACAGCGGTTCCGCTTCCTGCTCCACAACGCCGGAAAAGGTCAGATCGGCTCCGGGAGCGGGCGATTCGGTAGGCGCGATCACGTCCAGCACGTCGTCGGGGGTCACGGAACATCCGCTCAGCAGCGCCAGAGCAAGCAGCACCGCGAGCAGCATGGGAATACGGAGAATTCTTTTCATGGAATGATCTCCTTTCGATACAGTCAACGTAACACAAATCAATAAAAATGTCAATTTGATTACAAAATAATTCTTGCTGTAATGGCCGACCGCAGGGATGAGCCGGATTTCGTATAATCCGGTACACTGCGCCTTAAACCATGATTATATCCTTTCCAGTGTTCGTCTGCCTCCGCAGCCGGCGTCTTTTATACTGGAAGCAGCTCGTCCCCGGGAGGCGCGTTGATTGTCCGAGCAAGAATATGAACCGCGCATCGTATGGAGCCGCAGGCTGTTTTCTCTGCCGGAGGAGGACGAGTGCGAACGGCTGGAGGATGCGCTGCAGCGTCCCGGGGCCTCCTTCTGGGAGGACGCAGCATCGCTCCGCCGGTACATCGAACTGACCGGCCTTTCACAGTCTGCCTGCGCGAAAAAGTTCGGCCGTTCCCAGGCCGCGGTCGCCAACCGGCTGCGGCTGCTGAAGCTCCCTGCCCCGGTGATCGAAAAGCTCCGCGCCTCCGGTCTGTCGGAGCGGCATGCCCGGGCGCTGCTCCGTCTGTGCGATGAGTCGGCGCAGCTCGCGGCGGCGGAGACGATCCTCCGCGGGAAGCTGACGGTCGCCGAGACCGAAGACTATGTGGAAAAATGCATGAGCTGCC
Source organism: Oscillospiraceae bacterium (assembly GCA_017539885.1). The sequence goes on from JAFYCC010000048.1 coordinate 9,428, forward strand.
GCAGCAGTCCCGACGCGCCGTTTGCTCCCCTTCTCGCGGAACTGGAAAAACTTCGCGCCGGGATGCCGGGGATAGAGTTTTCCCTTGCGGAAACAGAGGAGGACATCCTGTTTTCCGTCCGGATACCCAAAAAATATGATAAAGAATTGTAGATTTTGCTTTACAAACCCGGAACGGCGTGCTATCATATACGAGCGTTTGACCGCCGAGCCCAGTTATTGGCCGCCTTTCAGCCGTGACCTGGCCCGGACGGAATGCAAAAAACATGAAAGGAAACGACAGCATGATCACCAAAGAACAGAAAACCGTTGTCATCGAGGACAACAAGACCCACGAGAATGACACTGGCTCTCCCGAAGTCCAGATCGCCATCCTCACCGAGCGCATCCGTCAGCTGACGGAGCACCTCAAGAAGCATCCCAACGACGACCACAGCCGTCTGGGCATGTACAAGATGGTCGGCAAGCGCCGCCGTCTGCTCGATTATCTGTCTCGCAAGGATATCGAGCGTTACCGCGCGATCATTGCGAAGCTTGGCATCCGCAAGTAAGCCGGATCGCCGCCGCCGAGGGATATGAAGGTTTAACGGAGGGACAAATGAATATGTCCCTCCGTTTTTTACTGTTATTTTTCAAGTTGTCGGACAAAGTCTGATCGCAGTGTGTAAAGGAGAAACGAAAGAATGATCATCAAACACAAGGAATTCCCCAATTTCAAGCGGTATGAAATGGATTACTGCGGCCGTCCCTTCTTTATGGAGGTCGGCAAAATGGCCGAGCTGTGCAACGCCGCCGTGCTCGTGGGCTACGGAGAAACCCGCGTGCTGGTCACCGCCACGGCTTCCGCCCGCCCCAAGGACGGGATCGATTACTTCCCTCTCGCCGTCGATTTCAATGAAAAGCTCTATGCCGTGGGCCGTATCCCCGGCAGCTTCAACCGCCGCGAGGGACGCCCCTCTCTCAACGCCGTGCTGGCCAGCCGTCTGATCGACCGACCCATGCGCCCGCTGTTCCCCTCCGATCTGCGCAACGACGTGGTCATCGCCTGCGAAGTGCTGGCGGTGGACCGCGACTGCTCCCCGGAGATCACGGCCATGATCGGCGCCGCCGCCGCGGTGGCGATCTCCGATATCCCCTTCAACGGCCCCATCGCCGGCATCGTCCTCGGCTGGGACGGTGAGAAGTATCTGTTCAACCCCACTGCCGCCGAGAAGGCGACCAACCGCATGACCACCACGATCGCCGCCTCTCACGAAAAGATCATCATGATCGAATCCGAGGCCGATCAGGTCCCCGAGGACGTGATGTACGAGGGCATCGTGCAGGCCCATGAGAAAGTCCAGCCCATGCTCGACCTCATCGACCGCATGGTCGCCGAAATCGGCAAGCCCAAGTTCTCCTATGAGCACGCCGCCTTTGACGACGAGCTGTTCGAGCTGCTGGTCGAAAACGAATTCGCCGGCATGGAGTACTGCATGGACACCGACGACAAGAACGTCCGCGAGGCCCGCGTCAACGAGTGGATCACCGCCATGCAGGAAAAATATGAAGCCGATCACCCCGACATGATGCAGTATATGGACGAGATCCTCTACAAGCTGCAGAAGAAGGTCGTGAAGAAATGGCTGCTCGCGGGCAAGCGTGTGGACGGCCGCGCCATGAACGAGATCCGTCCGCTCGGCACCGAGGTCGCCGTGCTGCCCCAGGTCCACGGCTCCGCGCTGTTCACCCGCGGTCAGACGCAGGTCCTGTCCATCGCCACGCTGAACACCCTCTCCGCCGCCCAGAAGCTGGACACGATCTGGGAGGAGACCGAGAAGCGCTTTATGCATCACTACAACATGCCCTCCTACTCCGTGGGCGAGGCCCGTGCCGCCCGCAGCGTCGGTCGGCGCGAGTACGGCCACGGCGCTCTTGTGGAGAAGGCGCTGCAGTGCGTGATCCCCGAGGTGGAGGAATTCCCCTATACGATCCGTGTCGTCAGCGAGGTGCTCTCCTCCAACGGCTCCACCTCCCAGGGCTCCGTCTGCGGCACCACCATGGCCCTCATGGACGCCGGCGTGCCCATCAAGGCGCCGGTGGCTGGCATCAGTTGCGGTCTGATCCAGGACGGCGACGATTTCACCACCTTCATCGACATCCAGGGCGTCGAGGACTTCCACGGCGAGATGGACTTCAAGGTCGCCGGCACGAAGAAGGGCATCACCGCCATCCAGATGGACCTCAAGAACGACGGCCTCAAGCACGAGATCGTCAAGGAAGCCTTCCAGATCACCCGCGAAGCCAGATGGCAGATCCTCGACGAGATCATGCTGCCCTGCATTTCCGAGCCGCGCGCCGAGCTTGCTGAGACCGCTCCGAAGATGATCCAGATGAAGATCAACCCCGACAAGATCCGCGAAGTCATCGGCTCCGGCGGCAAGGTCATCCAGAAGATCACGGCCGACACCGGCTGCAAGATCGACATCGAGGACGACGGCAGCATCTTCATTGCCAGCGAGAGCATCGAGGCCTGCCGCGCCGCAAAGCAGACCATCGACAACATCGTGTTCGAGCCCGAGGTAGGCGCACTGTACTACGGCAAGGTCGTGCGCATCATTCCCATCGGCGCCTTCATCGAGCTCGTGCCCGGCAAGGACGGCATGTGCCACATCAAGGATCTTGAGTTCAAGCGCACCGAGAAGGTCGAGGACGTTCTCAATATCGGCGACATGACCTGGGTCAAGGTCACCGAGATCGACGAGCGCGGCCGCGTGAACCTCTCCCGCAAGGAAGCGCTGCGTGAGCGCGAGCGCATGGGCTTCAAAGACTGAACCAATCTGAAAAGAAACGACCGGCAGGGATGATTCCCTGCCGGTTTCTTCGTCTCTGTTAAGCTCAGCCGCGTAAAAAAGGCGGGACGCGGCCGTCTGTCGAGCACACTGCGCGTTGATCACTGAAGCGGTCTGAACCCGGTGGAAATCGCTTCCCGCCGGATTATCAGTCGGTCAGTTCGAAGCGCACGGTGAAAGCCGTTCCGTTTTCAGCGTCGCTCTCGACATCGATCGCCGCGCCGACAAGTTCCGACTCCTGCTTGATAATCGGCAGGCCTAGGCCGAAGCCGCTCTTCTCCGAGCGGGCCTTGTCGCCGCGATAGAAACGTTCGAATATATGCGCCTTGTCCTCCTGCTCGATAACGCTGCCGTAATTGTGCACGGTGAGCACGGCCTTCTTTTTCACGGTCGCAAGCGAGAGCAGAACGCGGCCGCCGTCCGGCTCATATTTCAGCGCGTTTTCCAGCAGCCCGCTGCAGATCTTTTCCGCGTATTCCTGCGTTGCGCGCACCACAACGTCTTCCGCGATCTCGGTATCCAGCGTAATGCCGCGCTCATAGGCCAGCGACTCGAGCTGAAGCGCGGCTTTTTCCGCCGCGGAGCTGAGATTCACCGGCTGGAGTTCGACGTTCTTTCCTACCGACTCCAGCGAGGACAGCGTCAGCATTTCCCCGACGAGAGCCATCATGCGCTTGGCCGCCTCGTCCGTGCTGTCGAGCCACTGTGCCCGCTCCGCCGGATCAAGTTCGGGGTTTTCCCGCAGGATGCTGTTATTGGCCAGCACGACCGTGATGGGTGTCTTGAGATCATGAGAAATGTCCGCCACGAACTGCCGTTCCATCTCCACCGCGTCTTCCATCGGTTTTGCCGCGATTCTGGAGAGGCGACGGCTGATGAAGAAGATCAGGACCATCGCCGCAACATAAGCGGCCAGCAGCATGGCTCCGTTTCGCAGGACCTTAGCGCCGAGATAGCTCCTGTCAGCGAGCGCGATCTTGCAGCCGTTCCCGTCTGTCTCGCGGTAAAAATACAGTCCATAGGCGTTGAGCATCCCGAAATCTCTTTCCTGCGCGGCAATCTCGCGTACGGCCGCGGAAACCGTCTCCGAGTCATGTGCGATGTCTCTTGACAGGACAGCGATCTCATCCGTTTTCAGGTTGAAGTAGACCGAGATAATGCCCTCTCTTTGCCCGCGCGGCAGCGGTTCTCCCGTGAATTCACGCGGCTGCTGCGGTTTCTCCGGCGGGATTTCATTCCCGATGGTATGAAAACGTTCACCCGGCCCGTCCCACGGCTCAACGAGCATCTGCATCGTGCTTTTCAGCTCTGCGTAACTGCTCCTATACAAGAATATCCACTGCGCGATCAGCGCGATGAGCAGCGCCACGCCTACCAGGAGCATATTCAGCGTTACAAAGCGTCTGCGGTATCCTTTGAGCACTAGGCTTCCACCTCCAGCCTGTAGCCGATACGCTGCAGGTTTTTGATCGATACCTTGGATTTGAGATATTTCAGCTTCTTGCGCAGGAAGGAGATATAGACCTCCACGTTGTTGTCCGTCGCTTCGGACTCGACACCCCAGACGCGCATGATGAGCTGATCTTTTGTGATGATCTGCGTCGGGTTATACAGGAACAGGCGCAGGACCTCGTATTCCTTTCGGCTGAGCTGCACGGACTCTCCGCCGCAGCTGAGCAGCGCCGATTTGACGTTCAGGCTCAGATCCTTCCATTCGACGGTCTCAACGACGACCTCTCCGGTGCGCCGTGTGAGCGCGCCGACGCGCGCGAGCAGTTCCTCCGTGTCAAATGGTTTGGTCATGTAGTCATCCGCGCCGCCATTGAGTCCCGTGACTTTGTCCTGTACGGCGGAACGTGCAGTAAGCATGAGCGTAGGCGTATGAACGCCGTCCCTGCGCAGGATGCGCAGGACTTCAAATCCGTCCATTTTTGGCAGCATGACGTCCAGGATGATGAGATTGTAGTCCATTTCCTTGGCATATTCCACCGCCGAGACGCCGTCATACACCGCATCGACGAGGTAGCCCTTGCGTTCCAGGATCTTCTTGATCGCGTTGGACAGCGCCTTTTCATCCTCCACAAGCAGTATGTTCATAAATTAGACCTCCGCATGCACTTATTGTATCATACATATCAATAATAAAGCGGAAGTCTGAAAAGATTCTTAAAAATATTTTTCCAGAACTTAAGGTGTCTTTCAGAACGCCCTGTATACTGAGAAGCAGAAACAGGGCGCCGCCCTTTTATCATACACGATACTCCTCCTTCATTTTTTCTCTCCAAATCGAAAGGCTCCCGCCACGGCGGGAGCCTTTCGATTATCTCTCATTCGATTTCAGGGAGCAGCGCCTGTTTGATACTATCAAACAGTTCTCTCTGTTTCTGGCGCGAGATCTGATCCGTCACGCGGATGACGAGGCTTCCGAGCACCCCGTATATCCCGATCTGGCTCTTGAAGCGATCGAGATATGGCAGCCGCTTCTCTGCCTCCTCCTGTGTGGCATAGATCTCCACAGAACCGCCGCCCTGCGTACCGACGTCCACAGGATCATTGCGGTCGGAACCGGGATTGAGACGGAAGCTCCACACGCTGATGCGTGAGTCGCGGAAGAAAACGCAGCCGATGTATCCGCCGTCCTTTCCGAGATTGCCGTTAGGATCGTGGTCCTCGGTGACGGCGTTCGCCGCAGCGATCGTACCGACGGTCAGCAGCCGCTCGGTCACATATTCGTCCGATGGCGCAATGACCGGGCGGATGCGTTCCACGCTCGCCGCATAGGGCTCGAGCGCGGCATCGACGGCGGCAAGCTGTGCGGAATAATCCGGAACATCCATAAGCGCAGGCTTCTCGCATTTCCGCAGCTGCTGTGCGCTCTGCGCCGCCTGCGCGGCAAGTGCCTGAGCGCTCTCCGTTGAGAGGGAGTCGTCCGCCGCGAAGGTCTCCACGGTCACTTCAAGCGGCACGGGATCCTCCACGCGCGCCTCGCGTGCAGAGGCAAGCGCCTCCTGCAGCGCCGTCAGCGTCTCCGGATCATACGGGATCGGCTCTTCGTCTATGCGGGCCTGAACGGCGTCGAGCGCCTCGTCAAAGGCTGCGTTGACCTCGAGGACCTCCCCGATCCTGCCGTTGACCTCTTCGATCTCGGTTTTATAGGCATCCGCAGCCTCGTTATAGTCCCTGACTGCGGACTTCGCGCTCTCCACGGCTTCGAGCCGGAGCGCTTCCAGCGCAGCCGCCTCTTTTTCAGCCCTGCTCGTGCATCCCGCCATTGGCAGGACGGTCAGCAGCGCGAGCAGCAGACACAGTACCCGTTTCATTGTTATTCCTCGATTCCGCTGTCGAGATCCTTCACGCCCGTTATGCGCAGATCCTCCAGCCGCGTGACCGCGGGAATAACCGTGCTGTCATACTGCACCGTCTCGCTGGAAAAGCGCATGGTCTTCATGGCCTCGACGATGTTGCCTGTAATGGAACCGCCGGTGACCACGGTCGTCTCGCCGCCGTGATGCCAGTAGCCGAGCCGGATCTCGCCGGCGATGTCACCAGCCATGGTGTCCACCTGGAAATCGGAGAACTCCACGACTTCCAGATAGTCGCCGCTGCGCACGGCTTCGGCGCTTTCACGTCCGCCCGCGACGCGGAAGTTGCTCACGTCAGAGCACTCCGAAAGTCCGAGGTACTGGCTGAACTGACGGCCGCCCCAGTAGTTTTCCGCGACGCCGTCACGAAGGATATAACGATCGCGGATGACCGATCCCTCGGCGTCCACCGGGTAGTCCTTAGAGGAATTCGGCAGGGACGAGAGGGCCTCGAGCGTCACGAGGTCGCCCGTCGCATCCGGGCAGATCGGCTTGCCGAGCTCCCAGTCGGACAGACGGCGCGCCTTCATTGCTGTGTTCATGTGCGCTGCAAAGAACTGATAGATTTCACGCGCGTCTTCCGTGGAAAAAACGACCGCGCCCTTGCCGAGCTTTGGCGTGGGTTCGGCGAGCAGACGATCCTTGCCGAAGCGCAGCACGCGCTCGATGTCGCCGCGCAGGCGTTCGCTGTCGCAGGTTCCGGACGTGTAGAACCGATAAAGTTCGATCTCATGGCCTTCCCGGCGGGCGTTCACGACAAGGTCAACCGTAGAGACGGGATAAACGCAGCGGTAGTGTACGCCGTTGGAGTTTTCGAAGCGGCGCTCGATCTCACTGACGAAGATCTCATAGGAGTTGAGATCCTCCGTGTCCGTCTCATGGACACCGCGAAGCGCGCGCAGGAAGTCCTCGGATATCTTTTCCACGTCCACCCGCTCCGTCCGCTCGGGCACGTCCGCAGGCTTGTCCTGCAGGGTGTAAAACGGGTTTTTCACAAGGCTCGCCTGAAACAGCAGCGTCTCGAGCGCCTTGTCGATCTCCTCCGCCGAAGCGGTGGGCGAAATCTGACCGGAAGCGCTGCCGAGGAACTTGCCGTCCTCGAGTGCCTTATAGAGCTTGACAGTGACGGTCCTGACCTCGACCGCGCGGTTCTGATCCAGCAGATGCCGGATGAAATAGAATTCCCAGCCGCGCTTGACGCTCTCGGTCAGCTCCCAGCCGTCGCAGTCGAGCTTCATGAGCCTGCTTTTGACTGTCTCAAACATCATCCGAGCCTCGCTTTCATCTTCAGATAGGGGCCGCCGTCGGCGACCTTGACCCATTCCTTGTGACCCTTTCCGCAGGCGCCGTTTCCTTCGACGACGCGGTCGGCGGTGGCCATGCTGACGCTGCCGAGCAGATCGGGCACATATCCGGTCATAACGATCGGCGAAACGACCTTTCCGGTGAGTTTTCCGTCCCTGATCTCATAGCCGCGGTCGAGGATGCACTGGATGCCCCAGTGCTTCGGGTCCTCCATGCCGCTTTGCATGCCGCGCAGCAGGTAGCCGAACTTTATGGAAGCGATCATGTCCTCCAGCGTATCCGTACCGGAATCGAACACGGTATTCGTCATACGGGTATAGGCCTTGTGGGAATAGCTCTCGCGCTTGCCGTTGCCGGTGGGCGCGCAGCCCAGACGCAGAGCGGCCAGCGCATCGCAGATGCCCGCGCGCAGGATGCCCCTGTCGATCTCCGTCACGTCGCCGGCAAGCGTTCCCTCGTCATCGAAGGCGTAGGCCGTGACGCTCTCGTCGCAGAGCGCGCCCTCGTGCATGGTGACGTGCTCGCTGCCGACGCGCTGCCCGATGTAGTCCGCGCCGAGCGCGCGGTGCTTGACGAACATATCCATCTCCACGCCGTGGCCGAAGGCCTCGTGCGCAATCAGGCCGGTGACGGTCGGGTCGGTGATGACCTCGTATTCGCCCGGCACGATCTTCTCCGCGCCGAGCACGTCCGTCATTATCTGCGGCAGATCGGAAATGACCTGCTTCAGCCCGTCGAGGATCTCGGGACCGCCGCAGCCGGAAACGCCCTTGTAGGCCATCTGCATCTCTCCCTGCGGGTTGGGCGCGTAGGCCGCGCAGCTGCCCTCGGTGTACACGTAGCTCTGGCGCAGATAGCGGTTTTTCGTCAGGAAGAGCTTCGAAATATGGGTGGATGTGGCGTTGGCCAGGCAATCGAGTGCGCCGGGAATCGTACGCATGCCCTCATCGGACAGGCCCATCATCATGTCGACCAGCGCGCGCAGATCCGTTTTCTCGGGCAGGCGCTCCGCGTCCTTCTCCACGAAGAGCTCCAGCGGCTCGTCCGCAAGGCATCCGGTCTCATACGTCTCTGCGCCGACGCGCGCGAGCAGTTCAAACTGCCTGTCCAGCGCCGCGCGTGCTGCCTCGACGGTCTTCTCCGGCTGCGCGGGATCGAGTCCGTTGAAAGCGTATTCGCTGTAACGTCCGTCCCTGTACACGCGTACGACACAGCCGCGCTCGGTAGTCATGTTCGTGTTGGAGACGCTCTTGCTGCGCTGAGACAGGCTCAGCTGGAAGCCTACGGAATCGGTCGCCAGCACGCTGACATAGTCAAAAGTCTCGCCCAGCCGTTCGACGAGCGTCCGCAGCGCGGGCGTGATGCCGTCCAGATAGGCGGAAAACGGTGCTTTCATTCGCTACCTCCTTTTACATTTGGTTTTGCGCCTGAATTATACCAAATCCGATTGCTACTTGCAATGGTAGAAACGACGCAGCCGAAGCTGCGCCGTTCCCGTTTCCGATCGGTTTTTAGAAGAGAGTCGCCGGATCGGTGTATTCAAGCCCCTGCGCTTCCGCGACAGACTTGAACGTAAGCTTGCCCTTGTACACGTTCAGGCCCTTCATGAGCGCGGGATCCGCCTTGCACGCGCCCTCCGCGCCGAGGTTGGCGATCTTCAGCGCGTAGGGCAGTGTAACGTTCGTCAATGCGAGAGTCGAGGTGCGCGGCACGGCGCCGGGCATGTTCGCAACACTGTAGCGGATGATGCCGTCCTCCTTGGTGTAGTAGGGATCGGCGTGCGTGGTGATGCGGTCGATGGCCTCGATCGAGCCGCCCTGATCGATGGCCACGTCGATGAGCACGCTGCCGCGGCGCATCTTGGCGACCATCTCGTTGGTGACGAGCACGGGCGTCTTCGCGCCGGGCACAAGGACGCAGCCGATGACGACGTCCGCGTTCTCGACGGCGCGGGCAATGTTGTAGCTGTTGGAGATGAGGGTCTGGATGCGGCTGCCGAAGATGTCGTCCAGATAGGCAAGGCGCTGGGCGTTCATGTCGATCACGGTGACGTTCGCGCCCATGCCGACAGCGATCTTCACCGCGCTCGTTCCGACGGTCCCGCCGCCGATGATCACGACGTTCCCTTTTTCAACGCCGGAGACGCCGTAAAGCAGGATGCCGCGGCCGCCGCAGGTGCTCTCAAGCAGATGCGCGCCGACCTGCACGGCCATGCGTCCTGCGATCTCGCTCATGCAGGAGAGCAGCGGGAGAGCGCCGTTCGGCAGCTGAACGGTCTCATAGGCAATACCGATGACTTTCTTGCGCAGCAGCGCCTCGGTCTGCTCCGGATCCGGCGCGAGATGGAGATAGGTGAAGAGGATCTGACCCTCGTGGAACAGATCATACTCTGCCTCGAGCGGCTCTTTGACCTTGATGATCATGTCGCTCTTGTCGAAAACCTCTTTCGCGGTGGGCAGCAGCTGTGCGCCGGCCGCGACATACTCGGCATCCGGGAAGCCGCTGTTTATGCCCGCGCCCTGCTGGATATAAACGGTATGTCCTGCCTGTCTGAAGGCATCCGCCATTGCGGGAGTGACGCCTACGCGGCCCTCCTGGGCCTTGATTTCCGTTGGGCACCCGATGATCATAGAAAGCTCCTCCGTTTTCTCAGATTCAACCCGGAGCCTCGGCTCCGGCCTATAGCAGAATTGTATGTTTTTTTGCCCCGGAAGTCAAGGCAATTGTGTCGCTTCGCACAAGCCGAAAAGGGTTCGGAATACTTGACTTTTTTCGATGTAAACAGTAAAATATTTTGTATTATTCGGGTCGGTAAGTCCGCCGGCTTCCGAGATCTTTCGGAGATAGAGGGGAACGCGCATGAAGTATTTCGGTTTGAACGAACTGCGGGAGATGTTTCTCGCGTACTTTGAGTCGAAGGGTCATCTGCGTCTGCCGAGCTTTTCGCTCGTGCCGCAGAACGACAAGTCGGTGCTGCTCATCAACGCCGGCATGACGCCCATGAAGCCCTGGTTCAAGGGCGAGGAGGAGCCGCCGCGCCGCCGCGTCTGCACCTGCCAGAAGTGCATCCGCACCGGCGACATCGACAACGTCGGCAAGACCGCGCGCCACGGCACCTATTTCGAGATGCTGGGCAATTTCTCTTTCGGTGACTATTTCAAGAAAGAGGCCATCCCGTTTGCATGGGAGTTCCTCACCAGCCCCGACTGGGTCGGCCTTGATCCTGACAGACTTTACCCTTCTGTTTTTGCCGGCAATGAGACCACGCCTGCAGACGACGAGGCTTTCGAGATCTGGAACAAGGTGATCGGCATCCCTGCCGAGCGCATTTTCCGCTTCGGCAAGGAAGATAACTTCTGGGAGCACGGCAGCGGCCCGTGCGGTCCCTGCTCCGAGATCTACTATGACCGCGGCGCCGAGTACGGCTGCGGCAAGCCAGACTGCACCGTCGGCTGCGACTGCGACCGATATATGGAGGTCTGGAACGTCGTATTCTCTCAGTTCGACAACGACGGTCACGACAACTACACCGAGCTGAGCCAGAAAAATATCGACACCGGCATGGGTCTGGAGCGGCTGGCGGTCGTCTGCCAGAACGTCAACTCCCTGTTCGACGTCGACACCGTGATGCATATCACAAACAAGGTCAGCGAGATCACCGGAGCGCACTACGGCGAGAGTTACGAGCGCGACGTGAGCCTGCGCATCATCACCGACCACATTCGTTCCAGCTGCTTCATGATCTGCGACGGCGTTCTGCCCTCCAACGAGGGCCGCGGCTATGTGCTGCGCCGTCTGCTCCGCCGCGCCGCTCGCCACGGCAAGCTGCTGGGCGTGAACGAGCCCTTCCTGTGGCGCATCGTGGACACGGTCGTGGCCGTGAACGAGTGCGAATACAAGGACATCCGCGAGAAGCAGGCCTATATCACGCGCGTTATCCGCACAGAAGAGGAAAACTTCGCGCGCACCATCGACGGCGGCATGCGGATCTTTTCGGACATGCTCGCCGAACACAAGGCCAAAGGCGAGACGACTTTCTCCGGTGCTGACGCTTTCAAGCTCTATGACACCTACGGCTTCCCCATCGATCTGACCATCGAGATGGCCAAGGACGAGGGCCTTTCCGTTGACGAAGACGGTTTCCACACGCTGATGCAGGAGCAGAAGGAGCGCGCGAGAGAAGCGCGCAAGGCGCTCGGCGATCTTGGCTGGGCCGGCGTCGATCTCGGCAAGGAGATCCCGCCAACCGAGTTCATCGGCTATGAGCGCAAATCCGCGGAAGCGAAGGTGCTCGCCATTGTCGCCGAGGAGGAACTGCGCGACGAGATCGTCGCGGGTGCCGAGGCCATCATCGTACTCGGACGCAGCCCGTTCTACGCCGAAATGGGCGGCCAGGTCGCCGATCACGGTGTGCTCACTGCAGAGGGCATGCGCTTCGAAGTAACCGACGTCCAGAAAAACAAGGGCGGCAAGTATCTTCATTACGGCCGCCTTGCCGAAGGCATCCTGCATGTCGGCGACGTGATCACCGCCTCCATCGACATCGACCGCCGCAAGGCGATCATGCGCGCGCACAGCGCCACGCATCTGCTTGACAAGGCGCTCCGCACGGTGCTGGGCGACCACGTACATCAGGCCGGCTCGCTGGTCGAGCCCGACCGCGTGCGCTTCGATTTCACGCACTTCTCCGCCATGACGCCCGAGGAACTCGATCAGGTCGAGGCCATGGTCAACGAGGCTGTGCTTGACGGGTACGGCATCGTCACCGAGGAGCTGCCTATCGAAGAAGCGAAAAAGCGCGGCGCGATCGCTCTGTTCGGTGAGAAATACGGCGACATCGTCCGTGTCGTTGACATGGGCGGCGGCTACAGCGTGGAGTTCTGCGGCGGCACGCATCTGGACAACACTGCCAAGGTGGGCGTGTTCCGCATCGTCAGCGAGTTCTCCGTAGCCAGCGGCGTTCGTCGTATCGAGGCCATCACCGGCAAAGCCACGCTTGAGGCCATGGGACGCTACCGCAAGATCCTCAGCGACCTCGCCGGCGAGCTCAAGACCAAGCCCGACGAGTTGCTCGAGCGCACCGAAAACCTGCTCGGCGAGAGCCGTGAGCTGCGCCGCCAGCTGGAAAAGATGAAGGACCAGGTCCTTTCGGGCGAAGTGGAACACTTCCTGCTCTCCGGCAAGACCGTTGGCGGCCTGCGCGTCGTCACCTCTGCACGTGAAGGCATGGATGCTGCCGATCTGCGCAAATTCGGCGACTTCATCCGCGACCGCGACGAAACGGTCGTTGCGCTGCTCGCCTCCGTGAACGACGGCAAGATCACGCTCCTGTCCGTCTGCGGCAAGGAGGCGATCGCCAGAGGCGTGCGCGCCGGCGACGTCATCAAGAATATCGCGCCCATCGTAGGCGGCAAGGGCGGCGGCAAGCCGGACAGCGCCATGGGAGGCGGCACCGACGTGCTCAAGCTCGACGACGCGCTGGCCGCGCTCGACGATTTCGTGGCGGACAAGCTCGACAACCGCTG
>JAFYCC010000049.1 GCA_017539885.1 Oscillospiraceae bacterium
ATGACCGAGCTTCCTGTGGCGAATGGCGCATACGATGCACCCAACATGAAAAAAGCCAGTTGATTTTTGGATCGCTTGCAGAAAAACAGCCAGGCGATCCGTATTTATTACATTAGGAGGAAGAGTATGAGCATTCCGAATAACACCCTGATCAGCAGCGTTCCCGCAGCGGCGGAGCTTCGCCGCGTCGCCGGATTCAATCCTCTGCGGTTTCTCCGGCAGACGGTTTCCGTTAAGACCGGAAAGCCGGTTTTGAAGCTGGATCTGCCGTACAAGCGGCTGTGGTTCCGCCTGGCCTGCCCCAACGGCAAGATGCTCCTCAACCCGCTTCGCATCACGGAGCAGGCGGCGATCTATGAGGCCGCGGTCTATATGGACCGTGCCGACGCCGATCCGCTGGCGAGAGTGACTTCCACGATGACTGCGCAGGAAGCGCCGAACGGCAAGTACATTGAAGCGGCGCAGGATGCGGCGCTCAATGAGGCGCTGGAAAACGCCGGCTTCGGCATCCAGCTCTGTGATTTTGTCGAGTGCGACGGACGCAACAGCTTCGGTTCGGAGGTCGCGCTTGACGCGGTGACCGAAAAGCCGGCTGCGGAAACGCAGACTGCGCCGAAGACGACTGTACCTGCTGTCGTACAGAAAAAGCCCGAAAAGGCAGCACCCGTCAAAGCGGAGACCCCCGTTACGGTCGAGCCGGCACAGGCAAAAACTCCCGCGCAGAATGATATCGATGATACGGCTGTGCAGCCTGCGGCTGCGCCTGCCGACGCGCCGACTATGCCTGCCGGAGAGACGACTTCGCCTGGCGAGAAGAAGACTGTGCCCGCCGCTCCGGAGGTTCAGAAGATCGAGACGACGGAGAAACCCTCGGCGGCTGCCGCGCAGGAGCCTGTTGCGGCCAACACAGTGATCCAGTTCCCGGCTGCGGCTTCCGCACCTGCGGAGATCGCGCCTGCCGTGCCGCAGACGACTGCGGAGACGACTGCCAGCTATACGCCGGATATGTCCGTTGAGGACATCTGCGCACGAATGACGCCGGAGGAAGCGAAGAACGTCGTCGTGACGAGCGGCTTCTGCAAAGGCTGGACGCTGGAGCAGGTCGCCGAGAAGCGTCAGGCAAGTCTCCGCTACTATATGTGCGCGCCGAACGTGGACAACGTCCTGAAGGCCGCCGCGCAGATCATGCTGGACGAGGTCGCACAGCGCAAGGCCAGCTGATTACGGCTCTCAAGAATCATGTGAAAGAAAGGAATCGTCCCAATGGGTAAAAACGATTTCCCCTTTGACATCATGGACATCGCCGCGCTTCTCCGTCTGCACATCAGGCGGAGAGGCCCCGGCTCCGTGTATGCGGACTGCCCGTTTTGCGGAGATCAGCGGGGCAAGCTGAACCTGAACCTCGCCAAAAACGTCTGGCGCTGCAATTACTGCAGCATGGGCGGCGGGATGCTGTCGCTGTATGCGGAAGTACACGGCATCAGCAATTCTGAGGCGTATCAGGAGATCAGCGAGACGCTGCTTTCTAACGGCGCTGCGGTAACGGAGAACGTCATGGATACGCCGGCCGTGCCGCCGGAGGAACCGCAGGCAGACCGTGCGCCGGCGCTGGAGGTGCATCGCACCTATTCCGCGCTGCTTTCCATGCTGACTCTGACACCACCGCACTGGGAGCATCTGCGTATCGCCCGTGGGCTGACGCCGGAGCAGATCGAGCGCTTTGGCTTTCGCAGTACGCCGCAACCGTATCATTGCCAGCCCATCACGGAGACGCTGATGCGGCAGGGCTATACGGTGAAGGGCGTACCCGGCTTCTATCTCAATGACAGGGGACGCTGGACCATGCGCTTTCTCCAGAAGACTTCCGGTATCCTGATCCCCATTCATGGGATCGACGGAAGGATCTGCGGCCTGCAAACCCGTCTGGATCATCCGATCCGAAATGAGGGCGACCCGCCGGAAAAGGAGGGAATGAAGTACCTCACACTCTCCACTGCGGGCAAGCGTATGGGAGCATCCTCCGGAAGTCCAGTCCATTTCATCGGCAACCCTTGTTCCCGTGTCGTCTATGTGACCGAGGGAGTCCTTAAAGCGGATATCTGCCATGCACTGACCGGACGCACCTTTGCTGCGACGCTCGGCGCAAACAACACCTCCGGCCTTGACGCGCTCTTCGACGCTTTGAAAATGAACGGCACACAGGAGATCATCGAGGCGGAGGATATGGACAAGTACCGGAATGCTGCGGTGAACAGCGGAGCGTCGAAGGTATTCCTGCTTGCGCGGCAGCATGATTTGAAATGCCGCCGCATGACCTGGAATCCCAATTTCAAGGGTTTCGACGACTGGCAGCTCGCGCTTCGGAGAAAGCAGATCGAAACGAAGAAAGACTGCCCCGGTTTCAAGGAGCAGTATCTCTCTGGCCAATGCGGGATCGAGGAGATCAAGGTCTGCACGGATGTGTGGCATCAGCTTGGTGACTGCGGCGTCAGCCTGCGTGAGTATCTTGGACTGACGGAGCCGGAATACGAGGTGTTCCTTCAGTCAGGGCTTTCCTCCACGTTCGAGGCAATACTGAACAGTCAGCGCCGCAGACAGTGCTTTCGGTTGTATCAGCTGGATCTGCTGA
>JAFYCC010000050.1 GCA_017539885.1 Oscillospiraceae bacterium
CCGAGCACCGCCGCGATACGATCCGCGGAAACAGGTTCTCCGGAAGCGAACAGGATCGCTTCGATCGCGCTGTCGAGTTCAAGTTGTTCCATCTTGTTTTTCCCCTTCGTCACGGGCGTCTATGGTCTCGATCAGCTTCTGCGCGTCCGCATCCTCCGTCAGCGACACGGAGAAGCCAGCCTCAGAAGCCGCGATCTTCAGTCCGCCCGCCGCGCACATTTCCAAGACCGACAGGAAAGTCGCCACGAGCTCGCTTCTGTCGGCAGTCTCGGCAAACAGTGCCTGCAGGGTGAGCGTACCGTATTCCTGAAGCAGAGCCACGATCTCACGGCTTTTGGTGCGCACGGCATAGACGATCCGTTTCGGAATATACTGACGAGGCTCGACCGTTTCCGGATTCTGTGCGCCGCGTGCAAGCATGTCCGCGACAGCGCCGAGCAGCTCGTACGGCTCATGTCTGTATTGATACTGCTGTTTCGGCAGCGGTTCCGGCAGACGTGAGAAATACTGCAGCCCGATCCGGGTCATACGGTCGAATTCTCCGGTCACCTGCTTGATGCCGGCGTAGGCGTCCCTGCTTTTGAGCTGCTCAAGTGAAGCGATCAGCGCATCCAGTTCGGAGATCTCCTCATCCTCGCCGGCAAGAAGCGTGCGCGTCTTCAGGTACAGCAGGTGCGAAGCCATTTGAATGAACTCCGAGGCGACTTCCAGATCCATGGACTGCATCTTTTCGATCTGTTCAAGATACTGATCGAGGATCAGGGATATCTGGATGTCACGGATCTCGATTTTATTTTTGGAGAGCAGTACGAGGATCAGATTCAGCGGTCCTTCGAAGTCCTGATAATCCGATTCCGACTTTATGACGCCCTCCAGGCGGTATGTCATATTTTCCATATCAGATCACTTTATCCGCAAGAAGGAAGCCCCACTTCGCGAAACACCAGAATTTGGAGAAGACCCAGGAAGTCGCGGCGCCGAGCGGTCTTCCGAGAAGATTCGTCGCAACGAGTATCAGCAGCAGGATCATGCCGTAACGTTCATATCGAAGAACGAATCGGTATGCGTTCTCCGGAAGGAGCGAAAACAGGATCTTGCTCCCGTCGAGAGGCGGTACGGGGATGATATTGAAGATCGCGAGAGCGATACTGAGAGAGGCGACTGTCAGAATAAGATCCAGCACGATGTCTCCGATGCCGCCGCCGCTGAGGGGAATAAGCAGAGCGCCGTACAGGAACAGTGCAAGGACCGCCATCAGCAGATTGGAAAGCGGACCGGCAAGCGCGACGAATGCCATATCCCGCTTGGGATTGCGCAGCCTGTTCATGTTCACCGGAACGGGCTTCGCCCACCCGAAACGGAACAGGACCATCATGATCAGTCCCATAACGTCGATATGCTTGAGCGGATTCAGTGTAAGCCTTCCCGCGCGTTTCGCTGTGTCGTCACCCAGCCTGTAAGCCGTCAGTCCGTGACAAAGCTCATGTATCGTGATGCACAGCAAAGCAGGAATGACTCGAAGCAGCATGTCGGAAAGCACAGACCAGTCCAGTCCGTTCCAGATACTTTTAAAGCTCCCCAAATCTCTTCCTCCGCATGCTCCCGCAACACATCCGTTTCAAGGCGCTGATATCATGAACGCGTTCAGATGCGCGCGACGCCTGTATCCCGCGCAGCCTGCGCGACGGCAGCGGCGACAGCCTTCGCCACACGCGGGTCGAGTGCCGACGGGATGATGTACTCGGCGCTGAGTTTGTCTCCGACCAGAGCAGCAAGCGCGTCCGCCGCAGCGATCTTCATCTCTTCATTGATGTCAGAAGCGCGAACATCGAAGGCGCCGCGGAAAACGCCGGGAAACGCGAGCACATTGTTGATCTGGTTCGGATAATCGCTCCGCCCCGTCGCAACGACAGCCGCGCCTCCTGCTTTCGCATCTTCAGGAAAGATCTCAGGCGTAGGATTCGCGCAAGCAAAGACGACAGCGTCCCTGGCCATCGTACGGACCATCTCCGTAGTGAGAACGCCGGGCGACGAAACGCCTATGAAAGCGTCCGCGCCAACGACCGCATCGGCAAGCCTGCCCTGAATGCAGCGGGGATTCGTAATGCGTGCCATTTCCTCCTTCACGGGGTTCATGCCGTTCTCACGTCCGATATAGATCGCGCCGCTGCGGTCACAGAGCGTGACATCTTTCGCGCCGGCCGAAAGCAGCAGCCGGCAGATAGATATAGCAGCCGCGCCGGCTCCGCTGATGACGATCTTGGCTCCGTCAAGTGTTTTGCCGACGACTTTAAGCGCGTTTCGCATACCCGCAAGCGTGATGATCGCCGTTCCGTGCTGATCATCATGAAAGATCGGAATGTCGCAGCTGGCCTTGAGCTTCTTCTCGATCTCAAAGCAGCGCGGTGCAGATATGTCCTCCAGATTGATGCCACCGAAGCTGCCGGAAATGAGTGTCACTGCGTTTACAAAGCTGTCCACGTCTTTCGTCTTGACGCAGAGCGGGATCGCGTCAACGTCACCGAAGCTCTTGAACAGAACGCACTTTCCCTCCATGACAGGCATGCCCGCCTCAGGCCCGATATCTCCGAGGCCGAGAACGGCGCTTCCGTCGGTGATCACCGCGCAGAGATTCCATCTGCGCGTGAGCTCATAGCTCTTGGAAATATCTTTCTGAATCTCCAGGCACGGCTGCGCTACGCCGGGCGTATACGCAAGGGAAAGATCCTCCCTCGTCTTTACCGGCACTCTGGAAATGACTTCGATCTTGCCCTTTGACGCATAATGCAGCGCCAGACTCTGTTCAGCGGTCGTCATATACTCTTCCCTCTCAGTTCTGTATATCGATTTGTTCCGCCGCCGTTTCAACACGGCGCAGAAGTTCCTCTCTTCCGGTCCCTTTCTCCGCCGAGAACGCGATGAGCTCGATCTCATCCGGCAGTTCAAGCGTGGCGCGAATGACTGAAAGGTTCGGTTCGATCTCGCTGCGTTTGAGCTTATCGCATTTATTCGCGACAATGAGATAAGGATAACCCGCGTCCCGGAAAAACTGTGCCATGATCACGTCGTTCTCCGTCGGCTTGTGTCTAGCGTCGACGATCATCACGCCGAGAGCGAAGCCCTCCGGACGAGCAAAGAAAGACTCCATCAGCTTTGCCCAGCGATCCCTCTCTGAAGCGGACACCTTTGCGTACCCGTATCCGGGAAGATCGACGAAATAGGCTTTCTCATCGATGAGGAAATAATTAACGTGTACCGTTTTCCCGGGCGAAGCACCGACTCGCGCAAAGTTTTTCCGGTTGAGCAGGCGGTTGATCACGGAGGATTTACCGACGTTGGACTTTCCTGCAAATACGATGGATGGCCTCGTATCCTTCAGGAAACCGCCCGCAGTCGCGGCGGATTTCACAAAGACTGCATTATGCAGATTCATATCGGCTCCTACTGCCGCAGCGACGGGCCGAGTTTCGGCACCGGCTGCGGAACGGGCAACTCACTGTCGCCGTCGCTGAACGTCTGTGCTTCCGGCAGCGGGCTCGGCAGGCGAGTCAGCGCGACTTCGAGGATATCGTCCACGTGTTCCGCCGTTACAAATTTCAGCTCACGCCGCACCGTCTGGTCGATCTCTTCAAGATCCTTCTCGTTCTCTGCAGGTATGATCACCGTATGAACTCCCGCACGAAGCGCCGCCATGGTCTTTTCCTTCAGGCCTCCGATCGGGAGGATGCGCCCGCGCAGGCTGATCTCTCCGGTCATGGCCAGATCTCTGCGCACGGGGATCCCGGTAAGCGCGGAGATCAGTCCGACGCACATCGTGATGCCGGCTGACGGCCCGTCCTTCGGCACGGCGCCTTCCGGGAAATGGATATGGATATCCTTCGTCTTATAGAAATCAGGATCGATGCCGAGCTGCCGGGCGCGGCTGCGCACATAGGACATGCCGGCCTTCGCCGATTCCTTCATCACATCTCCGAGATTGCCGGTCAGTTCGATCTTTCCGGTGCCCTCCATTACGCCGACTTCTACCTCAAGGATCTCGCCGCCGACGCTCGTCCACGCAAGGCCGCGCACGAGGCCGACCTCGTCCCTGTCAGAACCGTAGTTCTCCTTATATCTCGGTACGCCGAGATAGGGTTCCAGCATACCTGTGCGCAGGGATACGACCGTTTTGGGGTCCTCTGCCACGGCTCTTGCCGTACGCCGGCAGATCTGCGCGAGCTCGCGTTCGAGCACACGAACGCCGGATTCCCGCGTATAATTCGTGATCACCTCACGGATCGCATCGTCGGAAACACGCAGCTGTTTTGCCGTCAGGCCATGCTTCTTCCTCTGCTTCGGGAGAAGATGCTTTTTGGCGATCTGCAGCTTTTCTTCGTCCGTATAGCTGTCAAGCGTAATGACCTCCATACGGTCGAGCAGTGCGCGCGGAATCGTATCCGTCGTGTTGGCAGTCGTGATGAAAAGGGTGTCGGACAGATCGAACGGGATCTCAAGATAATGATCGCGGAATGTGGAATTCTGTTCCGTATCCAGCGCTTCAAGCAGCGCCGCGGAAGGATCTCCGCGATAATCGCTGCCGAGCTTGTCGATCTCGTCGAGCACAAGCACCGGATTGCGGCTGTTCGCCTGCTGGATCGCAGCGATGATTCGCCCCGGCATTGCGCCGACGTATGTCTTGCGGTGTCCGCGAATCTCGGACTCGTCATGTACGCCGCCGAGAGAAATACGCGCGAGCTTGCGGTTCATGGCGCGTGCAAGGCTCATGGCTACGCTCGTTTTGCCGACTCCCGGGGGCCCGACGAGGCATATGACACCGCCCTTGACGTCCGGCGTAAGCTGCTTGACGGCCAGGAACTCAAGAATGCGGTCCTTGACCTTATCCAGACCGTAGTGGTCAGCATCAAGAATACGCTTAGCCTTCGCGATATCGATGGTCTCTTTCGTCATGCGCTTCCAGGGAAGCTCGGTAACGATGTCAAGATACGTGCGCAGAACAGCCGCCTCAGACGAGCCGAAAGGCTGTTTGCTCAGACGCGTGACCTCTTTGAGCAGCTTCGTTTCCGTATCGCTGTCAAAGCCCAGAGAACGGATCTTATCGCGATAGGCGTCCATTTCGCTTTGCGGGTCTTCCTCTTCGCCGAGCTCCGCCTGGATCGTCTTGAGCTGCTCACGCAGATAGAAATCCCGATGGTTCTGATTGATCTGATTTTGCGTGCTCTCCTGCAGATCACGGCTGACTTTCAGCACGCCGATCTCATGCGTGAGCAGACGGTTGACGAGCTGAAGACGGCTGACAGGGCGCAGCTCCTCCAGAACGAGCTGTTTGTTCGCAAACCGCAGAAAGATGTTCTGCGTGATATAATCGGCAAGATAACCCGGATCCGACGCGCCTACGACGTGTACAAGCGTCTCCGGAGTTATATTTCCGGACAGATGCGCATACTGGTCGAACAGCGCAGCGCTCTGACGCAGCAGCGCTTCGACTTTGGCCTTGCCATGCCGGGTCTCGACATCGGAAAGGACCTCGATCTCAGCCCGAATGAAATCGTTTTCCATTCTGGCATTCACAATCCTGCCGCGCGAAATGCCCTGCACCATGGCTCTCGCCGTGTGACCGCCCGGAATGCGAAGCTGCTGCCGCATCCGGCATACGACGCCGACCTGATACAGATCGGTCGTATCCGGCGTTTCCGTGGTTATGTCTTTCTGCGTTGTCAGAAAGATCAGTCGCTCTCCGTTCATCGCGGCATTCAGCGCCGCGACCGAGAACGGACGCTCCACGTCAAAGCTTAAGAGCATGCCGGGAAAAGCCGTCATACCGCGCAGCGGCAGCAACGGCATCTCGATCCGGATGCCAGGGGTTACAAGTTTTTCCTGATTATCCATAAGATCTCCTAAAAGGAACAAAGGCCTATTCGGAAAATCCGAGCCGCACGAAACCGTGCGGCTCGAAAACGATTACGCAGATTGGCTGCCCGAGCTCTTGCGATGCACATAAGGCGCAACACCGTTGCGCACGCAATCGGCGGTAACGACGACCTTGTCGATCTCGGGATCCGAGGGCGCCTCGTACATGATGTCGGTCATGATCCCCTCCATCACGCTGCGGAGTCCTCTCGCGCCCAGCTTCATCTCGATCGCTTTGTCCGCGATCGCGCCAAGAGCGTCTTCTTCAAATTCGAGCGTCACGTTGTCGTAGCCGAGCATCACGCGGTACTGACGCGTCATGGCGTTTTTCGGCTCGGTCAGGATACGGATCAGATCCTCCCTGCCGAGAGATTTAAGAGGCGTGATGACGGGCATTCTGCCTATGAGTTCGGGAATGAGGCCGAACTTGAGGATGTCCTGAGACTGCACATACTGCAGAAGTTCACCCACGTCCGTGTCGTTTTTGCTGTGCACCTCAGCGCCGAAGCCCATGCTTCTGCGGTCGAGCCGGCTCTCGATGATCTTTTCCAGCCCGTCGAACGCGCCGCCGCAGATGAACAGGATGTTCGAGGTGTCGACCTGAATGAACTCCTGATGCGGGTGTTTGCGTCCGCCCTGAGGCGGCACATTGGCGATCGTTCCCTCGAGGATCTTCAGCAGCGCCTGCTGCACGCCCTCGCCGGACACGTCACGTGTGATGGAGGTGTTCTCCGACTTGCGGGTGATCTTGTCGATCTCATCGATGTAGATGATTCCATGCTCCGCAGCCTCGACATCGAAGTCCGCCGCCTGCAGGAGCCGCAGAAGGATGTTTTCCACATCCTCGCCGACGTATCCGGCTTCGGTGAGCGTCGTCGCGTCCGCGATGGCGAACGGCACGTTGAGCATCTTCGCCATCGTCTGCGCGAACAGCGTTTTTCCGCTGCCGGTAGGCCCGATCAGGAGAATATTGCTCTTCTGCAGTTCAACGTCGCTGTCATCTCCGTGCAGGATCCGCTTGTAATGATTGTATACGGCAACAGAGAGCGCGACCTTCGCGCGTTCCTGACCAATGATGTAGTCATCGAGTACAGCGCGGATTTCAGCGGGTTTCGGCAGATTCTCCTGCGTCAGCGTTCCGACGCTGCCGGATACGCCGATGTCTCTCTGTCTTGCGAAATCCTCGTCGATAATGCTCATGCACAGATAGATGCACTCGTTGCAGATATAGGCGCCGTTTCCGGCCACCATCCGCTGCACCTGTGTCTGCGGCTTGCCGCAGAAACTGCATCTTGTCATTTTGACGTCATTTTTCGGCATTCTGTCTTCCTTCTGCGAAAAATTATCTCTTGTAGATCACTTTGTCGATCAGGCCGTATTCTTTCGCCTCTTCCGCCGACATGAAATTGTCGCGCTCGCAGGCAGCCGTGATCTCCTCAACGCTGCGTCCGGTGTTGTCCGCGAGGATCTGGTTCATGCGCTTCTTGATCGTTTCCAGACGCTTGAGATGGATCGCCATGTCGGTGATCTGCCCCTGAGTTCCCGCGGAGGGCTGGTGGATCATGATCTCGGAGTTGGGCAGCGCGAGACGCTTGCCCTTGGCCCCGGCGGACAGAAGGAACGCGCCCATGCTCGCAGCGAGGCCGACACAGATCGTGCTCACGTCGCACTTGACGTACTGCATCGTGTCATAGATCGCCATGCCCGCGGTAACGCTGCCGCCGGGGCTGTTGATATAAAACTGGATATCCTTATCGGGATCCTGAGATTCCAGATACAGCAGCTGCGCCACGACCAGGCTCGCCGTCGTATCGTTGACTTCCTCGGACAGCATGATGATGCGGTCGTTCAGAAGACGTGAGAAAATATCGTAAGAGCGCTCCCCGCGGGAGGTCTGCTCAACGACATATGGTACCAGACTCATAAATGATTAACTCCTTTTCAGTGGTTTCGCGGCGCTGATGCCGCACAGTTGTCTGAAGAGTGCGGGCGGAAACCGGAAGATTATTCCGCGCTCTCCTCCTTGGGCTCTTCGGCGGGCTTGGGCTCCGTCACGATCGCGCTCTCGCAGATCAGATCGGCGGCCTTGCGCTCAAGGATATCCTTGCGCAGGTTCTCGACCGGAACAGCAGCGCGGACTTCCTCGATCCCGAGCTTGTATGCATCGGCCATCTTCTGAAGCTCGCTCTCGATATCCTCGTCCGTCACTTCGAAGCCCTCGGCCTCGGCGACGGCGTCGAGCATCAGGTTCACGCGGAGCTGACGTGCGGCGGACGGACGCGTGTTCATGCGGAAGTTTTCCATATCCATGCCCATCATGGCGAGGTACTGTTCAAGCTCGATGCCCTGGTTCATCAGGCTGTTGGCATAGTCGCGGATCATGATCTCGTGCTGCTCGTCGACCATAGCCTCTGGGATCTCCACGGTGATCAGTTCTGCGGCCTTGCTCAGCACGGCATCGCGGAAGGCGCGCTCGACGGTCTTCTCGCGAGTCTCCTGCAGATTCTTGCGGATGCTCTCACGGTATTCCGCAAGCGTATCGAACTCGCTGACGTCTTTTGCGAACTCATCGTCGAGCTCAGGCAGGATGTTCTCCTTGACCTCGTGGCACTTGACGTGGAAGACAGCGGGCTTACCGGCGAGATCCGCGTGATACTCCTCGGGGAACGTGACGTCGATGTCCTTCTCCTCACCGGCGCTCATGCCGGCAACCTGCTCCTCAAAGCCGGGGATAAAGGAGTGGCTGCCGAGAGCCAGGCTGTGGTTCTCGCCCTTGCCGCCGTCGAACGGCACACCGTCAAGAAAGCCCTCGAAGTCGATCACCGCGGTGTCGCCCATAGCGGCGGGACGCTCGGCAGTCATGATGCGGGCGTTGCGCTTCTGAACACGCGCGATCTCCGCATCGACCTCGGCGTCCGTGATCTCGACCTTCTCACGCTCGACCTCAAGGCCCTTGTACTGGCCGAGGGTAACGGGCGGATAGAGCGCGACTTCAAAGCTGAGCGTCAGAACCTTCTCGTCGGAAACGTCCATATCCTTGATCGTGGGGCGGCCGACCGTATCGAGTTTCTCCTGCTCCACGGCAAAAGCGAGCGCATCGGGAGCGATCTCATTGATGGCCTCGTCGTAAAAGACGTCCTTGCCGTACATGCCCTCGATCACCATGCGCGGAGCCTTGCCCTTGCGGAAGCCGGGAACCGAGATCTGCTTTCTATTCTTGAGAAAAGCCTTGTTGACAGCGGCCTCGAAGGCAGCTGCATCGATCTCTACCTCAAATGTGGCGGTATTGTTTTCTTTCTTTTCAACATTCTTTACGATCATGGATCCGTTTCCTCCTATTACTATCGGCTCGGAGCCGAACATTTTCGTGCATTTGAGTCTATCCCGCAAAAACACATCTTATATCATAACAGATTCCGCGAGAAAAAGCAATTATTATCTTTGAAATAGAATTGCGTTATCTTTGAGACCATGTGAATTCAAAACTATCCCCCCCAGCAGCAGCTTCGGTACGAATCCGATATGGTCGGCCGATACCGTGAGGAAGCGGACGCCGCCGGCTTCACCCTCGAAAGCGAGTTTCAGCGCCGGTCCGTGCAGATGCCCGGAAACGCAAAGCTTCACACTGTACTGCGAGAGCAGATTCAGGATCTCTCCGCACTCATACTGCCCGTATTTCGGCGGGTAGTGCAGGAAAACGATCTTTTCCCTTTTCCCCGCCGAGAAAAGGCTCGTTTCCAGCCGCCCCAGTTCACGAAGCATCATCTTACGGTCATGTTCGGTGCCGCGATCCTCTTCAAAGAACCAGCCCCGCGTCCCGCATAAAGCGTAGTCGTCTCCGTAGAAAAAGCAGTTATTATGCAGGAATTCGATGCTTCGGAGTTCATGCGCAGCGAGGAAATCCTTCGCTTTTTTCGCCGTGGACCACCAGTAGTCATGATTGCCCTTGAGAATGATCTTTTTGCCCGGAAGCGCGTCGATAAACGCGAAATCCGGCGCGGCCGAGCGCAGATCCATCCCCCAGCTGAAATCGCCGCAGATGACGCAGACGTCCTCAGACGACAGGAAGGAAAAACCGTTACGGATTTTCTCAACGTAGTTTTCCCATCTGCCGCCGAACACATCCATTGGTTTTTCACAGCCGAGAGAGAGATGGAGATCTCCTATTGCATATAAAGACATAGTTCCTCCGAGCAGTCATGCGCTGTATCAGTGTTTGGAAAAGGCGGGGCATTTCGTCCCGCCTTTTCCAGAGCCAGTTTCAGGTGAGATATCGTTCCACGAGCGGCAGCATCTCTCCTCGCTCGACACAGCCGTCGAAACGTACGGTCTGCGACGTGAGCTCAGCGAGCGGATCGGGAATGCTCGTTCCGGTCGCCGCCGCCAGCGCGGTCAGCGCCTCTTCCGCCTGCGCGCATCCGCCGAGAGCGGACAGCACGTCCTGTGCGAACTTGTACGGACTCGCCGTAGACAGGACGACGCAGGGCCGCTTCGCGTCTTCCGCCTCACGCACGTCTTCCAGTACGCGAAGCGCTACCGCCGTGTGCGTATCCGCGAGATAATTATACTTTGCGAAATACTTTGCGATGGTTTCCTTCGTCTGAAGATCGTCGCAGAATCCGCCGACGAAATCGCGCTGTACGGCCTCCCGCACTTCGTCGCGTACGGCATAGCGGCCGTTCTCCGACAGTGACGACATATAGCCCCGCACCTCCGAATCGCTTCCGGAGAGGAAATACAGCAGACGTTCCAGATTGCTTGAGATAAGGATATCCATCGACGGCGAAATGGTCGTATGGAACGGGCGCATCCTGTCGTATACGCCGGTGTTGATAAATTCTGTCAGCACATTATTGGCATTGGAGGCGCAGAGATACCGTCCGACGGGAAGGCCCATGCGGCCCGCGATCCACCCGGCAAGGATATCGCCGAAATTACCCGTCGGCACGCAGAAGTCGAGCTTGTCGCCCAGCGAGAGCTTTCCGGCGTTGACGAAATCGCAGTAAGCGGAGAAATAGTACACGACCTGCGGCAGAAGCCGGCCCCAGTTCATGGAATTGGCAGACGACAGGAAAACGCCTCTGTCGTTCAGTCGAGCGGCGAAGGCCTTGTCTCCGAAAATGTTCTTGACGCCCGTCTGCGCGTCGTCGAAATTGCCCTTCACGCCGGAGACGAGCACATTGCTCCCCTTCTGCGTAGTCATCTGCAGTTTCTGGATCCTGGATACGCCGTCGATCGGATAAAAGACGACGATGCGTGTGCGCGGCACGTCGCAGAACCCTTCCAGTGCAGCCTTGCCCGTGTCGCCGGAGGTCGCCGTGAGGATGCATACGTCGCGCGTCTCGCCGCATTTGGCCAGCGACGCAGTCAGCAGATGCGGAAGCATCTGCAGCGCCATATCCTTGAACGCGCAAGTCGGACCGTGCCAGAGTTCCAGTACGGCGGTATCGTCGTCCAGAATATGAAGCGGGGCAATATCCTTATGTCTGAACTGCCCGCCGTAGGCCGCGGAAGTCAGTGCAGAGATCTCTTCCGCGCTGAACTCGTCCAGAAACAGCCCCATGATATAAGCCGCGCGTTCGCGATAATCCTTCTTCAGGAGCGCGCGAAGCTGCTCCTTGTCTACCTGCGGGAACGAAGCGGGCACGTACAGGCCTCCGTCCGGAGATAGGCCGTCGGCGATCGCCCGCGCCGCGGATACGCGGCGTGCCGCGTCTCTTGTCGAAAAGTACTGCATTTGTATATCCTCCCAACATGAAGGCATCAGCTGATACGTTTTGATCCGTCTTTCAGTGCATCTTTTTCAGAAAAGTCAGTCGGTGGATCGGGCAGGGGCCGAGCTCCCGCAGTGCCGCATAATGCGCAGCCGTCGGATATCCTTTGTGCTGTGCGAATCCGTACCCCGGATACTTCCCGTCCATCTCGAGCATGAAGCGGTCTCTGCTCACTTTCGCGAGCACGGAAGCGGCAGCGATGCAGGCACATTTCGCATCTCCGCCGACAACGGCTTTCACCGGAAAACCGACTTCAGGACAGCGGTTTCCGTCGATCAGGCCGAGTTCAGGCTCGACACCCAGCATTTCGACCGCCCGCTTCATGGCAAGAAAAGTGGCCTGAAGGATATTCAGCTCGTCGATCTCCTTATGATCCGCGAACGCGATCCCCCAGTGCAGCGCTGTGCTCTTGATCACGGGAAACAGGGCTTCCCTCTTCTTTTCCGTAAGCTTTTTGGAATCATTCAGTCCGGGAATCTCCGTTCCTTCCGGCAGGATCACGGCGGCAGCGCACACAGGTCCCGCCAGGGGTCCCCGTCCGGCCTCGTCCACGCCGCAGACCAGTCTGAGGCCTTCTCTGCGAAGATCATTCTCCACCTTATACAGGTTCATGGCTGAGCCTCCGGACGTTCCAGCGAGACTCGGCCGAGCAGTCCAGCCCGGAACTCATCCAGCAGAACCGCGGCCATCCGCTCCAGATCGCATTCACCGCCGGAAACGAGAAATCCTCTTTTCCGTGCTGCTGTTTCAAGCAGTTCGAAGCCTGTAGCCTCTTGATCCGGTCTGAATTTGTACCGCTTCTCGACGTTATCCGGGTAAGCGGCACGCAGACGAAGCATGAGATTTGCCGCAAGCGTCTCCCTGTCCATGATCTCGTCGCGGATCGCGCCGGTAAACGCAAGATTCTCCCCGACAGTCTGGCTGTCGAATCGCGGCCACAGGATACCCGGCGTATCCAGCAGCTCCAGCCCGCTTCCGATCGTGATCCACTGCTTTCCGCGCGTCACGCCGGGTCTGTCCGATGCGGCGGCAGCCTTTCTTCCGGCAACCTTGTTGATAAAAGTCGATTTTCCGACATTCGGGATCCCTAGGACCATTACGCGCAAAGGGCGGCTCGCCTGCCCCTTGGCGGCGTACTGCTCGATCTTTTCCCGAAGCAGTCCGCGAACGGCGGATGTGAATCCCTGCACGCCTTTCCCGCTTTTCGCATCCGTCTCCAGAAAGCCGACTCCGTCTTTCCTGTAATGTTCGCGCCAGAGCGCCGTCACAGCAGGATCCGCCTGATCTGCGCGGTTGAAGACGATCAGGCGCGGCTTTCCCGCGCAAAGCCTGTCGATATCAGGATTCCGGCTTGAATACGGGATCCGCGCGTCCACGACCTCGCAGACGGCGTCAACGAGCTTCATGTTGCTCTCGATCATTCGCTGCGCCTTTGTCATATGGCCCGGAAACCATTGGACGTTCAGCGAATAGCCCTTCTCCTCATTCATAGCGAAACTCCGTCAGGTGAGGAATTTGAAATCCCGAAACGGCAGCAGTACTAAGTATCCGCGGCCTATGATATAGCGCGTATCCACACAGCCGAGCGTGCTTCGACGGCTGTCAAGCGATTCGTTTCGATTGTCACCGAGTACAAATACGCAGTTCTCCGGAACCGTGACCGGATCTTTAAAATCCAGTTCCCGAAACGTCGGTGCGTTCACATAGTCTTCCTGCAGTGCCTGCCCGTCCACATAGACGACGCCTTCGTTGAAATCGATGTCCACTGTCTGACCGGCGACAGCGATCACGCGCTTGACGATCGCACGCTCATCAAAGATCTGCTTTCGAAGTATCACGACATCGCCCTGCTTCGGCTTGTAAAACAGCTTCGAGGTCACGACATAGTCACCGTCATGCAGTGTCGGCACCATGGATGTTCCTACGACGCCGACAAGACGAACTGCAAATGTGAAAACAAGCACACAAGCGACGATCGCAGTCACAATGCACAGCAGCCAGTCATAGATCTCGCTGCGAACACTCGTTGTATTTTCAGTCTGCTCCGGCTCCTGAGCCTCATCCTGGAGCTTCTGCCCGTTATCGTCCATACATTCCTCCGACAAAATGCAATCCGAATAATAAGTTTGTATCCGCCTATCCAAATAATATACTATATTTTGGCGGGCGCGTCAAACGCAATTATTGCTTCACTTTTTTGCCAGCCGTCTGACGCGCGATGCATTTCCGGAACAGATCTTTCAGGGAACAGGACGCCAAAAAAGCAGCCTCCTCACGAATCGACTCGCGAGGAGGCTGAGATCCGGTCTCCGGTGTCTATTGGACGCTGTAGTCTCCGCGTACGACAAGCTTTACCGACGAGCCTGCCTTGACGCCGTTTCCGGCTATCGTGACCATGTACAGATGATTCTGCTTGAGCGCAGAACCGTTGTTGATCGATGACGCGTCCGTAAGGTCAACGAGGCCAGGCGTCTCCGACGCGCTCACGCTGGCGCTCCCTATGCGCAGAAGGATCTCACAGCCGACCTGTCCGGTAAGAGTCTGTCCATTCTGCAGCGAAACGACGGAGTAGGTATCCGTGTTTCCTCCGCTTTGCGAAATGTCGCTCCGCACCTCTGCGGCGGCTCTGTCCGCTTCTTCAGAGATCTTTTCGACAAGCTGCGGAAATAGCCTTTCATTTACATAGCTGAGCGTCACAAGCGGATCGGACTGGGATCCCAGCGTCGAGGCCGCGTAGGCTCCGACGGCGGAAAAGACGACCGCCACAAGCACGAACGCCAGAACAAGTATGATTCTGTTGTTTTTCATGCCGGTTACCTCCCCGGAGCAGCTATGCCGCTCTGGTGCATCTCAAGTTGAGGACTGTTCAATCGATATAGATTCTGGGAACACGCGGCGAAACGGCGCACAGCAGTTCGTAGCTGATGGTACCTGCTTTTTCCGCCAGTTCGTCCACGCTGATCTCCTCGTCGCCGTCTCTGCCGAAGATCGTGGCCACGTCGCCTGGACGCACGTCCGACAGATGCGAGACATCGACCATGCACATATCCATGCAGATCCTTCCGAGCTGTCTGCAGCGCGTGCCGTGGATCAGGACTTCCAGCTGTCCGGAAAGGGTGCGATGCAGCCCGTCCGCGTACCCGATCGTTACTACAGCGATCCGCATCGGACCGTCAGCCCGGAATCTGCGGCCGTAACTGATCGTGTCACCAGCTTCGTGCGTCGTCACCTGTGCGACCCTCGCGCGAAGTGCCATGCCCGGCAGAAGCGCTATACCACCGGTCTCCTTTGCGGGATAGAGACCGTAGGTCGCGATTCCGGGGCGGACCATATCCATGCAGTACTGCGGATAGTTTATCACAGCTCCGCTGTTCGCGCAATGACGGATGCGGAATCGCTGTCCCCACCCTGTCTCCAGAGCTTCTACAGCACCTGTGAACCGGGAATACTGTTCCTGTGTGAACGGATCGCCGTACTCGTCGGAAACGGCAAAATGCGTGAAGACACCCTCCACATCCAGGCCGGGAAGCCGCAGCGTCTGCGCGGCATCATCCATTTCTCTCTCGTTCAGCACACGGAAGCCTGTTCTGCCCATACCTGTCTCAAGCTTCAGATGGACGCGCACGGGTGCTTCCTTCGCATGCTCAGACAGCTCGCGCGCCATCTCAAGGCTGCCGACCGCCTGAGTGACAGAATACTCCTGCAGCGCTTCGGCATACACGGGCGAGGTGTAACCGAGGATCAGGATCGGTGCGCACACACCTGCTTCACGCAGTTCGATCGCCTCGTCGATGCAGGCGACAGCGAGATACTCGCAGCCGATCTCCTCAAGTTTCTTTGCCACCGGCACGGCGCCGTGGCCGTACGCGTTTGCCTTAACCACGCCCAGGAAACGGCATGTCGCAGGAAGCTTTTCCCGCATGGCCTTCACATTGTGAGCGATATTCTCAAGGCTGATCTCCGCCCACGTTCTCTTTCGAGGATCGTTCATTTTCATACCCCTCTTTATTGCAGCAATCCGCTATTGCCAGAATGGCAATCCGATACTGTATGATTCCGCGCCTATTCTTTCCGGCCGCTCTCAAGTTCCCGCATGACGGGCGGGATCGCTTCGATCACGTCAGAAGCCAGAACGCCGTTTTCTCCAAGCGACTGTGCGCAAACGTCTCCAGCTCTTCCGTGTATCCAAACCGCGGCAGTGACGGCCGCCTTCAGGGGCATCACGCATAGAAGCGCGCCGATCATGCCGGACAGCACGTCGCCGCTTCCGCCTTTTGCAAGAGACGGTCCGCCGCTTGTGTTGATCCAGATCTCGCCGTCCGGAAACGCGCAGAC
>JAFYCC010000051.1 GCA_017539885.1 Oscillospiraceae bacterium
CTGATTTGGGCAGGCCTTAGAAGGGCGTGCTCTGGTACAAGTTGCGGCAGATTCCCAACATCGTTGTGGATTCTGTCGTTTTTTCCTTGTCCGAGGCAATAGCAAAGGAGCTGCGCAAAATTTGCATTTTGCTACAGCTCCATTCTGTTCAGTGTTTTCCCAGAAGCAGTTCCCGCATCTCTTCCGCCGAGTCCACGACGTAGTCTGCTTCTTCGAGTTCTTCCGCGCTGCCGTAGCCGTAGCGCACGCCGATGCACTGCAGACCATGCTCATGCGCGCCGCGCACATCGTAGTGCCGGTCGCCGACCATGATGATCCGATCCCGGTCCGCGTTCTCCTCGCTGAGCCGCCGCAGCAGTTCCTCGATCACATCCGCTTTTTTACTCAGGCTGCCGTCGAACTCGGACGCGACGATGTTTTCAAAGCAGTTCAGGATACCGTAATCGCCAAGGATCTGCAGCACGTACGGGCGAGGCTTGGAACTGGCGATCTGCAGGTGCTTTCCCGCCTCGCACAGCGCATGTACCATTTCCGGGATCCCCGGATAAGGTTCATGTTCGTGGATGCCCTTTTCCGCATAACGCTCGCGGAAGAGCGCGATCCCCTTCTGGACCTGCTCGTCGTTCAGGCCGCAGATCGTGCCGAAGCTCTCTGTCAGCGGAGGGCCGATGAAAAAGCGCAGCGCTTCCGGTCCGTCCGTTTCCACGCCGAGCGAACGCAGCGCGTAGTCGGCACAGCGTGTGATGCCCGGTCCGCTGTCGCTGAGCGTACCATCCATATCGAAACAGATATAGTCCCAGCTCAACGGTTTTCCTCCTCGAAGCGGCGAATGTCCTCGCTTTTGCCGATCAGGATCAGCCTGTCCCCGGAGTCGAGAACGGTATCCGGCCGGATATCGACGATCGTTTCTGTCTCACGTTCAATGGCGATGATGCTCAGTCCATAGCGCCTGCGGATACCCGATTGATCCACGCGCATGCCTCCGAGCGCCGCGCCGGCCTGCGCCTGCGTGATCTCTATCTCGTTGCGCAGCTCGATGTACTCCACCGCGCTGTGCGTGGTCAGACGACGCCCCAGCCGCACTGCCATATCGTGTTCGGGGTAGACACCTTCGACGCCAAGCTTCGCGAGCACCTCGCCGTGTTCCAGACTGACGGCCTTTGCAATAACCTTCTCCACGCCGAGGCTGACGCAGTTGAGCGACGTCAGGATGTTCGTATCGATCCTCTCTCCCATGCATACGGCCACGCAGGAGCACTGATCAAAGCCCATTTCGCGCAGGCTCTCTCTGGAAAGATCGCTGGTCACGAATGCGTTGTCCGTGTACTCGCGCATCTCGCGCACGACGTTCTCATCCTGATCCACAACGATGATCTCCTCGCCCTGCTCGGCAAGCGTGCGCGCCAGCGCGCTGCCGAAACGGCCGAGGCCTATGATGCCGTAGAGTTTTTCCTTTTTCCCGTTCTTCCGCATAACACGCACCTATCCGATCATCAGTACTTCTTCAGTATAACTTACCGGCGTATCGCTCTTGTAGACGAGCATCGTCGCGGCCGCCATGGGTCCAAGTCTTCCGACATACATGGTCAGCATCACGAGCAGGCGCCCCGGCAAAGTGAGCGCTGCCGTCACGCCGCGGCTCGTTCCGACCAGAGAGAAAGCCGAAACCGCCTCAAACAGGGATTTTCCGAGGCTGAATGAGGGATACAGGAGTGAGATTCCCAGCGTCACGAGCAGAACCGCGAAAACGCTCATCAGCGTCACGGACAGTGCTTTGCGGATCGTCTCGTCCGAGATACGCCGCTTGAAAGCCTGCTGCTTTACGTTGTCCGCCGCCACGCGCAGCGTCAGCAGCAAGACGAAGAAGGTCGTCGTCTTCACGCCGCCGCCGGTAGAGCCGGGCGAGGCGCCGATAAACATCAGCAGCGTCAGCACAAGCGAGGTCGCCGGGCGGATCTCGCTCAGGTCCGCCGTGGCAAAGCCCGCCGTGCGAGCGGAAACGCTTTGGAAAAAAGCCTGCAGCCAGCTCCACTCCCGCTCAGAAAGCTTCAGCGCCAGCGTGCCGAGCACGAGCAGCGCCAGCGTAGTGACAAGCACCACCTTGCTCTGCAGCGAGAGTTTTTTTGTTTTGCCCAATCGCAGGCATTCAAACAGCACAAGATATCCGAGGCCTCCGATAATGACGAGCGCGCAGGTGATCGCGTTGACCGCGCCGTTCGAAGCGTAGTCGATAAAACTGCGCCCGCCGCCCATCAGATCGAATCCTGCGTTATTGAAAGCGGATATGCTGTGGAATAAGCTCATGCCCAGCGCGCGTGAAAAAGTCATCGTTTGTGAGAACACAAGCAGATAGAGCACCGTGCCGATACCTTCGATGCACAGCGTCATCCAGAACACGATGCGAACGAGCTTGGTGATGTCCGCATAGCCGGAGACGTTCAGCGCCTCCTTGAAGAGACGCCGTTCTCGAATATTGATGGACTTTCGTGCAAGCAGCGTAATGCTCACGCCGAGTGCCGCAACGCCGAAGCCGCCGACCTGGATGAGAATTGCGATGACCACTTGTCCGAACGTGCTCCAGGTCTCGGCAGTCTCACGGACGACAAGACCCGTGATGCACACGGCGCTGGTGGCTGTGAATGCGGCGTCTGAAAGGCTCACCGTCATCCCCGCCCTGTGCGAAACAGGCAGCGCCAAAAGCACCGTGCCGAGGACGATCAGTCCCAGAAAGCACAGCGCGATTACACGCGTCGGGGTCAGAACGGTACGTTTTTTCAAGCGGTTCTCCACCTTGTCCGTAATTCTGAAAGTATAATACTATCCGTCCGCGGGATTGTCAATTCGAGACCCTGCGCGGCGCGTACCGTGTTAACGCGCCTGACAGGCGCCCGAGAAAAGCCAAGAGACGCGGGATCCGAAGATCCCGCGTCTCTTATTCCGTGTGAAATTACTCGTTGATGCCGATGACGACACCGGAGCCGACGGTACGGCCGCCCTCGCGGATAGCGAAGCGGAGGCCGTTCTCGATGGCGATGGGGGTGATCAGCTCGACGTCCATGTCGACGTTGTCGCCGGGCATGCACATCTCGACGCCCTCAGGCAGCGTGATGACGCCGGTAACGTCCGTGGTACGGAAGTAGAACTGAGGACGATAGTTGTTGAAGAACGGGGTGTGACGGCCGCCCTCTTCCTTGGACAGGACGTAGACCTGGCCCTTGAACTTGGTGTGCGGATGAATGCTCTTGGGAGCAG
>JAFYCC010000001.1 GCA_017539885.1 Oscillospiraceae bacterium
ATCTCCGGTGCCGCTGCGGTCGAATCAACGGAAAGCGTATATCCCTTCGCCTGTCCCCACTGCCGGTGGCCGATGCGGTAATACCTCGAACGGGCGCGGTCCATGCGTCTCAGCCGTCTACGCGCGGCGGCCGGCCCGATGTGGCTGGCTTCGGCAAATCTGGCGGCCCGCGTTTCGAAATCTGCATGGACGAAGACGGAGACCATGCCGGGAGACTGCGGCGCGGCCGCGGAGAATCTGTCTACCAGGATGCAGGGGCCGTCCCCGGCCAGATGTTCGCAGGCGATCCGCTGCGCGGATATAAGGTCGCCGGTGGTAGGAAGCCGCATCGACGCCTCGTCACTCGCGGCGAGGTCATAGGCGGCTATCACTCTCCTGCCGTCATAACGGCGAAGTATCTGTTCCGGGATGCCGCTAAGCTCGGCAGCCGTATGGAGTATCTCCTCTCCGTAGCAGGGGATGCCGTATCTCTCTCCCAGGGCTTTTGCCACCGCGTCGCCTTCGGCATACAATTCGCTCTCAACGGCGATAGTTGGAACAGATTGACCCAGTGCGGGCAGATGTTTCACCCGGATATCCCGCCTGTGATTGCCGACCAGAGCGCCGAGTGCGCAGCATGCAAATGCGGCGGCAACGCCGGGGAACAGCGGGTCGATCCCTCCCGGCAGTCCCCTGCCGGCTCCGAAAGCCAGTACGGTCAGCGGTCCTGCGATCACGCCTGCCATGGCAAAATGACGGTTCACTTTTCCCGGAAGCCATAATGCGCAGAGCATAGGCACAAAGACCACCGCGCCTCGCAGGCCCATGGACATGAATGCGAAAGAGAGTATCGTATCGCCCAAAGAACCAGCGGAGAGGGCGACGCCCAGGCCGAGTATCAGGAGGATCACAAGTTTGGAGAGCACCTCGTTTACGCGCGCATCGGCTATGCGGTCAGAGAAGCGCTGTATGATATCTCTCCGGATGATTGTCGATATCCCCATGGCCAGCCCGGCGCCCGTGCCGACGACCGCTATGAACAGCGTGCCGAGAAGCACGCCGCTGAGCAGCGGGGGAAGATACTGCGTGGCGAAAGCGGTGAGCGCTGTCTTTGCGGCAAGCTCAGGAAAGTGCGCGCGCATGAAGAGTCCCACCAGAATGCCTCCGGCGCCGATGGGCGGGATCAGCACGGCGCTCATCAGGGCGCCAATACGTGCCTGCCGGTCGTTCTTTGCTGACATCACCGCCTGCGCATAGGTCTGCGTAGTCAGCACGCCCAGTATCAGGGACAGGCCCGCTCCGCCGTCCTTGGCGACGCCCCTCGCGAAGAGGCTGCCGAAATGGACTCCGTCGGGGTTTTCGATCCCGCTGACCATGGTCATGAAGCCATGGAACCCTCCGCTGAGCCGCAGGGCGAGCAGCCCGCTGCAGATCATCGAGACATATAGCAGCACCAGCTTCAGTATGCCCACGACGCCCGCTCCGCGGATGCCTCCTCCTATAACATAGACCGCCATGAAACCCGCTGTTATTATCAGTGCCGGCAGCAGTCCCAGTGACGGAGCGACCACCGCTATCACCGCCGTTCCGGCAATCAGCTGGGAGATTATATTGATGAAGGTGCCCACGCTGCTGAGCAGCGACGCCGCCATGCCGACCTGCGGTCCGAACTCACGGCTTATGATCGCGATCAGCGTCATGGCGCCGGAGTGACGCCAGGGGCGCACGAAGGCCAGGGCAAGTATAAGGCAGGCGAGGCCGCCGCCAAGTGTGAACCACCAGGCGGAAAGGCCGTAATTGTATGCCAGCTGAGCTGTGCCCACGGTGGAAGATCCGCCGACAAGCGTGCCCATGATCAGCCCAGCGACGACCGGTGAACTGCTGCCGCCGCTCTTGCCGCCCTTGCGCATTCCCGTCACGACCGCCAGGGCGGCGATACCTATAACGCTGACGAAAAGTCCTATAGACTGTGTGGTGTTTAGATCCATAACTATACCGTCCAGTTTCCCGAATCACGCCGGGGAGCAAGTATCTCCCCGGCTTTCCGTGCCTCAGCCCGCTTTGCTGGTCTTATTCTTCTGTTCCGACTCGCCGGTCATGACGCTGAGGAATTCCAGGACGTTCGCCGTGAGCGCGGCAGTGCCGGCGTCGGAAGTGCTGAGCGTCAGGTCATACCGGTCCGCTTCTCCCCAGCCGTGATCGCTTCCTCGATAATAACTGCGATACCTGCGGTCCAGCTTTTTGAGTTCCTTCGCAGCCTCCTCGACGCTCTTGTTCTCTGCTTCAGCTATCCTTGCCGCACGCTCCTCAAAATCTGCATGGATAAAAATGCGCACGTGGTCCTCGCTGCCGGCCAGGGCCTGTCCTGCATGACGGTCCACCAGTATGCACGGCCCCTGCTGTGCCAAAGCGCGGCAGGCTGCGATCTGTGCTGCTATGAAGTCCGATGCGCTCCGCATTTTCAGGGGCGTTTTGTCGTCTGCCAGCAGATCATAGGCGGCACGGACTGTACGTCCGTCATAACGGTGGAGCTGCGACGCGGGTATCCCACTGAGCTCGGATGCCTTATCAAGGATCTCTTTCCCGTAGCAGGGGATCCCCAGACTGTCGGAAAGCGCCTTGGCCACGGCTTCGCCGTTGCTGCCGGGCTCTGTCTCGATGGTGATATGCATATTGTTTCTGTTGAGTTTCATGATCTTTACCTCATCTTTCATTATTTATAGTTTTTCATGGTATCTGCTCTTGCGGTCTCCGCAGCCCGTCGGTATCTTCTGTACTCCTCCAGACTGATGATCCCGGCGCGTTTTATCAGGCGCTGCGCTCCGGCGCCGAGGTAGGGTGGACGAGCTCTTCCTGCGTCACGGTCTCAAGATAGCGGATGATGTGCCGCGCCAGCGTCTCCGGGAGCACGTTGGAGGAATTCACGGTAAGGCAGTAGTTCGAAGCCTTCCCCCAGTCTCTGGACAGTGTGCGGAAGCAGCGCGTCCGCTCTCTGTCCTCCCTTGTAAAGGCCCGCTTCGCCTTCGCCGGGATCTGTCCGTGCCGCTTGGCATAAGCGTTAAGCCTGGTCTCGCGGTCCGCGTGGACAAATATGCCTATATGGTTCCAGTCATCCGCCATCGCCGCGTTCGAATGGTGATCTACCAGCACGCAGGGCCCCTGCGCCGCCAGTTCACGGCAGGCAGCGATCTGTGCAGCAAGGATTATCTTCTCCGAAGGGATGTGCAGTTCGTCCTCCCCCTCCGCTGTGAGGTCGTATGCCTGGCGGACTCGTCTGGCCTCGTAGCGTTTCAGCAGTTTTAGGGATATCCCGCTGATGTCCGATGCTTTATCGGCGATCTCGCCGGAGAAACAGCGCAGCCCGAGCTTTTTCGCAAGTTCAGACGCCACTTCCTCTCCCCCTGAGCACAGTTCGCTCTCTACCGTGATCACCAGTCTGTTCCTGTCGATCTTCATTTTTTACCTCCTTACGAAAGAAAAAAGCCGGCATATCCGGGCGGGGCGCTGCCCCTGTCCAGATATACCGGCTCATGTTGCGGTCTCCGCGCCCTTTGCGGGGCGCCCCGTACACGACGGTCGTTTATTCGATCATCTGAATCTTCAGTTTTTCTGCTCTGCTTCGTATTCCTGATATTTGCTGAAGACCATGCGGATCGCCGTCTCCAGCGCACGTTTCGCATTCCCGTGGTAGTAGCACTCGAATTCGTCCATCAGCTCTTCCGGCCCGTCATTCAGGTTGTACCCTACCAGCAGTCCTGCGATGAATTTTTTCGCGATGTTCGTTACCATGGAGGCTTCCGCTTCCAGAATGATACCGCTCCGCCTTTCGAACAGCACGGCGACCGCCAGCGTCTCATAGACCGTCTCGGCAGTGATGTTGTTCGGCAGCTTCGCATAACCCGAGAGCAGAACGGTGTTCCTGTCACACATATACTCGCCTTCTTCGTTAAGTTGATCGAAAATTTCGAAAAAAAAAAGGTAAAAGTCTCTTCGGGCAATGTCCGATCAAGTCTTTTACCGGCTTCCGTGCGGATCCGCAGTTCGCTTTTGGCGGCTGCTCCGCACAGAACGTTTTCTTATTTTCGTCTTCATTCTACTCTGCAATTTTCAAAAGTCAACCGTCGTTCTGCACCATTATTCGCACGTTTTTTCTGGTAAATTTTACAAATTTGCACATTATCTGCCCGCCGCAGATGACGCCGGCCGCTCGGCGCGCTGGGACGGTATCCGCCGGAACGACCTCGCCGCCGGTATCGATCACATAGTTCCAAAGGCTCCCGCGGCAGCGGACCTTAGGACCGGATCCGGCAGGTCCTTCTTCGCCGCCCATCACGAAAGGCTGTGTACAGAATCCGCC
>JAFYCC010000052.1 GCA_017539885.1 Oscillospiraceae bacterium
AGACCTTTAACATCATTCTCTGCCCCTCCCATGTGGCGAAGAAATGGGTGCGTGAGCTGGCTGAGACCCTGCCGGAGACCATCGGCGTCATCGTTCGCAGTCCCGCGGAGCTGGACAAGCTCTACGCGCTTTACGAGCGCGGGGACAAGAGCGTTTACGTCGTCATCAGCAAGGAAAAAGCCAGAGACGGTTACATGAAGCGCCCGGCGGTCCAATGGAGTACCCGAAAGAAGGCGTTTCTCTGTCCGACCTGCCTGGAGCCCGTTGAGATCCCTGTGATCGACGGCGGCGTGACCTACTTTGACAAAGCCACGCAGCTCTTCTTCAAGACTGAGACGCGCAAGAACCACAAGTGCAGCCGCTGCGGCGCTCCGCTGTGGACGGCGGTAAACCCCGGCGAGATGTCCGATTGGGTCAAGATCGGCGGCTACGGCTGGGTGTACCGGAACAGGGCTTATGAGCACAAGAAGGTCGTCAAGAACGAGGCCGTCCTGGACAAGCTCGTTGAGATCGAGGCGCACCCGGAACAGAAGTTCATCCCCGCCGGCGCCTGCCGCCGCTATCCGCTGTCCTCTTACATCAAGCGGATGTATAAGGGCAGAATCGACGGCGCGCTGTTTGACGAGCTGCACCAGTACAACAACAACAGCGGCCAGGGCGACGCCATGGGCGAGATATTCTCCGTGGCGAAAAAGGTCATCGGCATGACGGCCACGCTCATCAACGGCTATTCCTCCGGCATCTTCCATCTGCTCTACCGGACAATGCCCGCGCAGATGCTCCTCGACGGCAAGGCATTCACGGCGCCCAAGGACTTCGACATGGAGTACGGCGTCGTGGAGACCAGCTATGAGGAGACCGATGCGGATTACGCATCCAACCGACGGGCAGCGATCTCCAACCGCAAAACGCGGCAGCTCCCCGGCGTTTCGCCCCTCGTCTATTCCCGCTTCCTGCTGGAAAAGACGGCGTTCCTGTCTCTCGCGGACATGGGAAAGGCGCTGCCGGACTATGAGGAGATACCCGTTGCACTGAAAATGAAGGCTACGGTCAACAACGAATACAAGCGCATCGAAAAGGCGCTTGCAGACATCCTGAGAGATGATGGAAAAACCGGAAAGAAGATCCTTTCCACCTATCTGAACCTGCTCACGATCTATCCCGACCAGCCCTACGACCAGCCGCCCGTGCTGCACCCCGAAACGGGCGAGCCGCTCGTTGTGCCTGAAGATACGGGCAGCTTCGACGTGCTGGGCGAGAAGGAGGATGCCGTGCTGGACATCGTCCGGCGCAAGGCTGATGCCGGTGAAAAGGTCCTCATCTACACAAGCTGGGTGCGGATCGACGCGCAGAAGAAGCTGACGAAGCTCCTGACAGAGAACGGCTACCACACAGAGATCATGAGCGAAAAGATCAAGCCGGACGCCCGCGAGGAATGGGTGCAGAAGCGCCTTGCCGCCGGGATGCAGGTCCTGATCGTCAACCCCTCCCTTGTGGAGACGGGTCTCGATCTCAACGCCTTTACCACGCTGATCTTCGACTCCATGGGCTACAAACTCTTCACGCTGCGGCAGGCGTCCCGGCGTTCCTGGCGCATCAACCAGACCGCGCCGAAGGTAGAGGTCTACATGCTCTACTACAAGGACACCATGCAGCAGAAGGCCATGAAGCTGATGGCCTCGAAGCTGGCGGTCGCCGGCATCATCGAGGGCAACTTCAGCGAGGAAGGTCTTGCCGCCATGAGCGATGTGCAGGACATGACGAGCCAAATGGCCAAGGAGCTGATGCTGGGAATCCGGGATAACGTGGAGGACATCGCGGCGTCGTTCAAGAAGATGGCCATCGTCAACCCGGAGCGGCACAAGCCCGTTGAGATCCTGCATGAGACGAAGCCCGAAGCGCCCGCGCCGAAGGTGGTCGCCGTGACCGCCGTTGTGCGGCAGAACAATCCCGAGCTGGCGGCGCAGATCGCCGCGCTGCTGGAAGAACAATCGACTGTACGCCGCCGAAAGCGGGTCCTGGTGAATGAAAACCAGATGACGCTTTTCGATGTGGCGTGAAGGAGGAAAGCAAATGATAATCACCGCAAACCGGCTGGAGCTGCTCTCCGCCGCGCAGGACGCGGAGCAGATCGCGCCCGCAAGCTCGCCGCTGGATGTGCTGCAATGCACCTGCTTACGGACGGAAAACGGGAAGCTGACCGTGACTGCAACCAATGTTGAGCTGACGCTGGAGCGCCGCATCCCTGCGGAGATCCGAGAGGAAGGCAGCGTCGTGATCGACGCCGGCCTGCTCGTCAATATGCTTCGGATGATGGATAGCGAGACCGTGACCGTCGAGCAGACAATGAAAGGGGTCGTGACCGTCAAGGGCGGTTTCGCCGTCTACGGCATTTCTACGCTGGACGCCGGGACCTTTCCGCGGATGGAGATCCCATTCCCAGAAGATACGGTGCCCGTCACGGGGATACCGGCGATGGCAAAGCGCACCGTCTTCGCAGTCTCGGAGGACGAGAACAAGCCGCAGATGAAATGCGTACACCTGATCTTTTCCAGCGACGGGCTCCGTGCGGTCGGAAGCGACGGCCTCCAGATCGCGGCGGCCAGGGGCGACAGCAAAGCGGTCGGTGCCGTGGACATGCTGCTGCCCGCGACCTCGCTTGCGAAGCTGGCGCGGCTTGTGAGCAACAAGGACACGCTCCGGGTAGGAACGACCGGAAAGGCCGTGGTCTTCTTCAAGGATGACTTTGTCTTTTCGGCGCGGCTCATCGAGGGTACTTACTTCGATGCCGATCAGCTGCTTGGCCGTGTACATCCGAGCTTCACGCTTCTGACGGATGCCGAACAGCTCAAGCGTTGCCTGTCCTCGGTCTATTCCGTGACCGGCAGCCAGAACCGCTTTTCCGTCAGTTTCTCCGGCACACGCCTTCAGATGCGCTGCGAAAGCGAGTTCGGGGCCTCTGCTTCCGAAACAGATGTGGTCCCGCTCTCCGGCACACCCGCTGGCGTGTACTGGTACAACCCTGCGAAGCTGATGGGATGCCTTCGGGCACAGACCGGAACGCTGATCCTTGGCGTCGCGCAGAACGGCGCACTTCAACTGCAGACTGACGATCTTGTCTGTCTCCTGATGGCGACCCGCGAGCCCAAGCCCATCGAACTGAAGCAGGCTGTGAGGAAGGCCGAGACCGAACCGAAGCCCAAGACAAAGAATACGAAGAAGAAAAAGAACGAAGACGCCGCCCTTCCGGCGGCGGCATAGGAGGAAATGCTTATTTGAAAGCACCTGAAATCTGCCGATACTGCGGCGGCGTGGTTCGCCTTGTAAACGCAGAACAGATCTACGGCGTCGCCGCGGCGAAGCGGCTGAACCTGATCGGAGAACACATTTATCAATGCCAGAACTGCAATGCGCGGGTCGGCTGCCATAAGGGTACGACGCGCCCGCTGGGCGACGTCGCCAACGAGGCGCTGCGGCTGAAACGCATCGAGACGCACCATGTCTTCGACGCCTATTGGATGTCCCAGCACATGACGCGCGGCGGCGCCTACAAGTGGCTGTCCCAGCAGATGCGGCTTCCGGCAAAGGAGGCCCACATCGGCGGCTTTGAGATGGATCAGTGCCAGACGGTCATCGCCATGTGCGGCGCGCAGTCCGAAGCGGACGCCGCGTAGGAAAGGAGCGCAAATGTATGATCCGAAACTGAAACGCGCCTTCAAGAGCGCGAAGGTCCGGGATTTGATCGAGGCGCTGCAGGCTTTGCCGCCGGACGCGCAGATCGAGTGCGACGGCGACGAATGGTTCTGGCTCCATGTGGAGGAAGATCGCAGCGTCGTGAACATCGACAGCACGGAGCTGGAGGATGTGTACGAAGAGGATGATGCCGATGAGGAGTGAAGTCGCCAGCCCGACGTGCCTGGGCTGTTCCTGCCACATGATTTTCAGTGAACGCTATCCCATTAAGCTCAACGGCATTCTGATGAAGCCCGGCGAGCGGTACTGTCTCGGAAAGAAAAAGGCAGTCCGCTTTACGGCAAGAGACCCGAAGATGTACCCGCCCGCGTGGTGCCCCAAACGCAAATCTCCCTG
>JAFYCC010000053.1 GCA_017539885.1 Oscillospiraceae bacterium
CTTTACTTCAGCAGAGTGCTTTGGTATAATCAGATTTGCCAAAGCACTTTGGCATTTCTTTGAACGGCCGGCCTTCCTTACCCCGGAGACGGCCGTTCATTCTATTCGCTGATCTCCCGGTCTACGATCCGGCGAAACCACTGGATGCGGGTTTCTCCTCGCTGCCGAAGCTTCTCGTCCAGCTGATCCGCTTTTTCAGGGTCGATCATGAAGACGAGCTGCCTGAATTTCTTCCGGCGTTCCCGGTAATACTCAGCACGACTTTCCGGTGACAAATCCTCACCTCCTTTGTAGCTAGCAACAGTATACCATGTAGTTAGCAACAAGTCAAGATATTACGACGTCCGGAAACATGTTTCGTAATGGAGGGGGGTGTATGCGACTGAAGTCCTGACGCCTCAAGGCGAGAAGGCCTTTTCTCTGATCCGGGGCGAATGGGTACAAAAAGTTGCCCCCTGGATGTCAGAAATTGAGGCCTCCTCAACACTTTTCTCAACACTTTTGATTTTTTGGAAGGTGATAAACTCTTTTTGGATAAAACAAAAAGTCTCGCAATCCATTGAGACTGCGAGACTTTTTTATGGAGCTGTTACCCGGATTCGAACCGGGGACCTCATCCTTACCAAGGATGCGCTCTACCGACTGAGCTATAACAGCGCGTGGCGACCCAGAACGGGCTCGAACCGTCGACCTCCAGCGTGACAGGCTGGCGTTCTAACCAACTGAACTACTGGGCCACAAGCGCTTTGCTATTGTACAATAGCGGTTTCGGATTGTCAAGCGTAAAAATCGAAAATTTGGAAAAGATTTCTCCAC
This sequence comes from Oscillospiraceae bacterium, assembly GCA_017539885.1. Next base: position 817 of record JAFYCC010000053.1, read on the forward strand.
GCCTGCAGTGAGGAGAAATATCCACCGTTTCTGTACTTTTTTTGCAAAAACGAAGCCATCACGCGTTTTGTGCTACCCATTTCTGTACATATTCCGCGAAGCGAGCAACACAGGGGCTCTCCATGGAGTTCTGCGGAACTGCCAGAGCAATGGTACGCATCGGCTTGTTTTCCAGCTCCAATACTCGGATGTTTGCCGTTCTGCCGAGCAGCAACAGTTCAGGCATGATGCTGACACCGAGGCCGTTTTCTACCATGGCAAGCATTGCATAGTCATCTTTCGTCACATAGCGCACGTTCGGCCGTACGCCTGCCTGTGAGAGAACTTTCCGCATGTCCTGATCGGAATTCTCAAGCAGACTGATGAACGGTTCACCAACAAGTTCCGAGAGAGGACACACATCAAATCTTGCGAGACGATGGTCCGCAGGAACAACAAGAAGCAGACGATCTTCACGCAGCGGGATGCAGGGACAGTCAAGGTCTGTAGGCAGCGTGACAAAGCCGAGGTCAACACTTCCGTCGCTCAGCCAGGATTCCACATCGTGATAGTCACCGTTGGAAAGTCCGAACTCGATGTTCGGATAATCATTTGTAAAGGCCTTGATCATACCCGGCAGCCAGTGCACAGCAACACTTGAGAATGCGCCGACGCGCACTGTGCCCGCGTCAAGACCCCGGATAGAAGCAATCGTCTGGCGGAGACGTTCACTCCCCGCAAGGACGCTTCGAACAGCGGGAAGAACGCGCAATCCGTCCGGCGTCAGCCGGGCGCCGCTTCGACCCCGAAGAAACAGAGGAAAGCCGAATTCTTCCTCCAGTGAACTGATCACATGGCTCACGTTGGACTGACTGCAGCCCAGCGCCTCGGCGGCACGGGTCAGACTTCCGAGTTCTGCTACCTTGATCAAAACTTCATATTTTGTAACGGCCATTTTTTGCGTTTCTCCCTATTGCGTTTTTCGAACGAGTGCATTATAATACAGACGATTCATAAAATCAAGTAATGGATGGCATTAAATTTCGTAATGTAATAATGCAGCATGGGGGTATGAGCAAATGAATACGGTTGAATTGGTCGTCTTTATCATTTATCTCGTGTTTATGCTCGGCGTCGGTGTGGTTTTCTTCCTACGCTCCAAAAACGGGGGAGAGAAGGAATACTTTCTCGGAGGGCGACGTATGGGACCTTGGGTTTCAGCGTTGTCTGCCGGCGCATCCGACATGAGCGCATGGGTCCTGATGGGTCTGCCTGCATCAATTTATGCTGCTGGAATCGGACAGGTCTGGATCGCGATCGGCCTTGCGATCGGCTACGCGCTTAGCTGGATATTTGAAGCGCCGCGTCTCCGCCGTTATTCAATCGCGGCGAAGGATTCCATCACGATCCCGCAGTACCTGACAAACCGGTTCCTGTCCGCAAGCAAGGCGCTACAGATCATCTGCGCGGTTATTTTCCTTGTGGCGTATACGATCTATGCGGCGTCAAGCATCAAGGCTTGCGGAACGCTCTTCAACACGGTCATCGGGATCGACGCGAAGCTTGCTATGTATATCGCTGCAATCATCATCATCGGTTATACATTCCTCGGAGGCTTTTCAGCCGTTAGCTGGACGGACTTCTTTCAGGGACTGCTGATGCTCGCTGCACTCCTGATCGCGCCGATATTCGCGCTGTTCCTCGTGAATTCCGGAAACGGAGCTGCCGCTGGCGAACTGCCTGCGAACTACTGGCATCTGTTCACAAGCTGGAAAGACGTGCTGTCCGGCCTGGGCTGGGGTCTCGGCTATTTCGGCATGCCGCATATCATCATCCGCTTCATGTCCGTGCGTTCTGACAGGGATCTGAAAAAGGGCGCGCGCATCGGTATTATCTGGACTGTGCTGATCCTTGCCTTTGCTGTCGGTTCAGGACTGATCGGGCATCTCTTCCTCGGAGAGATCAGCGACAGCTCCACGGTCTTTATTCAGATGGTGCGCCGTATATTCCCGCCGCTTGTTAGCGGGATCCTGCTGTCTGCGATTCTTGCCGCTGCCATGAGCACTGCAGACAGCCAGCTGCTTGCTTCTGCGTCTGCCTTTGCAAGTGACGTTTACAAGCCAATCATTCGCAAGGGCAAGGCAAGCAACAAAGAGATGCTTTGGTCCGGACGCTTTGTTGTACTGATCATCGCAGTGATAGCTGTCCTGATTGCCTCGAATCCGAACAGCGGCACGATCATGGGCCTGGTGGAGAACGCCTGGGGCGTGTTCGGCGCAGCGTTCGGTCCTACAATCCTTCTGAGCCTGTTCTGGCGTCGTCTTACATTCTCCGGCGCAGTAGCCGGTATTGTCTGCGGAGCGGCGGTTGACATCGTCTGGCTCATCGTCCTCAAGAGCTTCGGCCTGTACGAGATCATTCCAGGCTTCATCGTAGGCCTGATTGCTGCCATCGTTGTCTCGCTGATAAGCAAGGAGCCGAACGGGGAGGTTACTGCTCTGTTCGATCGTGTTGCCTCAAAGGAAGAAATCCAGTAACTGGTTTTCAAGATATGTATGCGGCGGGAAGAATGCCCGCCGCATACATTTATAAAACTGTTGCATTTTCTGCAGAATAACGCTATAATCAAGCCACAAATAAACAGTGCACGCGTTTTGTGTCCGTGAGGACGCACATCGCCGTCCGGCGATGAGGGAATCGGATGCGAATTCCGAGCTGACCCAGTAACCGTGAAGCTGACGAAAGGGCAATATGTCACTGTCCGGCAGGATGGGAAGACGTCCGAGTAGGTTGAAGCCAAGCCGGGAGACCTGTCTGCGTGATTATCACTGCTGGGGACAGATCGCTTCCTGCCGTTCCGGGCGTATGCGCTGTTATGACCTGCTCCCTGCATTGCAGGGAGCATTTTCCATTTGTGGAAAAACAGGAAGGAGAAAAACGATGAAAAAGAAGAAATGGACAGTTATCCTGCTTGCTGCCTGCATGGTGCTTTGCCTGTTTGCAGGCTGCGGCGGAGACAAGGGCAATGCGCCGGCATCGAACCAGCAGACGCCTGCCGCAGCTACACCGACGCCCGCACCGGCTGCGACGCCTGCTCCTGAAGCTACGCCGGAGCCGACTCCGGATACATCTGTTACAGTGACTGACATGACCGGACGTGAGATCACGCTCGAGGCGCCAGCAACGCGCATCGTGGCGCTTACAGCCTCTGATTGCGAGATCCTCTATGCGATTGGCGCAGGTGACGCGCTTGTCGGAAGAGGCGAGTACTGCGATTATCCTGCGGAAGTCTTTGACGTGCCTTCCGTTCAGTCCGGCTACGACACGAACATCGAACAGATCATCGCACTCGAGCCGCAGGTACTGCTGATGAGCACCATGGCGCAGACCGAGGAGCAGGTCGCTCAGCTCGAAGCCGCCGGCGTTCATGTCGTTGTCAGCGACGCGCAGGACATCGAGGGCGTGTACACTGCGATCAACATGATCGGCGCGCTCATGGGCAAGGCGGATAAAGCTGCTGAGATCGTCGACAATATGAAGTTTGAGTTTAACGAGATCAAGGCGAATCGCATGGACGAAGGCAAAACGGTTTACTTTGAGGTCTCTCCGCTGCAATGGGGCCTCTGGACCGCCGGCAAGGGCACCTTCATGAATGAGATCGCTGAGATGATCGGCCTTAAGAACTGCTTTGACGATGTCGAGGGTTGGGCGGCGATCTCCGAGGAGCAGGTGCTTGAGCGCAACCCGGATTTCATCGTGACCATCACGATGTATTACGGCGAAGGCCCGACGCCTGAGGAGGAGATCCTCTCCCGCGACGGCTGGCAGGATGTGACGGCCGTGAAGAACAATGCGATCCTGAATCTGCAGAACAACGAACTTTCCCGTCCGATACCGAGACTGGTGGACGGTGCGCGTGCTCTCTATGATTTCGCCGTGTACGGAGAAAAGAACGAGAACGCTGCTTGATCGGTTATTCAAGAGGGCAGGGGAAAGGCTTTTTCCCCTGCCCCTGTCCGACTAGAAACGCAAAGCAAAGGCGACGGGAGACGCCGCCTTTGCTTTGCGCTTTGAGAATGTCAGGATGGAGGTGTGACGCTTGCGGAAAACGGAAAAGACGGAGAGTTTTCAGGTCTGGGAGTATATCCTTTTTGGCATAGTCTTTCTGGCGGTGTTCTGTCTGTGCGTCTGCATTGGCAGTGTTAACGTCCCGCTGAAAGAGACGCTGCTCGTAATCCGCAACGCTGTCGCGCGTCTGCCGCAGCCGGCCGGATTTGCAGCCTCCATCATCCTGCGTTCGAGACTGCCGCGCGTGTTGTGCGTAGCGCTCGTTGGTGCGTCGCTCTCTCTGGCTGGCGCAGCCATGCAGGGACTTTTAAAGAATCCCCTTGCCGACGGTTCAACGCTTGGCGTGTCTTCGGGCGCGGCGCTCGGTGCGGTCATCGCGATTGCTTTCGGGCTGACGTTTCCAGGCCTGCCTTTCGCGGGTACGATGATCATGGCGATCCTGTTTGCCTTTCTGTCGCTGATGATCATTCTAAGCCTGGCGTATAAACTGGATTATTCACTTTCCACGAATACAATCATCCTTATTGGCGTTATCTATTCCATGTTTGTGTCCAGCGCCATGAGCATCGTAATCACGTTCTCGGCGGACAAGGTGCAGCACATCACTTTCTGGACGATGGGCAGCCTGCAGGGCAGCAGTTATCAGAATGCTGCTGTTCTCGGAGGCGCACTGGTGATCTGCGGAGCCGTTCTTCTCCTCCACGCGCGCGAGCTGAACGCCTTCGCGGTCGGTGAGGAAAATGCGCAGCACATCGGCGTCAATACGCGGCGCACGAAACTCACCGTGCTCATTACGGTCTCCGCGCTGATCGGTGTGTGCGTTTCCATCGGAGGAACGATCGGTTTCGTCGGACTCGTTACGCCGCATATGGTGCGGATGCTTGTCGGTCCGAACCATAAGCGCCTGCTGCCGGCCTCGCTGTTCGGCGGCGCCGTATTCCTGATGCTTGCAGATCTTGTTGCAAGGATACTGTTGAATCCAAAAGAGCTTCCCATCGGCGTCGTGACAAGTCTTGTCGGCGCCGTGGTGTTCGTCGTGATATTCTACAACACGCGGAGAGGTGGCTGAGATGCTGGAAGTTAGAGACCTTTCCGTAAGATTCGGCGATCTACAAGTCGTTGACGGCCTGAGTTTTTCCGTATCGGAAGGACAGTGGATGATGATCGTCGGGCCGAACGGCGCCGGCAAATCGACCGTCGTGAGCGCGATCACACAGGGCGTCGCGTATTCCGGAGATGTCCTTCTCGATGGCGAAAATATGCGTGGGCTCAAAGCTTCCGCACGTGCAAAGAAACTGGGTGTGCTGACGCAGTCACACTATGTGAGTTATTCATTCACGGTGGAAGAAGTCGTTCGCCTAGGGCGCTATGCACACTCAGCCAGACTGCTCGGCCGCAGGGACAAAAGAGCGGATGACGAGGCTGTGGAAGCGGCGCTCGCGTATACGGGCATGTCCGCACAGCGAAAGCAGTCTGTTCTGACACTCTCCGGCGGCGAACTGCAGAGGACTTTTCTCGCGCAGGTCTTTGCACAGCAGCCGAAGCTTCTGCTTCTGGACGAGCCGACCAATCATCTCGATCTCGTCTATCAGAAGCAGGTGTTTTCGCTGATTTCCGACTGGCTCCGTGAACCGGGGCGTGCAGTCGTCTCCGTCGTACACGATCTTTCTCTTGCCAAGGCATATGGAACACACGCTGTGCTGCTTAACCGCGGAAAGAGGGTCGCTTGCGGCACCGCGAAAGAAGTTCTTTCGCCCGAGAACCTTGACCCTGTCTACGCAATGGATGTAGCCGGCTGGATGCGGGGCCTGCTCGAACAATGGGAGGATAAAGAATGATAGATATTCCGTTGATCCGTTTTGATGATCTGAATAAACAGATTCCTGCGCCGAGCGAGGAAGCGCGGGCTGCTTCCAAAGCGCACTGGGACGGCATCGCAAAGCCGCTCAACGGGCTCGGAGATTTCGAAGAGATCGTAACGCGTATTGCGGCGCTGACCGGCAGTGAGGACGTGTGCATCGACAAACGTATCGTTCTGGTGCTTTGCGCGGACAACGGCGTCGTCGCTGAGGGCGTGACGCAGACGGATGCATCGGTTACAGCAACCATGGCGGGGGAGATCGCGCGTCACCGCTCGTCCGTGTGCCGTATGGCCGCCGCAGCACATGCTGACGTTGTCCCGATAGACATCGGAATCAATCGCCGCGTATCAGATGTTCGCGATTGTCATATCGCAGACGGCACGGGCAATATTGCTGTCGGACCGGCCATGACGAAAGAGCAGGCTTATCTCGCTATCCTGACAGGCATCGATCTTGTTCGTGAGTGCCGCGCAATGGGTTATCAGCTGATCGCTACGGGCGAAATGGGTATCGGAAATACGACTACATCGAGCGCGGTCGCTTCTGTGCTGCTTGGCCTTCCGGTCGAGACGGTCACAGGGCGCGGCGCAGGCCTTTCTGATGAAGGCCTTCAGCGCAAGATATCCGCGATCCGACGTGCGATCGAGGTCAATCGCCCGGAATGCGGAGATGCGCTGGATGTACTTGCCAAGCTCGGCGGTTTCGACATCGCAGGCATGACGGGGATATTCCTCGGCGGTGCTCTCTGCGGCGTTCCTGTCGTGATCGACGGACTGATCAGTTCAGTTGCGGCGCTTATCGCGGCTCGTCTGTGCCCTGCTTCCAAAGCCGCGATGATAGCAAGTCATTGCAGCGCGGAGCCTGCCGCACAGCAGATCCTGCAGGAACTGGGACTGAAAGCTGTTCTGAACGCCGGGCTGAAGCTGGGTGAAGGTACGGGTGCCGTATGCATGATGCCGCTGCTTGATCTTGTTCTGTCCGTCTATCATAACAGCGCATCCTTTACTGACACAGGCGTGGAACAATACGTGCCGCAGGAGAGTGATAAGCGGTGATGATCCTGTTGACGGGCGGATCGGGCTGCGGTAAAAGCAGCTACGCGGAAAGGATCTGCATGAACAGGCCGGTGCCGCGATACTATATCGCGGCAATGAAGCCATATGGTCCGGGCGGGGCTGAAAAGGTTGCGCGACATCGTCAGCTGCGCAGCGGTAAAGGCTTTGAGACCTTTGAACGATACGTAGATCTGTCCGGACTGAAACTGCCCGCGCGCGGAACTGCTCTGCTTGAATGTATCTGCAACCTGACCGCAAACGAAATGTTTGACGAAAACGGAAACTGCAAGGATCCTTGCGAACGTGTGCTCTCCGGCGTTGAGGCACTGCGGTCTCAGTGTGAGACTTTGATCGTCGTTACAAATGATGTAGGCAGTGATGGCGGCGATTACGGAGAAACCACGCTCGCGTATATGGAAGCCGTCGGAAGGATCAACGCGATCCTGGCGGCAAGAGCAGACGTCGTTTGTGAGATGGTATGCGGGATACCGATCGTGCTGAAAGGGGAGCTGCCCGATTAAAGCGGTCTTCACTTCTGTTTGTATGGCTTTTACGATGTTTTCCGCCATTCCGGCACCTCGTGTCGAGTGGAAGAAGGAAAACATGCGGTTTATGCTCTGCGCTTTGCCGCTTGTCGGCATCGTGATTGGCGCGGTGCTTTGCCTTTGGGCTTGGGTCGCAGGAAAGCTTCGGCTAGGCAGCTTCCTGTATGGCGTAGGGCTTACGCTTCTGCCTGCACTTGTCTCAGGCGGCATCCATCTCGACGGATTCCTGGATACGGCGGACGCTCTTTCAAGTCATGCACCCCCGGAGAAGAAGCGCGAGATCATGAAGGACTCGCACGCAGGCGCTTTCGCAGTCCTGTTCGGAGCGGGATACTTTCTGCTCTACGCTGCGCTTGCCTCCGAGGCGGATCTGAGCATCCGAACAGCGGCTGCCATTGGCCTGACGCACGTGTTCGCTCGCGCAGTCGGGGCGTTAGCATCTACAGCCTTCCCGGGCAGCAGCTCGAACGGACTGCTTGCCACTTTCCGTGACGCATCAGCAAAAAAGGCGAGCACAGTGCTGATCGTATGGATCGTGCTCTGTGCGGCGGCGCTGATATTTCTGTCTCCTGTCGGTGGAAGCGCTGCTGTTGCTTTGGCGCTTCTTTGCTTAATTTATCTGTATTTCATGTCACACAAACAGTTCGGCGGAATGTCCGGAGACCTTGCCGGTTTTCTCATCACGCTTGCGGAACTGAAGATGCTTCTGGGATATGTTGTTGCGGAAAGGTTGACGGTACTATGATTTTGATCGTTGGCGGTGAAGGCAGCGGAAAACGTGCATTTGCAGAGAGTCTCGGGTATTCGCAAGATGAGATCTCTGAGTCTGTTATCGACGAGCGTCCGGTCGTTTGCCGTGTTGAGCGTATGGTTGCCGCAGACTATAAGGCTGCGCCGAAACTGCTCGAGTCTCTTAGTGCAAAAGAGGTTGTTATTTGCTGTGAGGTCGGCAGCGGGATCATTCCTGCAGAGTATGAACAGCGACTGACGAGGGAGGCCACGGGCCGGCTCTGCGTCCAGCTGGCGCAGCGCGCGGAAGCTGTTGTGCGCATGGTGTGCGGTATTCCGAACGTGATCAAGGGGAAACTGCCGTGAAGATCGTACTTGTTCGACACGGAATGACGCCCGGAAATGCACTGAGACGTTACATCGGGAAAACAGATGATCCTCTCAGTGATGAGGGACGGCGGCTCGCACGGGATGCGGGCGGCGACGCGGCACTTGACAGGGTATATGTGACACCGCTTGTCCGCACGCAGCAGACGGCTGCGATCCTCTTTCCAAATGCGGAACAGGTCATTGTCGACGGCCTGCGAGAGATGGATTTCGGAGTCTTTGAGAACCGAAGTGCGGACGAGATGGAACAGGATGCCGTTTACAGAGCGTGGGTGGACGCGAACTGTGAGCCGGCGTGCCCGGAGGGAGAGTCGATGGAAGGCTTTGCCCAACGCGTATGCGAGGCTTTTGAAGAGCTGATCCGATCTCTGCATGAGCAGGGAAAGCGACTCGCAGTTTTTGTCGTGCACGGTGGAACGGTCATGGCAGTTCTCCAGAAATTCGCGCGGCCGGAGATGGGCTTTTATGACTGCCTGATGAAAAACTGCGAGGCTGTATACTGCACACTCTCCACTGGCGAGGATGGTCTTCCATTCACGCTTACTGATATCGTACGTATGGAGAAGATCAAGCTATGATCCATCTTCTTGCATTTGTGATCGGCTTCGCTGCTGACCTTGCGTTCGGCGATCCGCTGGGAGCATTTCATATCGTTGTCTGGATCGGGAAACTGATATCGCGGCTGGAAAAGATGATGAGAAAGCTTTTTCCGGGAACTCCGCGCGGAGAGCTAGCCGGAGGCGCTGTCACTGTCACTCTTGTCTGTATTCTTTCTCTCGGCTTGAGCTGGGCGCTGCTCTATGCCTGCGGCCGCGTTCATTTCGTTCTCCGGCTGATCGTTGAAAGCTTTCTGTGCTGGCAGTGCCTTGCGGCTACGTCCCTGCGCAGGGAGAGCATGCTCGTTTATACGCCGGCCGTCGCTGGCAATCTGTCCGCTGCGCGCAAGGCAGTCGGCCGCATCGTCGGACGGGACACGGAGAATCTGACCATGGAGGCCGCCGTGCGCGCTTGCGTGGAGACGATCGCGGAGAACACGTCCGACGGCGAGATTGCGCCGCTGCTCTATCTGGCAATCGGGACGCCCTTCGGCGTGCTTTATAAGGCAATCAACACAATGGATAGCATGCTAGGCTATAAAAACGACCGATATCTGTATTTCGGACGCGTAGCGGCACGTCTGGACGACGTGGCGAATTATATTCCGGCTCGGCTCACGGCGCTGGTGATGACGCTTGGAGCTTTCGTTACGGGGCTGGATGGAAAGAACGCATGGCGGATTTTCCGGCGCGACCGCTACAATCATACGAGTCCGAACTCGGCGCAGAGCGAATCCGTCTGCGCGGGCGCGCTGCACGTTCAAATGGGCGGGCCGTCCGTTTATTTCGGTAAGCTGAAGGTAAAGCCGACAATCGGAGACGCAGACAGGCCGATAGAGCCCGAGGACATCCGGCGCGCTAACCGCCTGATGCTTGCCGCAAGCTGCCTGTTTTTTGCCGTCTGTCTGATTGCGGTCGGCGCGGTCGTGCTGTTCGGGCGGGGGATGATGTTATGAAGACGCAGATCAATATGACGACAAGCTTCACGGATATGGACCGGTTTCCGGATCGGACGGCGTTTCTGGATCTTCTTGAGGGCTTCGACGGTGTGGAGCTGATGTGCTATGAGCCTGATGAGCGACAGATCATCCCGAAAGAGCGCGTGATCGGCTTACACATGGCATGCCCGCCGTGGTGGGTGGATTTTTGGAACGGCGATATGGAGACCTGCCGCCGGGTGATGGATTCGGACGAGAATATCCGCGCAGCTTTCGGAGGACTGGAGCCGGAGGCGCTGCTGGCGCACTACCGCAGAGATCTGGAGCATGCGAGAGAATACGGCGCGGAGTATCTGGTTTTTCACGTATCCGACTCCGATGCGGAGGAGACAATCACCAATCGCTACAGACATACCGACGCAGAGGTGATCGACGCCGCATGCGCGCTGCTCAATGCACTGATGCCGGCGTATGGGGACGGGCCGGCACTGCTGCTTGAAAACCTCTGGGAGGCGGGCCTGCGCTTTACGGATCCTGAGATGACCGAGCGGCTGCTCGACGGCGTGCGGTATCCGAACAAGGGGATCATGCTCGATACCGGGCATCTTATGCATACGAATACCTCTCTTCGCACGCAAGGGGAATCTCTCAGATATATCCACGAAATGCTCGACAGACATGGAGAGCTGTGCCGTTACATCCGCGGCGTGCATCTGAATCAGTCCCTGACCGGAGCGCTGATGCGCCGCTATATGCGCGAGCCGCCGGAAATGAAGCCTACCTACGCGGAGCGAAACTGGCAGGTGTTCGAATACGTGTTCCAAATCGACCGGCACAGGCCCTTCACCTGTCCTGGCGTGAAAGCGCTTGTAGAACGGATAGACCCGGAATACCTGACATTTGAGTTCATCTCCAACGATGAAAAGGAGCACAGAAGGATGCTGCGCGCTCAGAAGCGCGCGCTCGCATAAAGAACAGCCGCGCCGTCTCAATAGAGGCGGCGCGGCCATTTATTAAGATACAGGGATCAGTCGGGATTGAAAAGCTTTCTCGAAATCTCGTACTGTAGCTCGTACTGACGCGGGCAGGGCGGAAGGTCGAAGACCTGCGTCGTGAACGCGGCAAGACCCTTGAAATCGCTGACGTACTTCGTCAGGACCTCTCTGGCCTGCTCCTCGTTCATGTCGGGACGGATATCCATCGGATATGCGTCAACAATGATCTGTCCTTTGTAGGTCTGTGCGACTTTCAGCTTGTCGTTCATCGTCTGGCCGTTCCAGCTGTCAACGCCGGCTTCAATCATGGCGGGAACGAGTGTCTCTATGCAGCCGCAGCTGTGCAGGTCGAGGATCATGTTGTGTTTATGTGCGCTGTCGCAGATGCGCTTGAGGTACGGGAGAATCATCTCGCGCACGGTGCCGAGTGAGAAGAAGGGGGCGCGCTGGCTGCCCCAGTCATCATGGAACCAGAGCCCGTCGGGGTGGAAATAGTATTCCAGCTTAGCGAAATAGGTCTCATAGAGGTCGCAGAGCTTGTCAAACAGGCGGTGTACGGCCTCCTGTGCGTCCTCATCGACGAGCGATATCAGCGCGTCCGTCATCTCAATGAAGGAGATCAGGCGCTCGAAGATGCCGGTCATGATCGCGACCTTGACAAAGCGCTTACCGTCGAGAAGCGGCTTCGCGATCTCGGCACTGTGCTCCCAGTCCCATTCGTCCATGTTCGGGAACTTGACATAGTCCTCCCAATGCTCAATGTCCGCCACATAGGGCTTGCCGGGACGCACCATGGCGCCGCCGACCTTCGGAACGAATTCCCATTCCACGCCAAACATATCCGGGCCGCCGAACTTGTCCGGCCCGGTGGGCTTGTCAGAGGTGACCATGCCGCGCGCCCAGTTGTCGGGGACGCAGTCCGGCATCAGCAGCATATAGTCCTGAGAATGCGGCATCCAGAGAGGCGTCTCGCCCCTGTACAGAAGCTGAAAGTTCTCACGCGGTGTAATTGGCGTGTTATAAATCGGGATCTTCGGTGCCATGGGATGAAACCCCGGCCAGTAACCAATGATCTCAAATTCTTTCGGGTCAAACGGAATTCTTTCCATAACATGATCTCCTTCCATTGGGTTGGCGTATGCTCAGTAAGCGGACCGCTTATCTGTATTGATAATTATAACAGATGGCTCCGAAAAAGTAAATAGCCTGCAAAGTATCCGTCCGCAGTACTGAATGAGAACAGCCGCACCTGCTGGCGCGGCTGTTCTGAGCGAACCCGGGTTCAGGCCGGATTGTATGCTTTTCTCGACACCTCGTAGAGGATGTCATACATTTTGGGATGCGGGGGAGAACTGTAATCCATCGTGCAGTAGGCGCCGAGACCCTTGTAATCCTCGACGAACTTCGTGATATACTGACGCAGTTCATCATCGGACAGATCCATGCCGATCTTTTCAGGTAATGCATCCACGATGATCTGATTCGGATAGTTCCTTGCGACAGCGAGCTTGTCATTCATGAACTGGCCGTTCCAGCTGTCGACGCCGGCTTCGATCATTGCGGGGACGAGAGCCTCGTTTTTGCCGCAGCTGTGCAGATCGAGGATCATGCCGTACTTGTGGGCGCTGTCACAGACACGCTTAATATATGGTGCGATCATCTCGCGCACAGTGGAGATCGAGAAGAACGGCGCACGCTGGCTGCCCCAGTCGTCGTGGAACCAGACGCCATCGGCGTGGAAATAGGTCGCGAACTTCTCAAATATCGCGTCGTACAGGTCAGCGAGTTTGCTGAACAGGCGGTGTACCGCCTCCTGCTGATCCTCGTCTACGAGCGCGATCAAAGCATCGGTCATGTCC
>JAFYCC010000009.1 GCA_017539885.1 Oscillospiraceae bacterium
TAGGTGAATCGGCCTTCCGAATAACACCATTTGCAGTAATCCGTGTTGCTTCTGCCGTCCGGCTCCCGGCTGATCAGGTCTTCGTCCGTGAGCGGCATGCCGCAGCACTGGCAGATGGGGGCATTTGTGTCCATATCTCATTTCCTCCGTTGCTTTCTTTTCTTTATGAGTAGAAGAACCGCGAGAACTGCCACTATGATGCCGCCGAGCGCAATCAGGAAATAGGGCAGATTGGAAACCGTACCCACAGGATGCACAAAGGTCCCCGGCTCGTCTTGCGGCACTGTCTGGCCGGGTACCATCTGATCCGGTTCCGGCACCGGTTCCGGCGCGGACGTCTGTTCCGGCCTTTCCTCCGGCGCGGGCATGGCACCGAGTGTCACATCGGCGTCTGTGAGCACGAATTCCCCCAGGCGGTCGGTGCTGAAAATCAGATACTCCTCCGTCTCGCTGTAGTGGTCGACAGCCTGCAGCCTCTCCTCAGACAGGACCCCGTCCTCCAGGCGGTAGAGCTTCACATCCCGGTCCTGCGTCATTTCGGGGATCTGCAGCAGCAGGTCGCAGCGGAAGGGGAGCGTCATCCCCTCGCCGATGCGCCACCGCACGCAGATGTTCTCTTCCCGCATGTGCACGGGGTCAGGCGGCGGCAGCCAGTCCGACATACCGTTCGCCGCATGCTCCAGATCATCCTTGAGCACTGCGAAGTCCTGCGCCGTCATGCTCTGCAGCGTCCGCAGCTCCTGCTCGGAGAGCCTGCTGCGGAGCACCTGCACCGTGAGAAGAAAGCTGCCGGCAACACGCCTGCTCAGCAGAAAGATCATGTCCTCACTGCCATCAGCGACCTCCGCGACGAGCGCTTCGTCCGACAGGACGGTCGCCTCGTAGGGGTTCTCGACCTCCGGCTCGTGCGGCTCGTCCGGGTGCTGAGAACCGTCTGCAGGCTGCGGACTGTCCGGAGGCTGCGGCTGATCCTGGCCGTGGGGAATTTGGGCGGCAGGACCGGGTCCCTCATTCGGGCCCTCCCCCTCGTTCGGAGCGGGCGTGCTGAAGGACGCGCCGCGAAGGGCACGGTAGAAGTCATCGATCGTAGTCGCGCCGACGTTGGCCATGGCCTGATAAGGCGACACGCCATAGCCGAAGCGCGAGGCATCGTAGGTGTAGACCTCATGCCTGCCCCAGACGCCGGTGTCGATGGTCGCACCGTCGGGAGGATAGACAGGAGAGGTGTTTGTCGGCTGCCCCTGCGAATCCACCGTACGCCAGCCGGTACCGAAACAGACGTGGCATTTTCCGGGCTGTCCGGCCTCGCGGCATTTACATTCGACAACAAGAGCGCCTTGACAGCCGTCGCAGGCATATCTGCCCTCGCCGCCGCAGACAGGGCAGACGCTTCCGTCGGGCATCTTTCCGCTGCCGTCGCAGCCGATGGGCTTGCCGTCGCCGCTGGTATTCGTGCCGCAGATGATGCTGCCGGTCCCGTGGCACCAAGGACATTCAAGATAACCGTCGCCCAAAGCGCCGGCGTTTTTGCTCGGGTCGCAGAGGCCGCACTTTACAGATCCTCCGCAGATCACGCAGGGCGCGTAACAGTTCGCGGCGTGCGCATTCAGCGGAAGAAGACAAAGCAGCAGACCTGCCAGCAGACAGAGCGTAAGGAACTTTTTCACCGCGGCGCCTCCTTGCGTCATGGCTTCACAAAAGCAGCCGAAAAACCTTCTTCCGATTCATCGAGGAGCTGCATCGTGCAGCCGGGGAAAAGGGATGCGACGGCTTCCGGCGTGTAGGGGTGGAAGACCATGCCGCGCCATTTTCCCTCTGTAAAGACGTAGTCACCATCGGAACCGACGGCGTGCGGCTCCGATTCATATTCTTTGTCGGGGAAGTCGAGACAGAGCAGCACGCTGCCGCCGGGCCGGACGATGCGAAGAAGCTCCCGGGCGGCTCTCTGACCGCAAAGCAGAGAGACATGGTCGAGCACATCGCGGGCAATCACAGCGTCGAAACACTCATCGGGAAAGCCGGTGTACGATAAATCAGCCGCGCGGAAATCCTCCGCCGGAAATCCGTTTTCTGCCAGCAGCGCCTGCGCAAGGAAAACGGCGTCGGGGGAGAGATCGAAGCCGGAAACGGAGAAGCCGAGCGCAAAGAGCCTGCGGGCGTAAGCACCGCAGCCGCAGCCTGCGTCGCAGACCTTGTCGGCGCCCTGCGCGTTCAGATATCCCGTGATCTCGTCAGGAGCGTCGTCAAAAGCCTTATAGAAAGCAGCGGTACGGTCAGCACCGAACCGCTTCCAGCTATCCTGCCAGAAAGGATCGG
Organism: Oscillospiraceae bacterium; assembly: GCA_017539885.1. The sequence continues at coordinate 2,317 of JAFYCC010000009.1, forward strand.
GCGTGTCCAATACCATACGGATGAACACGCCCTGGCCGGCGGGAGTCGTCTGCGTGAACGGGACGCCGTCCGGCCGGAAACCGGCCTTCTCGTAGCAGCGGATCGCACGCGCGTTCCATGCGCGCACCTCCAGATACAGAGGCTTGGCTCCGAACAGCCCTTTTGCGATCACGGGCGCGACGGCAGCCATCTTTTGCCCGTAGCCCAGGCCGCAGCAGTCGGGAGCGACGCCGATCCCGAAAAAGACCTTGTCTTCTTCTTCGAAGAGATTGATATAGCCGATCAGCCTTCCCTCATCGCGGAAGGCGAACAGATTGTTGCGCGGATTGGCGAACCCCCTGCCGGCGCGCTTCTGATCCTCGTAGGGCGCGCTGTCGTAAACGGCATACGCGCCCTCGTATTTCCAGGAACAGATTATCCGCGCCTCGTCCTCTGTGAGACGGTGGAATTCCACCTTACGCTTTCGCGATGGCCTCGGCTGCCATCTTGCCGAAGGTCACGGCACTGCCGAGATCGCTGCCCGCGAGAATGGAGGGATAGCCGACGGCATAGAAGCCGCCCGCGCATGCGCCGGCTGCGTAAAGGCCGGGGATCGGCTGATCGTCCGGATCGAGCACACGCATGTCCTCGTCGACGACCGCGCCGCCCAGCGTCGCGATCAGTTCCGTGCCCCACTTGAAGGCGTAGAACGGAGCCTTCTCGATGGTCGTGAGAAGCGCGGGACGCTTGCCGTAATCGACATCCTCACCCTTGGCGGCAAGCTCGTTCACACGCGCGACTGTGGCTTTGAGCGCGTCGGCGGGTACTCCGATCTTTTCCGCGAGTTCCTCGATCGTGTCGGCGCAGAACAGATTCTCGCCGCATTCGGCCTCGATCTCCGCTCTTGTGACGCCCTTCTCGGGCATGACTCTCGGTCCGCCTGCGACGCCGCGGGCGGCCTGCAGCTCGTCATACCATTTGTCGTCGCAGATCGTGAAGGCAAAAGCGCCGTCGCGCTGGTTCATGCAGTGGCGCGCCTTGGCGACCTCATGGGTGTCCTCGTTCATGAAGCGTCTGCCGTCGCGGTTGACGGACGTGAAGAAGAAACTGTAGGGGGCATAGGCGCCGCAGCCGAAATGGGGAGCCCAGTAAAGACCGTCCAGCTCCGCGCCTGCCCAGTAGGCCATCCGCTGACCGTCGCCGGTGTTCGGGGAGAGGGCTTTGCCTGCACGCAGGGAAAGAGGACTGCATGCGGAGAGCATTTCCTCGTCGCCGCCGCAGTCGCCAGAAGCCAGGACGACCGCCTTTTTGCCGACGAAGTGAACGATCTTGCCGTCAAGCATCGCGAGGATGGTGTTGACGCGGCCGCTTTCATCCTTCTTAACGGACAGGACGGAGGCCTGCTTGCAGAGCTTGCCTCCCAGTCGTGCAAGGGAGTCTTCAAGGAGCTTTACGGCAAGTACGCCGCTCTCGGCCGGCCCGTTTTCGCAGCACAGCACAAAGTCCCCGGGAATCGCGCCGGTGTCAGGATTGAGGAAAACGTTTTCAGAGCTGACGGCCGTGACCTTGCCTTCGGATAGGGAAACAAGCCAGTCGAGCGAAGACGCGGAGCGGTCAATGAAGCGCCAGAGCAGCGGCTCGCTCACGCGGCTGCCGGTGGCGCGCAGCCAGCGCTTTGCGAAGATCTTCTTGTCCGTGCCCTCCGGCACGACGCCGATGTATTTGCCGCCGGCGTAAGGTTCCTCCCGCTTTTCCGCAACGACGACGGAGAGCCCGAGTTCGGCGCAGCGCACGGCGACCGTCAGACCGGCAATGCCGCCGCCGACTATGGCGACGTCGGCTTCAAAGACCTCGGCGGGAGGGGGGAGCGGGGGCAGCGTGTCGGGAGACATCCTCTCCCAGGACCAGTCCTGCTTCGGGGTGCGGTTCGAGTATGAAAATTTCATTTTGCAGCCTCCTCATCATCGGGGATCCCGCTCAGGATGCGGCCGAGCGCGAGCGAGTAACTGAACGCGCGCCCGTAGCTGTTGCCGTTGAGCAGGAGGGGATAGTCCACGCCGTACATGCCGCCGCAGCAGTTGCCGATGGCATAGAGTCCGGGAATGGGCTGATAGTCGGCGTCAACGATGTTGAGCTCCTTGTTGGTGAGGCATCCGCCCATGACGTCGAGCAGGGAAGAACCCATCTTGACGGCATAGAAAGGCGCCTTGACGATCGTGGTGAGCAGTTCCGGGCGCTTGCCGAAATCCGGGTCGTCGCCGAGCGCGCACAGTTCGTTATAGCGGTCCACGGTTGCCTTGAGATTCTCGTAGGGGACCTCCATCTTCGCAGCAAGTTCCTCAAGCGTGTCGGCCACGAAAGCCTTACCGGCGTCGATATAGCCGGCGACCTCCTCCTTCAGACCGCAGTTGGGGTCCCACTTGGCGTCGTTGACGGCCATGTTCAGCGGCATGGCGCCCTGTCCGCCGATGAGCGGGAAGCGCTCGCCGAACTCGTCCAGCCACTTCGCGTCGAAGACGGCGAAGGCCCAGTTCGGTTCGGGCTGCATGGAGATGCGGACGCTCTTTGCCTGCATCCAGGTATCCTCGTTCATGAAGCGCTTGCCGCGGCTGTTGACATGGAGATAGAAAGAATCAAAGCGGCCGTAGGGATGGTTGTGCATGACCGGAGCCCAGGGCGCGTCATCGAAGGCAGCGCCGGCCCAGTAGGCCATCTTATGACCGTCGCCGCCGTTGGAGGTCGCCGGCCAGAACAGATCGATCTCACGGGTGAGGGCGACAGGGCAGAAAGCCCGCAGCATCTCCTCGTCACCGCCAATGTCGCCGGTGGCGAGCACGACGGCGCGCTTTCCGTTGAAGCGGCGGTAGACGCCGTCCTTGTCGGAGGCGATCACGCCGGTGACGCGGCCGGACTCGTCTTTCTCCAGATAGTGCACCTTGACATTGCGGAGCAGGTCGTTGCCGTGCAGGGCGATCTGACGCTCAAAAGCCTCGATGAGCAGCCAGCCGCCGCCCTTGCCCTTGTAGCGCGAGTTCTCCTTTTTCAGAACGTGGTGGGAGCCCTGATACTCTCCGAAGACAGGGCCGCGGAAAGGCGCCGAGTAGATCTGCTTTTCCACGTCCTCGTCCAGAACGCTCAGGATCCATTCGATCACCTTCGGACTGTTGTCGACGAAGAGCCGGAGCATATCCTCGTTCGGCTGCTCGCCGCTGAGGTCGAGCCAGCGGCGGACAAACTCGTTCTTGTCGATGGATTTGCCGTACTGGCGCATGACCGGAGAGTCGAGCGCGGCGATCTGCCAGCCGTGCGCGCCGGCAGCGTCGCACTTGTCCAGAGTCACGACGCGCAGACCCTTCTGCGCGAGACGGGTGCTTGCGGCGAGACCACTGATGCCGCCGCCGACTACGACCACGTCGCGCTCGATCGTTTCGGCGATCTGCTCCTCGGGGATGGGGTCGGGCGGCGTCTCCCAGGACCAGCCGCGCTTGGGGGAACGGTTGGAATACGGTTTGGCATTCATGGTTGATCAACATCTCCTTTTTGCTGATGTTTTGTATGGTTACAGTATACCGTTTTCTTCGGGGAATGGCAACAGCTTAGGCGCAAATCATTTTTTCCCGACAGGCCGTGTCTTCACTGACGCGCCGGCACTTTATTCGAGCCGCCAGTGGGCAGTGAGACTGTTCTGCCCGGGCACGGGAGCAAAGCCAAGATCCGAATACAGCCGGATGGCAGGCGCGTTGTCCACCTCCACCAGCAGCATCATGGCGTTCGGACGGTTGAGCATGATCGCCCTGGCCAGAAGACGGCGTCCCCAGCCGCGCCGGCGGTATTCTTCCTTGACATACAGATCATAGGGCTCATTCTCATCAAAGCAGTTCGTCACGTCCAGATAGCCGACGACAGTGTCTCCGTCCAGAGCGACAAGGGTCCGGAAATGATCCGGCGCCGCGGCGACCTTGTCTCCCGTCCAGTACATGTCCTTGTTGTGCATCGCGAGATACTGAGCCATAGTCTTTTCCGACAGCGGCTCCACGCCGGATGTGTCGACGGTCGAGGCCGGGGAAATGTCAGAGAGCGTCATCTTCAGCTGCTCGGTATCGAAATCGGCGCGTTCCCGTTCAAGAAACGAGCGCAGCAGACGGTTGGAGGGATTGAACACAAAATCAACAAGAAATCCTGCACAGCGCCCGCGGAGCCAATCGAAGATTTCCGCGTAGGCAGTCTCTTCGCGGGAGAGGCCGACGATCATCTCCGCATACTTCTCCTCGTCCAGAAGAAGGAAAACGAAAAGGCCGATCAGAGAGCTTTCCCGATATACGCCGAGCACGACCTCGTCCGACCGGGCAAAGGCGCCGAACAGATTGTGCTCGAAGTTGCTGTCTGAGGCGGTCATGGGATCAGAGAACGAGGCGTCCTGACGCAGTTCCTCGGCAAAGGAACGGCAGTCCTCCGCTTTTTGCAGATGTTTCAGCATAAAAATACCTCCTTCAGGTTCCGGAAACAGATTGGCGCGAGGGACGGCTGCGAGCAAGCTGCGGCCGCTGAAAAGCCTTGCTTTTTAGCGGAATATTGTATAAGATACTACTGCATTATTTGTTATGGAGGCTGCGCGCGAAATGAATTACGCTGACTATCAGGCCATGTATCAGGACAAGCTGGGCACCGTTGACGACTGCCTGGACTGTATCGAGACGGGGGACATCCTCTGCCCTGCAGGAAATCTCTGCGAGCCCGTGGAGATCCTCAGCAACATCCAGAAGATCGTTCCGCGCGTGGAGAATATCGAGATCCTGCGCGCCAAGGGCATCCCGTACCCGGTGTACAGGATGCCGGAGATGCGGGACAAGATCGACGTCGTGTCCCACTTTTTCGAGCCCGGCGTGCGCGAAGGCTACAAGAACGGTCTGGTGACTTTCTATCCCTGCCATCTGCACGATTATCTGCCTGTCCGCTACCGGCATCGCAAGGCCAACGTTTTCCTCGCTGCCTGCACGCCCATGGACGAGAACGGCAACTTCCTCGTCTCCGGCGAGATGCTCTTCGAGACTGAGGCGATTGAAGCCGCGGACAAGATCCTGCTTGAGGTCAATCCGGCGCTCCCGCGCATCAAGGGTTCCATCGAGATCAATATCACGCAGGTGACGCGCCTGACCGAGGTCACGACGCCCCTGTTCATCGTGCCGCGCAGCATACCGACTGAGATCGACAAAGCGGTGGGCGGCTACGCCTCGGAACTCATCAAAGACGGCGACTGCATCCAGATCGGCATCGGCGGCATGCCCGACACCATCGCGTCCAACCTCTTCCACCGCCATGATCTTGGCCTGCATACCGAGATGTTCAGCTCTTACGTGGGCGATCTGATCGAGGCGGGGGTCATCAACGGCAGCAAAAAGAACGTAGACACCGGACTTCATATCGGCTCCTTCGTGCTGGGTGATCAGAAGCTGTTCGACATCCTGGAGTCGAACCCGAATGTGCGCATCCTGCCCGCAAAGTATACGAATGATCCCTTCAACATCGCCAAGATCGACAACATGGTCAGTGTCAACAGTGCGCTGGAGGTGGACATCACCGGTCAGATCTGCTCCGAGAGCATCGGTCCGACGCAGTGGAGCGGCGAGGGCGGCGCCTTCGAGTTCGCCTACGGTGTCTCGCAGTCGAAAGGCGGACGCGGCATCATCACCCTGCCATCGACGGCCGCAAAGGGCACGGTCAGCAGAATCAAGGCGACGCTCACCCCCGGCGCTGTTGTCACCATCCCTCGCTCCATCGCGGACAATGTCGTGACGGAATACGGCGTTGCACGGCTCTCCGGCCGAAGCGTCCGTGAGCGTGTGAACAATCTCATCGCGGTTGCTCACCCGGATTTCCGCGGTGAGCTGCGTGCGGAAGCGCGCAAGCTCGGATACCTCTAAGAGTAAAGCGCAGACGTATTCGGAGGATGATACCATGACGATCGAGGAACGCGCGGAAAAGGCTGTGGCCATCCGCGCACAGGGCAGGGGAAACTGCTGTCAGAGCGTGGTGCTCGCACTGGCGGATCTGACACCACTGACGGAAGAACAGCTCGCATCTGCGGCTTCCGGGTTCGGCGGGGGCATGGGAAACCGCGAGGGCAGCTGCGGCGCACTGGTCGGCGCGGGACTGGCAGCCGGACTGTACGACGGCGAGAAGCCTTTGCGCTTCGGGAAGATGATCTCGGACGACTTCCTGTCACACTGCGGCGCAGTGATCTGCAAAGAACTCAAGCGCATGGAAAACGGAAAGCCGCTGTGTCCGTGTGAGGAATGCATCCGCGCTGCCGTACGCGCGTGCGGCAGCGCGCTGAGTCTGGAATAAGGCGTAAACGCGTCAAAACGGCTCTCCCGGCATCGGGAGGGCCGTTTTGGCGCGTTTATGTGAAAGCGGCGACCGGATCGGCGGGAGGCTGTGCGGACTCCATGCTCAGGAGCTTGAACACCGGCCCTTCGCCGCGGTATGCCTTGTGCTGCTTGACCTCGAGCTTCGCGGTGACGGTCATCCATGCGCCGCTTTTTACTCCGGCAGGGAACGCACCCTCTACAATGACCGGGGCAAACTGCAGATCGTCCGAGCAGCAGGTCATCATCTGCCGACCGAAGACGAAAAACTTGTCCTGCGGCGCTTTGGTCTGAACGATCATGCCCTTGACCCGCACCGTCTTGCCGTCGTAGGTCTTCAGGTTCTCGTTCAGGTCCGCGTAAAAGAACGCGTAGTCTCCGTCGGCGATCTCCACGACCGGGGCGTCCATGTCGTAGGGGGGCGGGTCGACGATGTCATCGTAGCTCACCTTGCCGTCCGGCGCTTCATAGGCGATATCCGCGCGACGACTCACGGCGCGCACGATCTTATGCAGCGCCATGCGGTCGACATTCTCGCCGCAGCGGTTGAATACCACGAGTTCGCAGCTGCGCAGCTTGTCGTAGACGAGCTGGCGCATGTTCGCGTTGTAGCTGAGGAAGGTGTTCGCATCGGCAAACATGAACTCCTGTGCGACGACCCAGTTCTCCGGCATTTGCTGATAGAGCGTGTTGAGCATCCACACGCCGTTGTACTCGACGACGACGCGCTCACACTTGTGCGCCTGCAGGAGCTTTTTCAGCGCTTCGGGCTGAAGATCCTCTTCATTTTCAATAACGGAGATCCAGACGTTCGCGCCGGAAAAACTGCGGGGATCGTATTCCTCAAGCCCCTCCTCACACAGCAGAAGCAGTGTCTTCTCGCCGCTGTTGAAGCGGGGATCCTCCAGCGTTTCCTGGATGAAGCGCGTTTTGCCCGCCTCCAGAAAACCCGTAAACAGGTATACCGGAATCTGCTTCACAGTCGGAACAGCTCCTTTACCGCGTCGGACTTCAGACCGGCGCCGATTACGCAGATGCGGCCGGCCACGTTTGCGGCGCCCGTGCGGATGTCGGGCTCGCCAGGCGTATAGTCGAAATGGATCCAGCTGCCGTCTGCCGCGGGGACGTAGCCCTTCGCACGAACGACCATTCCGTATTTCTTTTCGTCCTCGAGTTCCTCGAGAATGCCCTCAAGCTCCTCTTTCGTGAACTGTCGCGCCGTCTCTGCGCCCCAGCTCTGGAAGACCTCATCGGCATCGTGATGGTCATGATCGTGGCAGCCGCAGGAGCAGTGCTCTCCGTGGTCATGGTCGTGGTCGTGGTCGTGATCATGGTCGTGATCATGGTCGTGATGATGTTCATGCTCGTGCTCGGCATGGGCGCGTAGCAGCGCCTCCAGTTCCGTGCCGATCGTCAGCTTCTGTTCGATCGCCTCCAGAATCTGACGGCCGCCGAGCTCGTTCCAGTCAGTGGTGATGATCACGGCTTCGGGATTCTTCTCCCGCAGCAGCGCGACCGCCTGCGCGAGCTTCGCTTCCGGCATGCCTCCCGTACGCGAGAGCACGATGCAGTTGGCGGACTCCACCTGATCGTTGAAGAACTCGCCGAAGTTGCGCATATACAGCTTGGCGCGCGTGGCGTCCACGACGGCGGTCAGGCCGCCGAGTTCCATGCCTTCGACGCCCGCGGTCTGCACGGCGGCAACGATCTCGGAGAGCTTGCCGACCCCGGAAGGCTCGATGAGGACGCGGTCGGGCTTATATTCCGACACGACCATCTGCAGCGCTTTGCGGAAGTCGCCGGTCAGGGAGCAGCAGATGCAGCCGGAATTCATCTCGTTCACGGTCACGCCTGCGTCCTGCAGAAAACCGCCGTCGATACCGATCTCGCCGAATTCGTTTTCGATGAGCACGAGCTTCTCGCCGGCATAGGCTTCCGCGATGAGTTTCTTGATGAGCGTCGTTTTCCCGGCGCCGAGGAAGCCGGAAAAGATATCGATTTTTACCATCGTTAATTCACCTGGTTTTTCAAGATTTTGCAATTAATTACTATACAGCCGGACGCTGAAAAAATCAAGAGGCGGCGAATATGACATCGCCTCTTGTCAGCAAAACCGGACACGTGCTATAGTAATGCTGTTAAGAATCAGAAGAACGGAGCTGATCTGAGTGAAAGAAGACGCTTTTTTCTGGTTTCGCGAGAACCGGCTCGTGATCCCGGGCATTCAGAGAGAGCATTTGTTTATGCACGTCACGGATACGCACGTCAGCACTGCCGACGCACAGAGCACCCCGGAGGAGCGTGAGCAGACGGAGAAGCAGGAAGCGCTTTGGGCTGTCTTCAAGGAGAAATTCGCGAGAGGATTGATGGAGTTCTGCCAGGGGGCGGACGAGCCGTACGGCGACGCACAGCGGATTTCAACAGTTGAGGCCTTTGAGAAGCAGCTCGCGCTTGCCGAAGAACTCAGACCGGATGCCCTGCTGTTCTCGGGCGACAACCTTGACCACATGCACCCGGCGGGCGTACGATATCTCGCAAAACGGCTCGCGGAATACGGCGGGAGATACATCTGCGTGCCGGGCAACCATGAAGATCCGGAGTGTCCGGGAGCCTGGACCTCGGGCGTGCATACGCTTGAGTTCGAGGGCTTTCGCATTGCCGCCGTCGACGACAGCAGGATGACTGTTTCGACAGAGGATCTTGATGCGTTGCGTGCGCTCTGCGGCGAAGGAAAGCCGATGATCGTGCTCTGCCACGTGCCCGTAATGACAGCTTTCTGCAGAGACGCGCTCACAGGTTCCAAGTATTTCTTTATCGACTCCGAAACGGCGGACGAAAACGCCCGCGACTTCGTTTCCCTGTGCGAGACGAACGATGCGGTCCGGGCGATCCTCTGCGGGCACGTCCACGGTTATCACGCCGTCGAGTTCGCACCGGGAAAGCCGCAGATCATCGGGTCTCAGGGAATGGCCGGCGCGGTGCATCTTCTGACGGTCGCCGGCAAATGAAGCGGGAAGCGACCCGGACCGCGCAAGAGACTCTTCGACGGCGGGAAATCCGCCGCGGCAGGATCTTCGCATAAAAGGACTTCGAAGCAGGAGGTGGGCGGCTTTGCCGGACCTCGGAAAGAAACACACGATCTGGACGCATGATTTCATCTGTATCCTGCTGGCGAACTGCCTGCTGCAGATGTCGCACTCTTCTACGAACGCGCTTGTCTCGACCTACGCGAGCTTCCTCGGCGCAGGGCCGAAACTCATGGGGCTGCTGACGGGTCTGTTCTTTGCCGTGGCGCTGGCGATGCGGCCGGTGGCGGGACCGGTGCAGACGCGCGCGGATCACAAGAAGCTGATGCTCGGCGTTTTCGTGATCGGCTGTGTCGTGAACATCGGTTACGCCCTTTTTCATGCCATTCCTGCTTTTTTCCTGTTCCGGCTGCTCCACGGCGTTCAGTACGCCTTCGTCGGCTCGCTGTGCATGCTGATCGCCTCAAACAGCCTCCCGCAGGAAAAGCTGGCTTCCGGGCTGGGCATGTTCGGCGCGAGCACCGCCATCTCGCAGGCCATCGCGCCGCACATCGGCCTCGCCCTGCGCGAATGGGGCACTGCGCGTGGCGGAGAGGACTTCGGCTACACGGCGATGTTCGCCTTTGCAGCGGTGATGATGGCAGCCGCGCTCGTGCCGACAGCCATGCTTCACGCCCAGCGACGTGTGAAGCAGTCTCCAGTCGCGGCGGGGAAGTGGTATCAGAACATCCTCTCACGCCGCGCCATCGCACCGTCTGCGGTGCTGATGCTGCTGGTGATCGCCTATTCGCTGTACAACAGCTATATGGTGCCTTATGCCGACGAACTCGGCGTGGAGAATATCGGGCTGTTCTTTACGGTGATGGCGGCCGTGATGCTTGCCATCCGGCCTCTGAGCGGGGCGCTGTCAGACAGAGTCGGAATGAAGACGCTGATGGTTCCGGCCTGCCTGATGTTTCTCGCGTCCTATTTCATGATCGGCAGAGCCTCCGCGCTCGGCCTGATTCTTGCAGGCGGCGCGGTGGCGGCAGCGGGCTACGGCGCGGCGAACCCTGTCGTGCAGGCGCTGACGATGCAGCTCGAGCCGAAAGAGAAACGGGCCGTCGCCAGCAATACGCTGTATGTCGGTATGGACATCGGCTATTTTATCGGACCGCTTCTGGGCGGTTTCGTGCGGGACTTCTCGGGGAACTATCGCGCAGTCATCCTTTTTGGCGCCACGCCGGCGGCGCTGGCCATCGTGCTGTTCCTGCTTACCTGGCCCGGCTGCAGACGACGTATGGAGCAGCTGCGAAGCGAACCTGGTACGGAAGAATAAGCAAAGCAGAAGCAAAGAGGTCGGAAGAGGATTCTTCCGGCCTTTTTTGATGGATCTGAAATTACCTCTTGACACATAATACTATGTGATGTATAGTATTATGCGAAAGGAGGCATTCGATGGATATACAGCTAAAACGCGGCCTCTTGGACGTCTGCGTGCTGGCCGCCATCAAACCGGGCGACAGCTACGGGTATCAGATCATCCGTGACATGGAGCCGTACGTGGATATCTCCGAATCAACGCTGTATCCGATCCTGCGGCGGCTGGAGACAGCCGGGATGCTGACAGTGCGATCCGCGGAGCATAACGGGCGCCTGCGAAAGTACTACAGCATCACGCCGCTCGGCCTGCGGCGCATCGAGGACTTCAAAGCGGACTGGACGGAGATGGAATCGATCTACCGATTTGTCACGAGGGGGGAGAATCCGCATGGATAAACAGCAATTCTGTGCCGCACTGCGCGCCCGTCTCGCGGGACTGCCGGAGGCGGATATCACGAGTTCGATCGAGTATTATTGTGAGATGATCGACGACCGGATCGAGGACGGCGTGCCCGAAACGGTGGCCGTCGCGGCGGTCGGCTCGGTGGACGAGATCGCCGAGCAGATCCTGATGGACACGCCGATGACAAAGCTTGTCAAGGCGCGCATGAAGCCCAAAAGAGCGCTCAAGGCGTGGGAGATCGTGCTCATCGCAGTCGGCTCTCCAGTCTGGCTGCCGATCCTGATTGCCATAGCGGCAGTCGTTCTATCGGTTTACATAACGCTGTGGGCAATCATCGTTTCGCTCTATGCCGTTGTGCTGAGCGTCGCAGTGGCGGCAATCGCCTGCCTCATCGGGGGCTTTGTGCTCCAGCCGCTCAGTCTGCCGGGCATCCTGCTGGGGATCGGCGCGGCGTTCGTTTGCGCAGGCCTGGCGTTATTCATGTTCTTGGGCTGCACTGCTCTTGCCAAATGCATCGTTAAACTCGGGAAGCTGCTCTGGCAGGCCATCAAGAGTTGTTTTATCGGAAAGAGAGGAAAACCAGAATGAAATATGGATTGAGGATTGCGATCGCTGTTGCAGCTTGCCTTATCGTTGCCGGCCTGATCCTTGGCGGCATCGCGCTGCTTTCGGGCGGCTTTCGTTTCGACGGTCTGCAGATCGGATTCGGTTCAAAGACGATCACGCAGAAGGAGCTCACGCCCAGGACGTATCCCGTGACGGAGCCGTTCCAGGCGATCGACGTGCGCAGCGCCTCCGGGGACGTAGAGCTCAGACGCACGAATGACGGCAGCTGCCGCATCGAGTGTATGGAGTGCGAGGGCTGGACGCACAAGGTCGAAGTTCGCGGCGGCACGCTCTACGTGGAACGTGAATCGATCACGAACATCAACCTGATTCTCGGCACGAGCGGCCGGGATGTGATCGAGCTCTGGCTGCCGGAGACCGTGTATGACGCGCTCGCCGTCGGGTCCTCCAGCGGAGACGTAAAAATACCAGGGGGATACAGTTTCGGTACGGCGAGCGTTTCAAGCACGAGCGGAGACATTGACTTCCGCGCGCAGGTCGACGGAACGCTCAACGCTGCTGCCACCAGCGGGACGATTGCAGTCACTGACCTCGGATGCTATGCCCTGACCGCGGCGTCCACCAGCGGGAGCATTTATGTCAGCGGCGTCGATTGCGGCAGCGTGAGCATGAGCTGCACGAGCGGAGACATTTCTCTGGAGAACGTCGCCGCGTCCGGCGAGCTTATCACCCAGACGACCAGCGGTGACATCCGAATGAAGGACGTGACCTGCCGCACGCTGAATGCTGAGAGCACGAGCGGTGAAAAAACGCTGACGGATGTCGTATCACAGGAAGATATCCGTATCACGAGCTCTTCCGGAGATCTGACACTGACGCGCTGCGACGCGCTCACACTGCACATTAAGTCTTCCAGCGGTGAGGTGACCGGTTCGCTGCGGACGGAAAAGACCTTCATCACGCACACGACCAGCGGGGGTGTTAACGTCCCGACGGGGAGAGGCGGCGACTGCGAGATCGAGACCACGAGCGGCGATATCCGCATCACAATCTCGGGGTGAGAATCGAAAACGATACTCTTCCGTGATTCCGGGAGAGGCAAATGACAGCGGGGGGCTCGCTTCCTGAGACTTTTAGAGGGCTCGAGCGAGCCCTCTGAAAATTTCTGGATTCGGGTGCGGCCCCAAATCGTGAATGTGAGGAGAACTTCCTGTGAAGAATGAAACAGCATCAAAACCCGGCAAAGCCCGATTAAGCAGATTGTGGTGGTATCTGCTCCTGATCGTAATCCTGTCTGCATTTTGCTATGTTACCCTTCACATGTGGCTGCTGCCGTATTCGGTCGAGTACAGTGAAACAGGGAAAATGACGGCGGGTTATTTCCTGTATGCCGCGATCGGCCTGCTGTTTTCCACTCCGACACCTCTTGTCGCGGTCCTGATCATGGCTCTGTTCATAGAGAAGACCGGCATCCGGCAGATGTTTCGGAACATTTTCCGCACTGAGAATAAACTGAAAACGATCCTGATCACAGGCGGGTTCTGCTTGCTGGCGCTTGTCTACGCGATCCTGTTCGGGACCCCGAATGGTTCGCCCTGGTATATGTTTCCCCTCGGTTTCGTGATCATGATACCGTTTGTCGGTATTGCCGAAGAAACCGGCTGGCGGGGGTTGCTGCAGCCGGAATTGGATAAAAGAATGCCGTATCCGTTTTCGGTCCTGCTTACCGCCGCAATCTGGTTCGTTTGGCATTTTCCTGTGTTTTTGGACCCGACATCAAACCATTCCGGAGACAGTATCATCGGTTTCGGGATCACGATCTTTATCTGGGCATTTGCTCTGGCTGCAATATATAAATCGACAAAAAGCGTGATCGCCTGTGCGCTCTATCATGCTTTTATGGATGCAATCGGTGCGGTCTATGATTGGAACGCATTATTCGATAGGTTCCCGGGAAGCATATCGACAAATGTGTTCAGGGGCATTTGGCTGATAGCTGCTGTTGTATTGTGGTTTGTTTCGGAAAAGAACGACAAGCAGGGTCAGAATCCTCAGTTTCACGAGATGAGCGGAGTTCCAGATCAGGCAGAAACCGTATCAGGAAACTGAGAAGCGCCAGCCGAAAGCTGCATGGCCGAACGAATGTCAGCAGCGCTGTTGATACTCCCTGAAAACGGGTATATAAAGACGAAAAAAGAGAGAAGCGCGTGGAGGACGGTGTCTGTCTTCCACGCGCTTGTCATGTTATGGATTGCGGTTATAGCAGATCCCCGTCCCGGACAGGGTTGAAGATCAGAAACACGAGGCCAAGAAGCAGCAGACCGATGCCGCCCACGAGAAAGACGTTCCGGAAGCCTCCGCCAAAGATCCCGGACAGCGCATTGAGCGCGTGCGGGGACAGGAAGCGGCCGAGATGACCGACGGCCTTCATTAAAGCAATGCCCGCTGCGGCGCTCTCCGCGGGGACCATCGTGGCTGCCGCCGTGTTCGAGGCGGGACCATATGTGCCGAAAGCGATGCCGACAAGCAGGGAACCGATGAATACCGGTATCGGCCCCCGGGCGAATGCGGCGCAGAGCATGCCCGCGCCTGCACACAGGACGGCCAGCGGGAGAAGCTTGCTGCGTGTGGCCTTGATCATCGGCCCCATGAGCATGCCGCAGGGAATGCCGATGACCGTGAAGACGGCGCTGACCAAGCCCGCGAACGCCGTGTCACCGTAGCCCGTTTCCTCAATAAACATGGCGACGTTGGTTTGGAAGCTCGTATAGAGCATGCCCCAGAAGAGCGTCAGCAGGACGAAAAACAGCAGCCTGCGGTTGTAGACCCGTTTTCCGGATGGCTGGCGCGGCGTCGGTCCGTCCGCGGGCATGAGACAGAGAAAGACGATCAGCAGCGGCACAGCGACGAGAAAGACGAGCATGGAACGGCTCCAGTGCGCGACCTTGGCAATGTCTCCGCTGAAAAAGGACATCAGCGCACTTCCGACGCTCAGGGCGATCGACTGCACGCCCATGACACGGCCTTTATCCAGACCCTGAAAATGATCCGAGACGAGCGCGGAGCTCATGACGTTGAGTATGCCCATGCCGATGCCGATCAGCGCGGCGGCGATATAGAGCACCCAGAAAGTCTCGTGGATAAATACCGGGAGCATTCCGCCGACGAACATGAAGATCAGGCTGACAGCGGTGAGAGTCTTTTTGGAAAAAACACGCGTCAAGACGCTTGAGAGCAGCATCGTGGGAACGGCGACGAGCGAAGTGAGCGTGAAGACCATCTGAACGTTGGAGACGGACTGCTCTGGAAAGCTCGCCTGAATCCGGGCCAGAAGCGGCACCAGAGTGTTGCACGAGGCCATCATGGCAGAGGCTGCGAAAATTGCCACGATAATCTTCAAGCGGGAACGGTCACGTATCATGCTGCATCCGATCCTTTCCGAGGTTTAACAAGTTGATTCTATCATGCAGGAATGGAAAAGACAAGAAACAGTACCGCGTTATTCTTCCGTTTCCTGTAGATACATATACACATAAAGAGGACTGTGAAGTCCGGGATCCTTGCGTCTCCCGATCTTCACAGCCTCTTTTCGTTATCGGTTTATGAGATCTTTTCTGCTTTCGGCTCAGGCTTTCGTGCAGCGGTAGAGGAAGGTGACGATCTGACCGCGTGTACAGGTCCTGTCCGGCGCGAAGGTAGTCGCGGTCATTCCGTCCGTGATACCCTGTTCAACAGCCCAGTTGACAGCGTCGGCACCGGAGGTCACATCCGTAAATGTGCCGGACCCCTGCGCCGCGGGGCTGCCTGCGGCAATCCAGAGATAGGTGACTGCTTCAAGCCTCGTGCACTCTGCCTTCGGTTCGAAGACTGCTGCATCACCGGAGACAATCAGACCCTTCTCGACAGCCCATAGGGCGGCTTTGAAGAAATAGTCGCTCTCGTTTATATCGGTGAAGGGGTTGCTGATGGTCGGCTCCTGGCAGCCCTGCGCACGCCAGATGAATGTGACGATCTGCGCGCGGGTGCAGTTCTGGTCAGGCTCGAAGCGGGTCTCGCTTACACCGTTGGTGACAGCCTGCTTGACTGCCCACTCAACGGCCTCATAATACGGAGAGGTCTCTGCAACGTCGGAGAAGGAAGGTGCCGCGGGAGCCTCGTCAATGACAAGAGTACCGGCGTTCTCGTCGATAGTGAACTGGCGCTCATACCAGGTGCCGTTCTTCGCAGAACGGAAGCTCACGATGAAGGGCTTCTCAAGAATGCTCTGGAGCGTTTCCGGCTTGCCGAATGTGCCGAGCCACTTCGTGGGCAGCTCAAACAGATTGCCCTCACCCAGTTCGATGACAGCCGTGTCCTCTTTGATCGCAGAGGATCTGCCGACATAGGCGGCATTATAGGAGTCGCTGCCCATGGTCAATGCCAGATCGGCCTTGTAGTTGTTCGAATTGGGGCCGCCCACAGTAACCAGTTTGGCGGCGGAGACCCTGAACATCTTGACGTTGTTCGTGACAGTCAGATCTCTGCTGTCCTCATAGTCGCCGATGGTGAGCGTCTTGGCCTCGGCGTCAAGCACGAACTGACGGGGATAGAAAGCGCGTGCGAGGGAGTTCTCGCCGCTCTCATACTTGGTAAGATAGGTGTTGGAGATGGACACGGCGGGGATAACGGCTTCACCGTCTGCAACGGGGATGCGGAACTCGATCTTGCCGTCGCTGTTGGTTTTGCCCTCGATCCAGCTGGCACGCTGGTCGCCGTTGGCGACTGCCTGCTCATAGGTGCCCTTGAAGAGGTACTTGTAGGTGGTACCGCTGAGGGCGACGACGAGGACGCTGCCGGAATCTGTTTTTTCCAGAGACGCGGAATCGCCCTTGAACATGGAAGTGGTATTGGTAATGGTCAGCGCGTCTCCCTTGGGGGCGGCGGCCTGGAGTTTGTCCGCGGCGGGAATGGCAAGGAAGTACTGATCGGAGGTGGTTGCGCCGTCTTTGGCCTTGATGGGCGCTACCGGTATGGAAGTGCCGCACTTGTCCTTGCCGAGCGTGATGTCGAACGTGCCGTCTTCATTGAAAACAACATCCTTGGTCAGCTCCGCGTCGGAGATGGGGCCGAAGTGCAGCGCATTGTAAACGGTCGTATTCTTCGGGACGAAGTGGATAACGATGTTGTCGCCGTCGAGAACGGCGGTCGTTCCCTCCTGCGGGGTGAACATGCCGAACTGAGAGCCGTCCGCCTTGATGAAGTTGACGCTCTCGCCGGAGTAGGGAGCAGGGGAGATCAGAACGGGGGTATCAGCCTTGAGCTTGTCAGCTGCCGGAATGGCAAGATAGTACTGGTCGGAGGTCGTCTTTCCATCCTTTGCCTTGATGGGGGCAACGGGAATGGCGGTACCGCACTTATCCTTGCTGAGCGTGATGTCAAACGAGCCGTCTTCATTGAAGGAAACATCCTTGGTCAGCTCTGTATCGGAAATGGGACCGAAGTGCAGCGCGTTGTAAACGGTCGTGTTTTTCGGTACGTAATGGATGACGACATTATCGCCGTCGAGAACGGCAGTCGTTCCCTCCTGCGGGGTGAACATGCCGAACTGAGAGCCGTCGGCCTTGATAAAGTCAACGGAATCGCCGTCATAGCTGAGGCTGTCCGCCGCCAGGGCGGGTACGGCCAGCGCGGTGATCATGACGACGGCCAGCACCAGGGTCAGAAGTTTTTTGGAAATGGTTTTCATGGATCCTCCTTCCGGGCTGCGCTGCAGCCCTGTATCTCTGAGCGTGATCTCGGCAGACAGTCTTTGACCGCCGCTGCCGACGGCGGCGCGGGCTTGCGAGTCAATTGTCTTTCGGCAGATCGTCCCCTCCTTCACGCAGCAGTCCAAGCTGTTTTGCCTCGTTTATCAGGTCGGCGATCCGCGCGTTCGTCTCCCCGATGGGAACGCCCGTGCAGATCACTGTCTCACAGCGCTTCATCGCCTCTAGCGCGCGCGCATAGGTGTCATCGCTGATGCGCATGAACGGCTCCTCCGCGATGACCTCCGCAGCCAGCTTTTCGGCGATCTGGTAGTCCACGTCGTTTTTGAACAGAATGCCCGCGTAGAAGGGCGTATCCTCTTTTTGCAGACGACGGAAAGTCGATATGCCGCTTCCGCAGCCTGAAATGACGAACACTTTCGGTTCTCCGGCGGGGCGGGGAAGCTCCACGCTGCCGAAAGTGATGTTGTAGGTGCCGGCCGTGATGCCGTACAGATCGCTGATGATCTCTTCGCGGAAGATCTCATCCGGCGTTCCGAAATGGGAGATCACGTCGCCCTTTACGCACATGACCTTGTCGGAAATCTTCTGCGCGAGGTCGATCTCATGAAGCGACATGATGACGGTGATGCCTTTTTCCTTTGCCATGGAGCGCAGAATGCTCAGCAGCTCGAGCTTGTGCCGGATGTCAAGGAAGGAGGTCGGCTCGTCGAGGACGATGATCTCCGGCTCCTGACAGATCGCGCGCGCAAGCAGAACACGCTGGCGCTGCCCGTCACTGATGGCGGTGAAATCCTTCCCGGCAAGCTCTGAGGCGTGAACGCGCTCCATGGCGTCGTACACCTTTTCGCGGTCTTCAGGACTTAGCAGACCGAGTGTGTTCGTATAGGGATAGCGTCCTGTCGCGACTACGTCATAGCAGGTGAGCAGTTCACCTTTGATGCGCTCCGTGAGCACAACGGCAAGACGCCTGGACAGTGCCTTGTAGCTCAGTGAGCTGATGGAGACATCCGCGATGAAGCTGTCGCCGCGAATCGCGGCCAGGTGCTTTGTGATCGTCTTGAGGATGGTGGATTTACCGGAACCGTTCGGACCGATCAGGGTGAGGATCTCACCGGCTTTGATACGGATATCGATGTCATGGATCAGTGTCTGGCCGTTGTAGCCGACAGAGAGTCCGTCTGTGCGGAAATAATACTCGCCCATTCGTCACCTCAGCCTTTCTCGCCGTGACGGCGTATGAGCATCGCGATGACCACCGGCGCGCCGAAGATGGCGGTGACGGTGCTTATGGAGAGCTCGACAGGGGAGAAGATCGTGCGGGCAAGGTAGTCGCAGAACAGACAGAACACGCCGCCCCCCAGGAAAGAGGCAGGGATGACGAGAATCGGTTTCGCCGTTTTCAGCAGCATCTTGATCAGATGCGGCACCGCGATGCCAACGAAGGAGATCGGCCCGGCGAAGGCGGCAACGCATCCGGCGATCAGGCTCGACATGAGGATGAGGATGATGCGGAAGCGCTTGACGTTGACGCCCATGCTCTGCGCGTAGGATTCACCCATCTGATACGCGCCGATCGGCTTGGACATCAGGAACACTGCTACGAAACAGCCGAGGATCAGAATGGAGAAGATGCGCACGTCGTCCCACTTCGTGCCGGAGAAGCTGCCCTGTGTCCAGTTATGAAGATTCACGATGTCGCTGTCCTGAGCAAATGTGATGAGGAACTCCGTTGCCGCGGAGCAGATATAGCCGATCATGATGCCCGCGACCAGAAGCATGGACATCTGCCGGATGGATTTCGCCGCAAGCAGGACGAATCCCATGGCGATCAGGGCGCCGACAAATGCGGCGATCACCATCATCCAGGAGGAGACGAAGGTCACGAACCGCAGCGCCACGATCATGACGAGGGCAACGAAGAGCTTGGATCCGGACGAGATGCCGAGCACGAAAGGCCCGGCGATCGGATTGCCGAAGAAGGTCTGCATCAGAAAGCCGGACAATGCCAGACCGCCGCCGAGCACGGCTGCTGCGATGATACGCGGCAGGCGCAGCTTCCAGACGATGCCGAGCTGCGTCTCATCTCCCTGCCGCAGGAAAATGATACGCGCGATCTCCCGGACGGAGATATGTACGCTGCCGGAGTTTATGTTCCAGACCGTGAGCAGCACGAATGCAGCGATCAGGCAGATGAATACTGCCAGATAGCGTGCCCGCGCCGCGCCAGGACGGATTGCTTCGGTTCCTTGCATAGGGGAGTCCCTTCCTTACTGCAGATGGAAAATGTAATGCATATTCTCCTCGGTGGCCGTCTCGGAGAAGATGCGGTTCATCTCCTGAATGATGGTGCCCATCTTGTCGGTCTGCTGGAACATGCTCTCCGTCGTGCACCAGACGTTGTTTTCCTGAACGGCTTTGAAGTCCTCCAGAACAGGGCTGAGACTGAGCAGATCATCCATGGTATAGAGCTGGGAGGCAATGGAGCAGTTGTAGATGATCACATCTGCGTTCTTCGCAGTGTTATAGAACTCCTCCATGTTCATGTTGATCGTGCTCAGCTTGCTGTCGTCGTCCAGGCCGAGATCGGTGAAGATGTACTCGCCGCCCGCGATGCGGATCATGGCGGGAACGTAGCCCTCAGTCTTGTAGGTGACGACATTGCCGCTTGTGTTCACATAGAAGAAGGCAGCCGTTTTTCCGGTGCTGCCGAGCGACTCAAGCTCACGGATCTTGGCGACCTCACCCTCAAATGCGGCCTCGGCCTCGGCCTCTTTGCCAAGCAGCGCGCCGTAGACTTTGATCCATTCGGTGCGGCCGAGCGGATGGTTTTCGTAGCTCGAACGTTCCACAACGGTCTTTATGCCGAGCTCGATGAGCTTTTCCTTGACCTCAGGGTTGTGCAGGATCATGGTCGACTGGATGGCAAGCTGGCACTTGCCGTTGATGAGCTGCTCATAGTCGGGCGCATTGTATTTGCCCGCGTAAACAAACAGACCGTCCTGATATGCCTGCTCGGCTTCGTCGGTATACCAGTGCTTGCTGCCGACAAAAGAGATGCTCTCAAGCGCATCCAGAGACTCGAAGAGAGCCATCGCAGATGTAGCTGCCAGATAGATGTCGCTGAGCGGCTGCTGCACGACGACGATATCCCGGTCCAGATTCCCGGGCACTGCCTTGCCTTCGGGCACAACGAGCATACGGTCGCTGTTGTTCATATCGATCAGAGAATACCCGCCCTCATATTTGTAGATGGCGAACTGATCCGCATATTCCAGCGGGACAGTGCGCTCGTATTTCAGATCGCCGACGACGGGGGCTTCTCCGGAATCGGTCTGTTTTGTGCCGCAGGCCGAGCAGCCAAGCAGCAGGCACAGCGCGAGTGCTGCAAAGAGGATACGTTTTGCTCTCATGAGATCACACCCTATTTCTTCTTGCTTTTGATCGCGAGGACGATCACGACGGCGGCGATCACGATAACGGCAGCGCAGATCCCGGCGATCGCGCCGCCCGAGAGGCCGCTTCTTTCCGGCTGCACCGCTTTGGGGAAGATCACATCGGCGCCGGTGGTCACTGTGTCGCCGGCCGGCTCCGCCGAATCGGAATCTTTTTCCGTGTTCGCAGGCTGCTCCGGCGACGGTTCAGGCACGGTGCTCGGCTCAGTACTTGGCTCAGCGGAGGGCTCGGAACTCGGCTCGGAACTCGGCTCGGAACTCGGCTCGGAACTCGGTTCGGCGGAGGGCTCGGCGCTTGGTTCGGCAGAGGGCTCGGCGGAGGGCTCAGCGCTTGGTTCGGAGGAAGGTTCAGCGCTCGGCTCCGGGGCTTCCGCAGGCGCCGCCGTCTTTTCCGGAATAGAGGAGCCGTCGATGACGATCACGTAATCAACTGGATAAGGCTGCGACATGGCGGAAGTCTGCACGGAGACATCCACACGACCGAGGTTCGGCACAGGGACGCGGTAGAATGTGCAGGTGAAATTGTCGTCGTTCTTGACAGGCGTGACGGTGCCAAGTGAAGTCTGCAGCCAGTCATACTGCGGCGCGTGATCGCGCGGATCGACGCGCTCGACCGTGAAATCCACATACAGCGCGCCGTTCTCCACATGCACGGTCGCGGTCGACCAGGCAACGTTGTGACGACCGAGTCCCTCCATGGAAAAAGGTACGGAGTATGTTCCATCCGCGTAGTCTGCTGCTGCAGCCTCCGGCGCGAACAGCAGGGGGCAGGCAGCAAGAAGAAAACAGACTAGCAGCGCGCAGAAGACGCGGGAGAAACGATTCATGAAGAACGCCTCGATTCAAATAAAAAATGCCCGCTTCCGAAGAAGCAGGCACAACAAAGGCGTACTGGGAAAGACCCGGTCGGCTGAGCTATGTGGGCAAGGCCTTCTTCGGAGGCTTGAGCCACGTCTTTCAGCAGGTTTCCTGGCTTGCGGATCACAGCCCGGCAGCACCTTCTCATGCCCGCAGGCACAATGGCGCATCGCTGCCGCGCTCCCCGTTTACAGTGACCGGATCGCTCGGGATTCACACCCGATTCCCTCTTCGCCGAAAGGACAGAAACCATCCCTACGACGCACTGAAAAACAATGATTCCGATTTATGAACAAAGTATAGCAAAACAGGATGAAAATTGCAAGATTTTAATGCAGGAAAGCCCCTGCGGCAATGATATACCGCAAGGGCTTTCCTGCAGGCTGCTCATTCAAATTGACTGGCGTAGAGCCGGTAGTAGTAACCTTTTCTGTCCATCAGTTCGTCGTGCGTACCCTGCTCGACGACGTCGCCGGCATCCACGACGAGTATTCGATCCGCATTCTGTACGGTGGAGAGCCGGTGCGCGATGACAAAACAGGTCTTGCCCGCCATGAGACTGCGTATGGCTTTCTGCACCTGCCGTTCGGTATTGGTATCCACGTTGCTGGTGGCCTCGTCGAGGATCAGCATGCTGGTGTTATACAGCATTGCGCGCGCTATGGTGAGCAGCTGCTTCTGCCCCTTGCTGATGTTGCCGCCGTCCTCGCTGATCATGGTGTTGTACCCATGGGGCAGACGCATGATGTAGTTGTGGATATGCGCGGCTTTCGCGGCGGCAACGACTTCCTCCATCGTGGCGTTTTCCTTGCCGTAGGCGATGTTGTCGAAGATCGTTCCGTTGAAGAGCCATGTGTCCTGCAGTACCATGGCATAGCTGCGCCGCAAACTGTCGACGGTGTAGGTGCGGCATTCCTTCTCGTCCACGCAGATCGCGCCTGCGTCCACGTCGTAGAAGCGCATGAGCAGATTGATGATCGTGGTCTTGCCGGCGCCGGTATGTCCGACGATAGCGACCGTCTGGCCGGGCTTGGCTTCCAGGTTCAGGTCATGCAGAACGGTCTTGCCCGGCACGTAGCCGAAATCGACGTGTTCAGCGCTCACATGGCCACGGCAGTCGGTAAGCGCCACCGCGCCGTAGATGTCCTTGACCTCTTCCGGCTCGTCGAGGAGCTGGAACACGCGCTCGGAAGCGGCCAGCGCGCTGAAGATCTCGTTGATGATATTGGCGATCTCGTTTATGGGACCGCTGAATTTCCGGCTGTACAGGATGAAGCTGGAGATCTGGCCGAGGCCGACGACGCCGAGCATATAGAGGATCGAACCGCCGACGCCGATGGCCGCGAGTCCCAGATTGTTGATCAGCATGATGGTCGGACCTGTGCGTACGCCGAGACCGTCCGCGTTGCGGTAGGCCTCCGCCGCGCCGCGGTTGATGTCCTCAAAGCGGTCGCAGACCGCGTCCTCGTGGGCGTAGGCCAGAATGGTCTTCTGTCCGGTGAACATCTCTTCTGCAAAGCCGTTGAGCCTGCCGTAGGCGCTGCTGCGCTTTTTGTATAGCGGGCGGGTGCGTTTGCCCATATAGCGCGTGAAAAGAATCGAGCAGGGGATCGTGAACAGCATGCAGAGCACCAGAGGGATGGAGATGGTGCACATCATCACAAAGCTGCCGATGACAGTCACGAGACCCGTGATAATGTGGACGACGTCGGAGGACATGCAGGTGCTGATCACGTCGATGTCATAGGAGACGCGGGAGATGATGTCGCCCGCCTGGTTGCGGTCAAAGTAGCCTACAGGGAGCGTCAGAAGCTTATTGAAAACGTCGCGCCGCATGTTCCGTGCCACCTTGCGGCTGACGCGCATCATGCCGATGTTCACAAGAAACGTGAGGATACCGCTTGCAGCATAGGCGATGAGCATGCGTATGGCGTAATACAGCACGACGGACATGTCCACTTTGCCGGCGCCCGCCTCGGCAGCCGCGATGGCTTTGCCGGCATAGCTCGGGCCGAGAAGATTGCCGACGTTGCTTGCAAAGGCGAGGATGAGCAGCAGCACGACAACCCACGCGAAATCCATAAGATATTTGACGATGCGGCGCAGAGCGCCTTTCGTGTCCTTGGGTTTGCTTTTGACACCGCCGCGGTCACCGGGTCCTGGCATAGATCCTCACCTCCTTCTCAGCGCATCGCGCCCATCTGGATCTCATAGATCTCCCGATAGGCCGTACAGGATTGCAGCAGCTCGTCATGGCTGCCGTAGCCGATGCAGCGTCCGTTGTCCATGACGAGGATATGCGTCATGCCCATCACGCTGCTGACGCGCTGCGCCACCATGATGAGCGTGCTGTCGGAGTGATGCTCGGAGATGGCGCGGCGCATGGCGGCGTCGGTCTTATAGTCGAGCGCCGAGGAGCTGTCATCCAGTATGAGGATCTCAGGCGAGGCAGCGAGCGCGCGCGCGACCAGAACACGCTGCTTCTGTCCGCCGGACAGGTTCGCGCCCTTGATGCTGGCCTTGTAGTCCAGACCCTCGTCCAGCTCGTCGATGAACTCGGCGGCCATGGCATCCTCCACGGCGCGCCGGACGGCCTGTTCATCAAGGCCGCGCCCAAAGTCGATGTTCTCACGGAGCGTGTCCCAGAAGACGACATCGTTCTGGAAGGTGACGCCGAACTTCCGGCGCAGCTCGTCCTTGTCATAGCCGCGGACGTCTTTCCCGTCGATGAAAACGCCGCCCTCATCGGCATCGTAAAAGCGCATGAGCAGATTGACGATCGTGGTCTTGCCGCAGCCGGTCGGACCGATGATGCCGAGACTCTCTCCGCGCCTGAGCGCGAAGCTGATGCCGTCGACTGCTTTTTCCCGCGACTGGCCGGCAAAGTCCGCGGCCTCCTCATCCGGCCTCTCATCCGCGTCGCCGACATAGCTGAAACCGACGTTCTCAAAGCGGATGAACTCGTCGCCGGAAGGCTTGAGCTGCTCGCTTTCGGGCAGCACCCGAAGATCGGTCTCCGTCTGCAGTACGGCATCAATACGGTCGGCGCTGGCGCTGGCCTTGCTCATCGTCATGAAGATACGGCTCAGACCCATGACGCCCATCGTGATCATGTTGAAGTAGGTGAGGAAGGCAAGGATGACGCCGGGACGCATGAGACCTGCGTTCACGCGACGCGCGCCGAGAATGACGACCAGCGCGAGTCCGGTGTTGAGGCACAGCTGCATGAAGGGCGCGGGAATGGCCATTACCGTTCCGGCTACGATGTCGCTGTGCGCCATCTCATCGTTCGCCTGCGCAAAGCGGCGCTTTTCGTAGCCCACCTTGCTCAGCGCTTTGACCACGCGGATGCCGGTGATGTTCTCACGCATGATGCGCACCACGGTGTCGAGACGCTGCTGCACGCGGTTGTAGAGCGGAATGCCGCGCAGCGAGACGGTCAGCACCACGAAGATCAGCACGGGAACCATGCAGATCAGGATCAGGGCCAGGTTCAGATCCATCACCATCGTCATGATCAGACCGCCGATGAGCATCATCGGCGCGCGAACGCAGATCGCCTGCAGCTGCTGCACGGCGGACTGCACATTATAGCTGTCGCTGGTCATGCGGCTGGTGAGGCTGGGCAGCCCGAAAGAGTCGAACTGTCTGCCGGAGAGATTGAGCGTCTTGACAAAGAGATCCTGCCGGACGGCGTAGCTGACCTTGTGGGCGTTCTCCACAGACAGGCGGTTTGCGAAAACGTTGAACTGGCGGCAGGCGATGGCGGCAACAAACATCAGCGCTCCCCACAGAAGCACCTTGGGGAGTTCGCCCAGCGGGGCTACGTTGTCGATGATGTGCTCAAGTATGTACGGGAGCAGAAGCTCGCAGATCGTTGCGAGCAGCTTCACGGAGATACACAGCGCGACGGACGCGCGGTACGGCCGCATATAGCGAAACAGCATTCTCATAGGCACTTGCTCGGCAGTAGCGCCGAAATCCTTCACAAGTTAATCAATATGCTATCAATTTTACACTCTTTTGTGCAGAATGACAAGCTGTTTTTTGCGTCGCGGGCGAAGACTGTCGACGAACTGCCGCTGCTCAAGCCATTCCTCTTCGGAAGGAAGCTTTCCGCCGAACAGGACGTCTTCGTAGAGCTTCAGCATCCTTTCCACCGGAGCGCTGTCATCCAGCAGATAGTGCCAGCGGACACCGGAGAAAAATCTGCGAAGGGATTCGTTTTCCTGACGCGGGTAGCCGCGTCGTGACAGATATCCGAGCAGCGTCTTCAGATCGAGCTCGACGCGCTCGCGCAGACCTGCCTGTTCATAGACACGCCGCGCGCGCCGCACGCGCAGGAACAGGATCACTGCGGCGGTGAGCAGGAGTATGGCGAGTGCGCAGGCGGCGATCGGAAGGATGTCACGGCGTTCGTCCTTCGGGGCAGGCTCTTCCTGAGGCCAGGCATCGACGACTTCGGCCACGCCTGGAACCGTAAGAGGTACTGCGCTTCCCGCACTGTTCGGGATCACTGTTTCCTCTACGGATAGGGAACCGACTCCGAAGCCCGGCGTGGCGTCCACGGTCACCCAGCCGTAGCCGGCAATATAGCCCTCGCACCAGGCATGACTGTCGGAACTGCTGATGAGGTCCGGTTTGCCCTTTTCCAGATCAACCCGGAAACCCTGCACGTAGCGCGTCGGCACGCCGCTCAGGCGCCCCAGCACGGCAGCCGCGCTGGCGTACCAGGTACAGTATCCCTCTTTTGACTCGAAGAGAAGATAGTCGAGCAGCGCCTTTCCGGCAGGAACTGTCCCGGGCGTGCGCGTGTAGCTGTAGTGCGTCTGCAGATAAGATTCTATTGCGGCAAGCTTTTCACTGTCCGTTTCACAGCCTGACGTGATGCGCACTGCAAGCGCGCGGAGCTCGTCCGAGACGTCAGACGGAAGGGAGAGAAAGTGCTTTCGGATGAAGCTTTCGCGGCGCGCCAGAAAAGGTTCGACTTTTGCCGCACGGTCCACATCCACTCCGAAACTGTAATCGAAATCCTGCAGGACGCTGTTCCACTGCAGAGTGCCGTTTTCATCGTAGTCGTAGCCTTCCGTGAGGGCAAGCAGATCCTGGCGCGAGGCGTACGGCCGCAGCAGGAACAGGCGGTACCATGCCTCCCTGTCCTGCAGATAGTCGAACAAGACTTTGCTCGGCTGGCTCCGGAAGGGATAGCGCTCCGGGTTCGAACGGATGAAATACGTGTAATCGGATGTGAACAGCGTTCGAACATCCATATCGCGGTAGTGCAGATACAGGCTGTTCTCACCGACATAAAGCGGCGTGCCGCCGCCCTGCCGGATGCGCCAGAGAGCGTAGAGGCGCTCGGCAGCGTCGGCGTTCCAGCCGAGCGTGTCTACCAGTTCGCGGTCTACAGTGGACGACCAGTTCGCACCGTCGAAGCTGTCAAAGGAGCTTCCGGCAAGATAGAATACGCCGCCGGTGTCCGGACCTGGCTGGATGAGAATCACCTTGGCGCCGTCCTCGATGACCGTACTGTCGGGCGAGGCCTCTTCGGTGTACCCATCGAAGCGAACGGAAAACTCCGCGTCGCCGCTGCGGCGGTAGAGCAGCTGCGTCTCCACATGTTCGAACAGCTGCACGATGCGGCTGCGTACGGCGTTGTAGAGGGGATAAGGGTAGGGCGTTTCTGAGCTCGGAAGCGCGAGCAGCAGCACAAGAGAGAGCAGACAGAACAGCAGCAGCCGTGTGCCGGAGGCTTTGAGCGTATCCGTCCCGATGCCCCGCAAGCGCGCTATGGTCTCGCAGAGCGTGAACAGGAGGATCGGCGCTGCAGCGGCAAAAGCAAGTTTCGGAATCAGCGGGAAACGGAAAGCCGCGTAGACCCAGAAGGAAGCCGTCACCAGAGACGCCGCGGCGCGCAGAGGATAATACCGCAACAAATAAGATCCGAGCAGTCCGGCAGCACCTGCGCACAGAAGCAGTCCGCTGCGCGATTCATCCGCGACGGCGCCGGAGAGCAGAGCACGGAAAAAGACGAGCAGCGCAGGGCGATCTGTAAAGAACACAGTAAGTGCGGCGGCTATCGCGCTGAAGCAGACCGGGCCTAAATCCGGCAGAGGAATGGCGCTCAGTGCGAGCAGAACGGAGAAACCGACAAGTACGGCAGCGTCTGCTATCCGCAGCGCTGAACCGGCATACCAGGCCAGCAACGCATAGGCTGTCAGTGCGGGCAGCAGGGCCATCATGCCGCGTTCAATGATTTCGGAAAGCGGACTTCTCTTCATACGCTTTCCTCCGTGCTGCCGGTGAGTACGTTGAACATGTCATGACTTGGGTTTACATAATAAATCGGAAACCTTGTCTGGATACGCGAAATCGCGGCATAGGATTCGCCTGCGCCGATATACAGCAGGACGACCTGTACGCCGCGCTCAATAAAGCGGGAAAGCTGTCGAAGGAGCGTTTCGTCCGCTTCGGTCGTCAGCAGGATATAGGGGCCGCTGCCGCCGGAGGCCAGATCACGCTCAAGCAGTTCGTCCGGACGCGTATCGCCGATGAAGAAGTCACCCGCGCAAAGCTGACGCAGGCGTGTAAAATCCGCAGCATCACGCACGGTAAGGGCGCGCCTCGTGTCCGGTATTACGCGATAGGGGATCTCGTGGCGCAGATAGTAATCCGCAATGCACAGTGTGCCCTCGAGAATGCTGTCCGCTGCAAACCAGCCGGAAGGATCGTCTGTCAGCAGTGCGCGCGCATCCGGCAGCAGCACGAGCTCGCTCTTCGGCTCCGGTTCGAACTGCCGGACGATGAGCGAGCCCGCCTGAGCGCTGGCCTTCCAGTGCACATGCCGCAGTTCATCGCCCGGACGATAGGCACGCAGCTGTCCGTCCGGCGCAGTTTCCCCATAGTAGGAGCGGGCGCTGCGCCTGCGCTCCGTTTCCCGGGGCGGCGCGACGAGAAGAGTCTCAGCCCGTCGCGTACGCGGCAGGATGCGCAGGTCAGCCGTACGTGTCAGTCGCAGCTCCGTCAGAGCGAGCCAGTCCCGCACGAGTATTGACTCCGCGCCGACTGTCACGCTGCCGCAGTGCAGGGATGTCGGCGCGAAAGAAATGCTTTTGAATTCACCCGGTCGCAGGCTGCAGCGCACTTCGTCTTCACCTTCGTGCATGCGGAGCTTGCCGGCGGCTGTTCGGATCCGGACCTCCGGGATGGGCAGGACCCCCCTGTTGTACAGCTCCAGCGTAAACGGCACCCGCTCGCCGCGGAGGACCTCGTCCGTTTCCGTTTTCAGGGTGACGAGCAGTCCGCGGCGGAAGAGAGCGCGGCACAGCAATGCCAGCAGCGGCACCAGCAGTGACGCCCAGAACAAAAGATAGGCCGCCGCGCCGCCGTGATACCCGATCAGGACGGCACTGCCGAGGATGACGGCAGCGCATAGCAGCCGCCGAATCGTCATCAGCTTCATCTCACTATTTGAAGACAGGCGGTACGGCGACGCCGCGTACACACTCGTCCAGAACGGAGTCGACAGAGGCGTCGCGAAGGCTGGCGTCCAGAGAGAGAACGAGGCGGTGCGCCAGCACGGGAGAAACAACCGCGAGGACGTCCTCTGGGTTTACATAATCTCTTCCGTCCAAATATGCCCAGGCTTGAGCGGCGCGGGCAAGGGCGATCGTGGCACGTGGACTCGCGCCGAGCGAGAGCGCACGGGCGTGGCGCGTAGCATCGGTAAGGGCGACGACGTATTTCCGGATCGGTTCACTGACCGTGACGGAGAGCGCGTCCCCGCGCATGGCGAGCAGTTCCTCGCAGGAGACGACAGGCGAGAGGAAGGAGACCGTTTTGCCGGCAAGCTGTCTGTCGAGCATATCCAGTTCCTCCTGCTTCTCGGGATAGCCCATCGAAATGCGCATCAGAAAACGGTCGAGCTGAGCTTCCGGCAACCGGTAGGTGCCGGCAAACTCGATGGGGTTTTCCGTGGCAATCACCATGAAGGGCGAAGGGACCGCGATGGCCTGCCCCTCAAAGCTGACCTGCCGTTCTTCCATGACCTCGAGAAGACTTGCCTGCGTTTTCGGGGATGTCCGGTTGATCTCGTCGGCCAGTACGATGTTGTTCATCACTGGCCCGGGGTGGAAGCGCATCTCGCCAGTCTGCACGTCAACCGTGCCGTAGCCGGTGATGTCGCCTGGCAGAGTATCCGGCGTAAACTGGATACGTCCGAAACGAAGGTCCACTGAGCGGGCGAGCGCGAGAGCCAGAGTGGTCTTGCCTACGCCGGGCACATCTTCAATAAGGAGATGTCCGCCGGCAAGCAGTGCGGTCAGAGCATAGCGGCACTGCCGGCTTTTGCCCTGCAGTACGCTTTCCATCTGCGATAATAGCGCTGTAAGCTTACTGTCGTTCATTAATTCTCCTCTCCGGGTTCTTCCTTGCGGTAGTCGGCCTGATACGCGTCCAGAATGGGGTAGATGTCCCGATAGGGGTCTTCGATCATGCACGGCCGTTCGTCGAGCTGAAGGAGCATTTCATCGCTCCCCGTGCGGGGTTCCCAGCGCGGCAGACCGGCGCCGTTGGGATCGCCGGTCTTGACGAAGTTGACCCAGTATGCCTGCATCGTCTTCGAAAGAGCAAGATCAGCCTCGTCGTATAGACCTTTATGCCGCCACAGATTGCCATAAGCGTAGGGAAGCTCTCCGGCGTGGTAGTTGCTCAAAGAATCGTTCAGCTTCGTGAAATAGTATTCGTAAACGGGTTTGCCCTGCTCAAGCAGCAGCGCGCTCCAGAGGTGATGGCTGTAGGTGAACCATGCCGCGCTGAACACATGACAGAGAGAACCCTTGGCGTTTCCGCCGGCATCGATAATGAACTTCTGATCCTGCGTAAACGCTCCCGGGGGCACGAGAGCGGCAAGCTCGGGCGCATGGTCGCCCGCGATGGCGCGCAGAAGTTCCTCATAGTTGTCCGATGTGGCCTTGTTGCCGAGCAGGAAAGCGTCCGCCTCCTTGGCGTTGAAGCCGTTGAGGAGCGCCTGCTCATGATTGGCGCCACGCGCGTAGGTCATGCACGGCTGTTCCGTGATCGCGTAGCCGTCCACGGTCATGGAGTTGTTGGCATATCTCGTGCGAACCAGTTTTTCCGCGGAAACGGCACGCAGCTCGGCAGAGGAGTCGGCGCTGAACTCTCCGCGGATATCGCGCCCCATTTTCAGCGCGTCTTCGAAGTCGCGGAAGGTGTGGTAGGGGTGGGGGGCAACGATGCCGCTGCTCTCAGCGATAGCGTAGCGGAACAGCCCTGCCGACAGCGGAGAGACGCAAAGGGCGTTGACGCTGGAGCTGCCGGCGGACTCGCCCGCGATGGTGACCTTTTCCGGGTCGCCGCCGAATGCCGCAATGTTTTCGTGTACCCAGCGCAGCGCGGCGATCTGGTCAAGCAGCCCGTAGTTGCCCGTCGTGCCGTTCGGCGATTCCGCAGCGAGCGCCTCATCTGCATAGTAGCCGAACACGCCGAGACGATAGGCGCAGTTGACCACGATGATGCCCTGACGAGCGAGATCCTCACCGCGGTATTCCGAGTGGCTGGACTGGCCGGTCATCAAAGAGCCGCCGTGGATGAAAAAAAGCACGGGCAGCGGCTCGCCGCTGTGTTCTGCCGGCGCCCAGATATTGAGATACAGGCAGTCTTCGCTCATCGGTTCACGGAAATTGTCCTTGAGGCTGAATACATAGTTATGGGTGCCGAGCAGCTGTGTCAGAGAAGTGTAGAGCGTATTGCCGGACTGCTGCATAGCCATCGGCGCAAATGCGTCGCACGTACGCACGCCCTCCCAGGGGGCGGCGGGCTGCGGCTCTCTCCAGCGCAGTTCACCCACGGGAGGCGCAGCATAGGGGATGCCGGCATAGACTGCCACGCCGCCGTCCTCCGTATAGACGCCGGTCAGTTCTCCCTCAGCCACGGAAACGATTTCCGTGACTGAAGGATGGGGCGCTTCGACAGCCGGAATCGCGCGGAACGGAGGTGCTGTAAGCTTCAGATCAGCTGCGAACAGAGCAAGAAACGCGACCCAGCACAGGAGCGGCACTGCACCGCGCCAACCGCCGGACTGCAGCAGAAAGCGCCGTACGAAAACAAACGCCGCGAGCAGAACGATGAGCGCTCCCCAGCCGAAAAGCGTGTTCTTTGA
>JAFYCC010000010.1 GCA_017539885.1 Oscillospiraceae bacterium
AGATCTGCGCGCCGAAGCCGAGCTGGGACACGTCCGGCTGATCGCAGACGACGAATGCTTTACCTGGGAGCTGGAGCCCCCGGCGGGGACCGTGGACGGGACCGGGCACCTGACTGCTTCGAAGGACGGCGGAGAGGGCATCCTGACCGTGTCGGCGGGAGAGATGAAGCTGGAGATCCCCATCACCGTGCTGCGCCGGATCCCGTTCACGGACGTTGCGGTGGAGGATCCGTATTACGAAGCCGTGTGCTATGCATACGAAAACGAACTGTTCTCCGGGGTCGCGGACGACCGGTTCGCGCCTCTGAAGACGATGAACCGCGCGATGATCGTTACCGTGCTCTGGCGGGTCGCGGGGAAACCCGCGCCGACGGAGGAAGCGCGCTTTGAGGATGTGAAGGCCGACTCCTGGTACGGCGAGGCGGTCGCGTGGGCGTCGGGGACAGGCATTGTCGACGGCGTCTCCGAGACGGAATTCCGACCGGACGGCGACCTTACACGCGAACAGATAACGGCGATGCTGTGCAGATACCACCGCTTCTTCAGCGGTGAGGAAACGGCCGGAGAAGCCTATGACATGTTCCCGGATGCGGACAGCGTCTCGGAATGGGCTGCGGAGAGCGTCGGATGGGCTGTCGGCAGGGGGATCCTGACAGCGCGCGAAGACGGCCTGCTCCAGCCGGGGAGCCCCGCGACACGGGCGGAGGTCGCGGAGATGCTCATGCGTTATCTCGGATGATCTGAACAAACAGCGGCGCGCCGGGAGCATTCCCGACGCGCCGAATACTAATCTTTAATCAATGTCCGCACATCCCGCACTCGTCGCAGACGCCGTCGCGCTTGCAGCGCGGCGTCAGCAGTTCTCTGA
Organism: Oscillospiraceae bacterium; assembly: GCA_017539885.1. The sequence continues at coordinate 869 of JAFYCC010000010.1, forward strand.
AATATTCCGGCGGCAGCTTCGTCTCGGCTGCAGGCGCCTGCGCATGCCCGGACGGCGGCTGCACGACCGGACAGCTCGGCGCGGGACCGAGCGTACGCAGATGCTCGTTCTTTCCGCTCATTTGCCTTACCACTGACGGAAGCGCTCAAAGCTCTCCCGGTCCTCTTTCGCCTTCTTCGCCATCGCCGTATAGAGCCCGTATTCGTGCGCTTCGGCGCATTCCAGATAGCTCGGATCTTTGGCGAGGAACTTCGCGTTGCGCGGGAGCGGCACGTCCTGATCGACGAGGATATCCTGCACCTTGCGTATATCCACGTCGCGCACGGACACGCCGTCCGCAGCTGCCACCGCGGCCGCCACGCCGGCTGCCTGACCGGTGCCGACGCACTGGGGGATGAGGTTGAGCCAGTCGATCGCGACATTGTCCGCGGACAGATGCCTTCCGGGGCAGAGCATGTTCTCCACGCCCTTCGGAAGGATGCAGCGGTAGGGGATCTCCACCGGGCCGCAGTCGTTGATCTGGCAGATCGTGGAGTGCCACGCGATCACGTCGTCAAAGCGGCTTGCAAACGCAAAGTCGTTGGCCGTCATTACGTATTCGCCGACGAGCCGGCGGCTGCAGCGGGTGCCCAGCTGCGGCGCGATGTCGTAGATGTACGCATCGCGGAAAGCGACCGGAACGGCCTGCTTCAGATACTCGAGCGTCTCGCGCATGGTCAGGCGCGTTTCGATCTCCGTGTCGGACTGGTCGCGCACGACGGAGCAGTCCTTGTCCGCGTGCCAGTTGTTCACCCAGCAGACGTCATTCTGATTGCTCGGCAGGGGAACGCTGCGGAAACCGGCCGTCTTCTGCAGACCGGCGCGAAGTGCCAGCGCCGCTTCGGGATGCGCCTGCTGCCATTCGTAATAGAGATCCCAGTTGACGCCGCCGATGCGCCACACGAGAGCGGTCGTGCTCGAGCGGCATTCGCCGTCGGCGAGCGAGGCGTAGGGCGCGCCGGCCTGCACGTAGAGGTCGCCGTCTCCGGTCGCGTCGATCACTGTCCTGGCGAGAACGGCCTTCCGGCCCTCCTTGCTTTCAAAGATGACGCCCCTGACCGCGCTGCCCTCCATGACGGGCCTGACGCCCCAGCTGTGATACAGCACGCAGATGGAATCAGCGTGCTCGTGGAGCATCTTGTCCATCTCGATCTTGAGCTGATTCGGCTCATAGTACACCGCCCGGACAAGGCAGGACGGCTTCGCGCCATCATAACCGCCGCGGCTGACGCAGTCGTGGATGGCTCTCCAGGCCTGCAGCAGCGCCGGATCGGTCTTGCCGATATCCTCCAGAGAGGGCGCACGCACCGCGCCCGGGATTTTGCTCAGACGCGTGAACCACTCCTCCTGCAGACCGCGAACGAAGGACTTGTCGTACCAGCTCAGATTCGGCACCATGATCACGTAGCCGCCCGTCACGTCGCCGCCCATATAGCCGTAGCGTTCCATCAGGATCACGTTCCGGCATCCGGCGCGCGCCGCAGCCACGGCGGCCGAGTGCCCTGCGGCGCCTCCGCCGACGACCAGCACGTCGCATTCCGCGTAGACCGGCACATCCATGCCGGGATCAAAGATCGTCTTACCCATAAGCAAACCTCCAGAAAAGAGACTGTTTCCACTACATAAAGCATATCACCAAACCCGGAGTGTGGCAAGCTGTCAGATTTACATAATTTTCTTTTTCGGCTTGTTCTTTTCAATATCTTGTGGTATTATACTAAATTGAGTACTCATGCACACCGATTTCCTCTGTCGGCGGCATGGAAGGGAGGGCCTGAATTGAGCATATGGAATGCGATCCTGCTCGGCATCGTGCAGGGCGTTGCGGAATTCTTACCGGTCTCCAGCTCCGGTCATCTGTCGATCCTGCAGAACCTGTTTCATCTGCAGAGCGCGGAGGACGGGCATATGTTCTTTGACGTGCTGCTGCACCTGGCGACGCTCGTGTCTGTCTGTGTCGCCTACCGCAGGGAGGTCGTCGATATCGTGCGCGAGATCGTCTCCTGGTTCAAACGGGACCTGCCGCAGAGCCGCAGACCGGCCGATCCGCGAGCGACGCGCCGCCTGATCCTGATGATCGTCATCGGCACGCTGCCGCTTTTCGTCGTCGTGTTCTTCAACGACCTGATCGAGCCGCTGTACTACAGCACGATCTTCATCGGCATCGCGCTTATCCTGACAGGCTGCATGCTGTATGTGTCGGACAGGATGGTTCCGGGCCGCAAGACGGAGAAGAGCATGCGCGTGCGCGACGCTCTGATCGTCGGCGTCTGCCAGGCGGTCGCCGTCATTCCCGGTCTCTCCCGCAGCGGGACCACCATCACCGCCGGCCTGTCCGTCGGAATGAACAGGGAACATGCCGTTCGGTTTTCTTTCCTGCTCTCCATCCCTGCAATCCTGGGTGCTAACCTGATCTCTCTGATAAAGGCCTTCAAGACGGGGATAGACGCTTCCTTGCTGCCGGCGTATCTGGTGGGCATGATCGTTGCCGGCGTCGTCGGCTATTTCTCGATCGAACTGCTCCGCCGCATCGCGCGCAAGGGGCGCTTCGGCGGATTCGCTTACTACTGCTGGGCGGCCGGTCTGCTGGCGATCATCCTGACAGTCGTCCTCTGACAGATTCACAGACATAATAGGAGTGTAACAAATGGCACAGACCGGAAAGAAAAGCTCCGGAAAGAAAACAACAACAACGAGGCGGAAGAGCGCGCCTGCGAAAAGCGGCGGCAGGAAACCGGGCAATCCTTCGCGTCCGATCAGGCGCGAGGTCGGCGCCGTCGTCTGCCTGTTCCTGGCGATCTTCTCCTTTATCGGGTATTTCAATGTGGACGCGTGGTTCATCCGGGTGTTCTGCGGCTTCGTCAAGAGCCTGATCGGCTGGGGCTATTATCTGTTCCCGCCAGCACTGCTGCTCTGCGCGGCGATCCTCGGCTTCCACCGCGGAAGACCCGTCGCGCTGCGCGTCGTTTCCGCGATGCTGCTGCCGCTGCTTCTCGGATCGCTCTGCCATCTGTTCTCCGGCGGACTCGCGGAAAAAGGCCTGAAGTTCGCCGCGTATCTGCGCCGGCTGTATGAAACGGGCGGACTGATGGCTTCCGGAGGTCTCATCGGCGGCTGCCTTGCCGACGGCCTGCGCAAGCTGTTCAGCGTCTACGGCGCGGCGCCCGTCCTGATCATCGCATTTCTGCTGTTCGTGTACATCGGCACGAACATTCGCCTGGACGGCGTAGTCAGCTACTTCAAAAACCGTCCGCATCTGGAATATGAGACTGAGCCTGAGCCGGAACCCGCGCCGCGACCGGCGCACGTGGCCGCGACCGCAGCCGCGCCCGCGGTACAGAGCGAGCCCGTGAAGCCGCGCAGACGCAGCAGGCACGATATCGATGTGCCGCTCGACGACGAGCCGGTCACTAAAGACAAGGAAGAAGAGACCCCGGGCGTCGTTTTCAACGGCCGCCCGCGTGTCAAGACGCCGGATCAGGTGCTGACCGAGGAGCCCGAACCGTTCGCTCAGGCTCCGAAGATCGAAGTGATGCCGAGGCCGAAACCGGATCCTCAACCGGAACCGGAATCCGAGCCGGAGCGCATCCCGTACAGGCCGTCCGGGCTTCCCGTGAACGCGCCGGAGCCTGCGAAAGCCAGATCGACCGGCATCCGCCCGGAAGCCGCAGCCGCTGCAACGGGAGGGCTGGCGTTCACGCCTGCCGAAACATCTGCGCCCGTCGCGGCGCCTGTGCCCGCTGCGGCGAACGTACCCGCCGCGGAGAGCGCGCCCGCCGTGTCCGAGAGCGTCGATCTCCCTGCCGTACAGACACAGCCCAAGCCTGAAAAGATCAAGGCCGCGGAAGTCGCCGCGGAGACGGAGAGCATCGCCAGGGCGATCGAGGAGGAGAGCAGGGAAGAGAAGCCCGCGTATCAGTTCCCGCCGCTCGATCTGCTGAAGGCCGGCGCGCAGACCGTCGCGGATTCCCGCGGAGAGATCGCCATAAACCGCGAGCGTCTTGACACGACGATCCACAGCTTCGGCGTCAACGCGTCCATCTCCGGTATCACGCGCGGCCCGACGGTCACGCGCTACGATCTGGAGCTGGAAGCGGGCGTGAAGCTCAGCCGTCTCACGAATCTCTCCAACGATCTCGCGCTTGCGCTCGGCGTGAGCAGCGTTCGCATCGCGCCCATTCCCGACAAAATCGCCACCGTAGGCATCGAGGTGCCCAACAAGACCGTGAGCACGGTCATGCTGCGGGACATCCTCGAATCCCGGGAGTTCGAGAACGCTTCGTCCAAGCTCGCCTTCGCGATCGGCAAGGACATCGGCGGCAACGCCATCGTCGGCAATATCGCCAAGCTTCCGCATCTGCTCATCGCCGGCACGACCGGTTCCGGCAAGTCGGTGTGCATGAACAGCCTGATCCTGAGCCTGATCTATAAATCCACGCCGGAAGAGGTACGCCTGATCATGGTCGACCCGAAGATGGTCGAGCTGGGCGTATACAACGGCATACCGCATTTGTACATCCCCGTCGTCACGGATCCGAAGAAGGCCGCAGGCGCGCTGCAGTGGTCCGTGGTGGAGATGATGAAGCGCTACAAGCTGTTCTCGGAGGCCGGCGTTCGGGATCTGAGCGGCTACAACGCCTATCAGAAACGCGTGGGCGGTGAAACGATCCCGCAGGTCGTCATCGTCATCGACGAGCTGGCCGACCTCATGCTGGTGGCAAGCAAAGAGGTTGAAGAGAGCATCTGCCGTGTCGCGCAGATGGGCCGTGCGAGCGGCATGCATCTGGTCATCGCCACGCAGCGTCCGTCCGCGGACGTCATCACCGGCCTGATGAAAGCGAACATCCCCAGCCGTATCGCCTTCGCCGTCTCGAGCGCCATGGAGTCCCGCATCATCCTCGACGCGCAGGGCGCGGAGAAACTGATCGGGCAGGGCGATATGCTCTACGCGCCGCTGGGTTCCGGCAAGCCGCTTCGCGTGCAGGGCGCCTTCGTCTCCGACGAGGAGCGCGAGGAAGTCATCCGCTTCGTCAAGTCCGGCAGCGAAGCCGAGTACGACGAGAGCATCCTCCAGCAGATCGAGCTCGCTGCCGAGAGCGGCGGCAAGAACGGCAAGGGCGGCGGCAAGGCGCAGCCGGAGCCGGAAGCGCCGGGAGGAGATTACGACGAACTTCTGCCGCAGGCCGTGGAGGTCATTCTTGAGACGAAACAGGCGAGCGTCTCCATGCTGCAGCGCCGTCTGAAGCTTGGCTATTCCCGCGCCGCGCGTCTGGTCGATCAGATGGAGGAGATGGGCATCGTCGGGCCCTTCGAGGGGTCCAAGCCGAGACAGCTGCTCATTACGAAGGAGCAGTGGCAGGAGATGCAGATGGCTTCCGGCGGGGAAGTGCCGCAGGAGATCCCGGGTCAGTTCGAACCGGATGATTATTCTATGATTTCGGAGGCTGAAGATGACCCGTTCTGATCCGATGCATCCGAAACTCGACGAGAAACAGCTTCGCGCGCTGAGCAATCTGGCGCTTGCCCACATGGGAGACGCGGTCTACGAGCTGCTCGTGCGGGCCTGGCTGTGCGAACACGGCCGCATGACATCCAGAGGCCTTCACCGCGAGGCGGTCCGCTATGTTTCCGCTCCCGCGCAGGCGCGCGCCGCGGACGTGATCCTGCCGCTGCTCTCCGAAGAGGAGACGCAGGTGTTCAGGCGCGGACGGAACGCGAAGGTGAATTCCGTGCCGCAGCACGCGGATGCGGCGGAGTATCACGCGGCAACCGGCCTGGAGAGCCTGTTCGGCTGGCTCTATCTCGCCGGAGCGCAGGAGCGCATCGGCGAACTGTTCGACAAGATCATGGAGGAAGAACATGCCTCTTGACGCGATCTGCCTCGCAGCACTGACCAAAGAGCTGCGGGGCAGAATCATAGGAATGAAGATCGACAAAGTGCAGCAGCCCGAGCGGGATCTGCTGCTGCTTTCACTGCGCGGCAACGGCGAGACTGTTAAGCTGCTCGTAAGCGCTAACGTCGGCAGCGCGCGTGTGCACATCACGACAGAGAACTTCGAGCAGCCAGCGCAGCCGCCCATGTTCTGCATGCTGCTTCGGAAGCATCTCCTCGGCGCGCGGATCACGGAACTCTGTCAGCCTGACTTTGAGCGGATGCTTCGATTCGATCTGGACGCGATTGACGAGCTCGGAACGACCGTTCCGAAGACGCTTTACGCGGAACTCATGGGGAGAGACTCCAACATCATCCTCGCGGACGCGGAGGGTCGTGTCATCGACTGCCTGCGCCGTGTGGACGCGGAGATGAGTCCGCGCCGTCCGGTGCTGCCGGGACTGATATACCGTCTGCCTCCGAAACAGGAAAAACCGGGCTTTTTCGAACTTCCCGCATCGGAACGGAAAGACATGTGGGCGCGGGCACCGAAGGATGCCGCTGCCGACAAATGGCTGCTCGACAGTTTCAGCGGCCTGTCGCCGCTCCTCTGCCGGGAGCTCTGCGCCCGTGCGTTCGGGGATGCCTCGCCGCGCATCGCGCTGCTCTCTGAGCCGGAGCGCCTGCTGCCGGAAATGGACGCGCTCGCCGAGACCGTGGAGACCGGGGATTTTACTCCCTGTATGCTTTCCGAAAACGGACGGCCGCGGGAATTCAGCTTCCTGCCGATCCTGCAGTACGGCGGCGCGATGGAGACCGAGCGCTTCGGGAGTTTTTCGGAGCTGCTCGAGGCCTTTTACGGCCGCCGCGACCGTGCGGAGCGGATGAAGCGGCGCGCGCAGGATCTGACAAAGACCGTGAAGACGGCGCGGGACCGCGCGGCGCGCAAGCTCGCTACACAGCGTCAGGATTATGAGAAAACGCTTTCGAGAGAAGAGTTCCGGAAACGCGGGGATCTGATTACGGCAAATCTCTGGCGGCTGAAAAAGGGCGACCGCCTGCTGGAATGCGAGGACTATTATCAGGAGGGCAGCCCCACGGTGGAGATCGGGCTCGACCCCCTGAAGACGCCGCAGCAGAACGCCGCGAAGTGCTATCGGGAGTACAACCGTCTCAAGACGGCGCAGATCCATCTCTCGGAGTGGATCGAGCGCGGGGAGCGGGAACTGGACTATCTGGAGAGCGTTCTGGAGGAGTTCTCCCGCGCGGAGGGGGAGAAAGAGCTCGCAGAGATCCGCCGCGAGCTGACGGAGACCGGCTATCTCCGCGCGCAGAAAAACGCGAAGGGCGCGAAGAGCGCCCCGGCGCCGAAGCCGCTGCGCTGCCGCAGCACGGCGGGGCTGACGATCCTTATAGGCCGGAACAACACGCAGAACGACCGCCTGACGCTGCGGGAGGCCCGGAAGACGGACCTTTGGCTGCACGCGCAGAAGATCCACGGCGCGCACGTCATCCTCTGCTGCGAGGGCAGAGAACCGGACGAGCGGAGCGTGTACGAAGCCGCCTGCCTCGCGGCCTGGCATTCACAGGGGCGGGAGAGTGGCAAGGTGCCGGTGGATTACGCCCTGGTGCGATACGTAAAAAAGCCGAACGGGGCGCTGCCGGGCATGGTGATCTATACGGACTACAGGACAGTCACCGTCTCGCCGACGGAGGCGGAGATCTCGGCGCTGGAAAAAAGTGACGGGTAAAACGGCACGCGCAGCCTGCTCGAACAGGCTGCGCGTTCCTGATTTTAGGCAATGCTTCAGCGAAACGGCTATATCTACAGCTTCAGTATCGCGGGCATTTCCTCGCCCTCTTTGTAATACTCCGGGGTCTCGACAAAGCCGAAGGAGGCGTAAAGTTTCTTCGCGGCCTTGTTCTCGGGCTCATAGGACAGCCAGCAGAGCTCCGACGGGCCGCAGGGGAAGGTCTTCACGAAGTCCAGCGCGAGCTGGAAGGCCTGTCTCCCGTAACCGTTTCCCTGATACCGCTTGTCGATCATAAAGCGCCAGATGAAATAGCTGTCTTTGAAGTACTCGGGGTCGCCTTCGTCGTAGCCGTTATAGCCGATCATCACAAACCCGATCGGCTTCTTTCCCCGATAGATCCCGAACGGATACGGCACGGTCTTGCCCCCGGAAAGCGCGAGGTAGGCATGGACCAGGCTCCAGGTGTTTCGCGCGACGTAGTCGTCCTGCTTCTTGGTAACCCTCAGCTTGCAGATCTTGTAATAATTGTCCCAGGTGATCTTTTCCAGATGGATCTGTTTTTCCGTACCCATTAATCGATTCCTCCAATACTGCGCGTCTCCTGGCTTCACGCCGGCCGCGGACGGAAACTCTGCGGGAAAGACCCGCTTCATATACTATTATATTTATACTGCGAATCATTGTCAACGCGCAGATTCGGCCCGGCGTACGACTTCCGCGGGTCCCCGGAGCGTTCCCGGGAGCAGGTCTTGAAATTGCCTATTTACTTTATCTCGCTAATGTGCTATTATAGCGGAGCAATAAAGAGCCCTACTGGGCAGGGAGGAAGAAAAATGAAGAAGATCATTGCGATCGCACTGTTTCTGGCACTTTGCCTGACGCTGTTTGCCGCCTGCGGCGGTCAGAGCGGCGGCGCAAAAGCGGATACGTCCACCGATTCCGCCTATATCCTCGGCAACAAGAAAATGATCATCGGCTACACCGTATATGAGCCCATGAACTATACCGACGAGAACGGCGAGTTCACCGGCTTCGACACGGAGCTGGCCAAGGCGGTCTGCCAGAAGCTGGGCGTCGAGCCTGATTTCGTCGTCATCAACTGGGACACCAAGGAGGTTGCGCTCGAGGCAAAGGACATCGACTGCATCTGGAACGGCCTGACGCTCAACCCCGAGCGCGAGGCGAACATGGCCTGCACGGGGCCCTACGTCAAGAACGCGCAGGTCGTCGTCGTCAAGCAGGGCTTTGACTATAAGGGCACAGAGTCCCTCGTAGGCGGCACCGTGTGCGCGGAGATCGGCTCCGCGGGCGAGGAGCAGATCAAGGGCAATTATTCCGATCCTGAGGATCCCATCGATCCAGATCCGAATCTGGCGCAGGCCACTTACATCGGCAAGAGCGTGCAGACCGACTGCCTGATGGAGGTCAAGGCCGGCACGGCGGACGCTGCGGTGCTGGATATGACGCTGGCCAACTCCATGACCGGCGAGGGCACGAACTACGCAGATCTCGTGATCGTAGACTATCTCGCCACAGAGAACTACGGCGTCGCGTTCCGCAAGGGCAGCGACATGCGCGACAAGGTAGACGCGATCTTTGCCGATCTGCGCAAGGACGGCACCATGCAGGCACTCGCCGATAAATATGGTCTGGAACTGGCGGACTGAGCCGCGACGACTTCCGGAATACAAAGCGGGACAGGCTTACCTGTCCCGCCTGCTTTAGAGGTGCGTTATGGCTGCAATACTCTCACGGCTGACGAGCGCTTTCCTGATCAATAACGTACGGCTCTTCGCTCTGACGCTGCTCTTTTCCCTTCCGCTCGGCCTAATCATAGCATTCGGCTCCATGAGCCGATTCAAGCCCCTGGCATGGGTGATGAAGACGATCGTCTGGGTCGTCCGCGGCACGCCCCTGATGCTGCAGATCCTGATCATCTATTTCGGCCCTGGCCTGCTCGAACTCGGCTTCGGCTGGCCGCGCGGCAGCGGCGGCCGTCTCACAGCGGCGGTGGTCGCCTTCGCCATCAATTACGCCTGCTATTTTTCGGAGATCTACCGGGGCGGCATCCAGGGCGTGCCGCGCGGTCAGCAGGAGGCGGGGCAGGTACTCGGCATGACGCGCAGCCAGATCTTTTTCAAGGTCACGCTGCTGCAGATGGTCAAGCGCATCGTGCCGCCCATGTCAAACGAGATCATCACGCTTGTCAAGGACACGGCGCTGGCCAACTACATCTCGATCATGGAGATCATCATGACCGCGAAGGAGTATACGTCTTCCGGACTGATCTGGCCTCTGTTCTATACAGCCTTCTTCTTCCTCGCGTTTGTAGGCATCCTGACCCTTCTGTTCGGCTGGCTGGAGAAGCGGCTGGACTACTTCAGAATGTAGGAGGGCTCGGACATGCCGGTTTTAGAAGTACGCAGCCTGCAGAAGCACTTTGATAAGGCGCAGGTGCTGCGAAACATCGATTTCTCTCTGGATCAGGGAGAAGCGATCTCGATCATCGGATCTTCCGGCAGCGGCAAGACGACACTGCTGCGCTGCCTGAACTTCCTGGAGAAGCCGGACGGCGGACAGATCCTGGTGAACGGAGACGTGATCTTTGATGCCGCAGACGCCGCGGCACAGTCGGACGAGGAGATCCGGCGCAAAAGACTGCACTTCGGACTCGTCTTTCAGAACTTCAACCTGTTCCCGCAGTATACTGCGCTGCAGAATGTGAAGCTGGCGGCCGAACTGCTCGCGAAAGAGCAGCCGGATTTTAAAGCGCGCCGCAGGGAGATCCTCAGCGAGATCGAGGCAAATGCGAGGGAGCTGCTCGCGCAGATGGGACTGGCGGACCGCGCAGACTTCTATCCGTATCAGCTCTCGGGCGGTCAGCAGCAGCGCGTCGCCATCGCGCGTGCGCTGGCGCTTCGGCCGGACATCCTCTGCTTCGACGAGCCGACAAGCGCGCTCGACCCGGAACTGACGGGCGAGGTCCTCAGAGTCATCCGCGCACTGGCGCAGCAGCGTACGACCATGATCATCGTTACGCACGAAATGCAGTTCGCGCGTGAGGTCTCCGACAGGATCCTGTTTATGGACGGAGGCAGCATCGTCGAGCAGGGTCCGCCTGAGGAAGTGTTCGATCATCCGAAGACGGAACGCATGCGGCAGTTCCTGTCCCGTTCGTCAGATTGACTCCATACGATGCAGGCCCGGCAGAAATTTTCTGCCGGGCTTGATTTACGCGCGCGATTCCAGTATTATGTGTATACTGCGCGGCAGAAAAGACCGCGGGAGCGGAGGAACCCTATGCGCGGAAAGCGGCTGATACTGACAATTTCATTACTTTTGGCGTTTGCCTGCTTCTGCGCCTGCGGCAAGACGGCAGGCGGCTACCAGAGCTGCGATGCCGGCATCGGGGATAGAGACTTTTCCATCTGCTGCCGTGACGGCGATCCGCTCTTCGACGTTCTGCTCGCCGCCCTGCAGGTGTGCAAGGCGGACGGCACGACCGCGCGGCTGTCAGGCAGCTGGTTCGGAAGCGACCTGACCGAAATCAAAGGAGACGCGCAGGCGCTCTCCGGCGTAGAGACAGAACCGGAACGCGTGCTGCTTCTCGGATATGACGAATCCTCGTTCCCATTTGCGGGAAGCGACGAAAAGGGAAAACCGCGCGGGTTCGAACTGGAACTCGCGCAGAGCGTCTGCGAAATGCTCGGATGGGAGCTCCGTGCGCTGCCGATCGATCCGGAGCAGATCCCGATCGAGCTTGCGAGCGGGGAAGTGGACGTCGTATGGGGCGGTGTTTCACTTGACGGAGCAAAAGGCGTCAGGACGCTGCAGTACAGGCACGCGGCGTACGTACTCGTCTCGCGCGCGGAAGCGCCGGTCAAAAACGTGCGCGGCCTGCAGGAAAAACGGCTGAGTTATCCGCCTTTTGTGCAGAAGGCTGCGGAGTCCGCAGGCCTCACGGACAAGGCGGATACAGCGGTCAAGCTGGCGGATACGGAGGCCTGTTTTACCGCGATGGGAGCCGGACGCTGCGACGCCGTGCTGACGGATTCCTTAACCGCTGCGTATTTCATGCGATAGAAAAACAGCCGGACTGCGAATGCGGTCCGGCTGTCTTCAAAAAGATCACTTCGCGGCTTCGAGCGCCTGCGCGAGTTTCTCGTTGCCCTTCTCGTAGGCTTCGAGTGCCTCATGCAGAAGAGCGGCTGCGTCGGCCTTGCCTTCGTCGGACAGGTCGTGCGCCAGATCGTGCAGCTCCTCGGCGTGATGGCGGTTGTGCTCCAGCATATATGTCAGAAGCGCGAGATTCTCGCCCGCCTCTTTCGGCTCGCCGTGATGATGGTGATGATCGTGACCGTCGTGCATTAGAGAATGCTCCTTTCCGAAAACTGGCGTAAATATATCACAACCGCTCCGGAAAAGCAAGCCGCCCGGGGGGATCGGAGCGGTAAAGCGCAGATTGTAGCATACTACAAATTGCGCACAAAAGCTTGAAAGACTCAGAAAAGTGCTGTATATTGCACACATGGAGCTCTGCGGAGCGAAAATTCCGTATATTCATAATTACATTTTTTGGAGGGTTTTAAAAATGTTGGATGATGTCAAGACCGCTGTTGAGACCGGTAAGCTGAAGAAGATCGAGGGTATCGTTCAGGAGACCGTCGACGAAGGCGTTCCCGCTGCTGAGATTCTGGATGCCATGATCGCCACCATGGGCGTCGTTGGTGACAAGTTCCAGCGCAACGAGATCTTCGTTCCCGAGATGCTGGTTGCCGCTCTGACCATGAAGAAGGGCGTCTCCGTCATCCAGCCCCTGCTCGCCGGCGAGGGCGGCCCCAAGCACGGCAAGTTCATCATCGGCACCGTCGCCGGTGACCTGCACGACATCGGCAAGAACCTCGTCGCGCTGATGGTCGAGTCCGCTGGCTTCGAGGTCATCGACCTGGGCGTCGATGTTCCCGCCGACAAGTTCGTCGAGGCCATCAAGGAGAATCCGGATTGCCACGTCGTTGGCGTTTCCGCTCTGCTGACCACCACCATGGAGGCCATGAAGATCACGGTCGAGGCCATCATCAACGCCGGGCTGCAGTCCCAGGTCAAGATCATGGTCGGCGGCGCCCCCATCACTCCCGAGTTCGCCGCTGAGATCGGTGCCGACGCTTATACGCCGGACGCCGGCAGCGCCGCGACCAAGGCTGTTGAGCTGGCCGGCTGAGCCTGCTGATTGGAATACAGTTTCGGACAGGGCGGAGCGATCCGCCCTGTCCTTTTCCATTATGCCCCCCGGGGGCTTGTCAAAAAGGCCAATGCGCGTTAGAATTATCTACCGCTGATAATCGAAAGAGGGTTTGACCATGCACGATCTGGATCACGATCATTTCCACCCGCATACGCATGAACACGGACATACGCATTCACCGGAGGAGATCAAAGCGGTCGCCAACCGGCTCAGCCGTGCGATCGGGCATCTGGAATCGGTAAAACAGATGGTGCTCGACGGCCGTGACTGCTCCGAGGTTCTCATTCAGCTTTCTGCCGTGCGAAGCGCTCTGAACAAGGCCGGCATGCAGATCATCCAGAGCCATATCGAGCACTGCCTCGTGGATGCGGTGCAGCACGGGGATACCGAATCGGTCAGGGAACTCAATCAGGCCATCGCTTTGTACTTCAAGTGAGGCGTGACTGAAAATCGTCCGTGCAATCCAAAATTTGTAATGTATTCTCAGCCGCAATATGGTATAATGCCCTTCGGATCGCCGACCCGGCGGTCCGAAGGCTGTTTTTTGTGAGGATCTTAAAGTGATGCGTATCGGCCTTGACGTCGGTTCCACTACGCTCAAGTGCGTCGTGCTCGACGACGAAGATAAAATCGTCTATAAGGACTACAAACGGCACTATTCGCGAATCGCGGAGATGTCCGCGGGCATGCTGCGGGACGTCATCCGGGAAACGGGGCTGAAAGATGCGTTTCTGTGCGTATCCGGCAGCGCAGGCATGGGCCTGGCGCAGGAACTCTCGCTCGGCTTTTCTCAGGAAGTCTACGCCACACGCGCCGCGGTACGTAGGCTGTCTCCGGATACGGATACGGTGATCGAACTCGGCGGGGAGGACGCGAAGATCCTTTTCGTCACCGGAATGCCCGAAGTGCGCATGAACGGTTCCTGCGCGGGCGGTACCGGCGCGTTCATCGATCAGATGGCGACGCTGCTCGGCGTCACGCCGGACGAACTCAACGCCCTTGCCGAGAAGCATACGCGCGTGCACAGCATCGCAAGCCGCTGCGGCGTCTTTGCCAAGAGCGATCTTCAGGCGCTGCTCAATCAGGGCGCGACGCGTGAGGACGTTGCGGCGAGCATCTTTTTTGCCGTCGTGAATCAGACCGTCGCCGGACTTGCCCAGGGGCGGGAGATCGGCGGACACGTTCTGTATCTGGGAGGACCTCTCTCGTTTCTGCCGTTTTTGCGCGGCGCGTTCGACGAGGTGCTTGGAACGAAAGGCGTATGTCCGCAGGACTCCCTGTATTTCGTCGCCTATGGCGCTGCGATCGCCCCGGACGCGGACGTGTGCGAGCTGGAGGCGCTTGCGCAGCGCATGGAGACTTTCGCCCCGGCAGGGGGGTATCTCCGATGCGCACCGCTGTTCGGATCACAGGCGGATTACGATGCTTTCCGCGCGCGTCACGACGCGGAATCCGTCCCGACGGACGCGCCGCTGCTCCGGGACGGTGCGCTGTGGCTCGGCATCGATGCCGGGTCAACGACTGTAAAATGCGCAGCAGTAAACAGTGAAGGCGGCATCGTCTTTTCCAGATACGTTCCTAACAGCGGGAATCCAGTCCCGATCGTGCGGCAGTTTCTGATGGATATCCTTGACGCGTTTCCGCAGGCGGTCATTCGAGGCGCCGCTAGCACGGGCTACGGCGAGGAGATCGTCAAACAGGCTTTTTCGCTTGACTTCGGCGTCGTGGAGACCATCGCGCACTTCACGGCCGCGCGCGCCTTCCAGCCGCAGGTCGATTTCATCATCGACATAGGCGGACAGGACATCAAGTGCTTCCGCATCCGCGGCGGCGCGATCGACAATATCTTCCTGAACGAGGCCTGTTCTTCAGGCTGCGGCAGCTTCCTGCAGAGCTTTGCCGGCGCGCTGGGCTATACGCCGCAGGCGTTTGCCGAACTCGGCCTGTTCGCGCCGGCGCCCGTCGATCTCGGCAGCCGCTGCACCGTGTTTATGAATTCCTCGGTCAAGCAGGCGCAGAAGGACGGCGCGACCGTGGAGTGTATTTCCGCCGGCCTTTCGATCAGCGTCGTTAAAAACGCGCTTTACAAGGTCATCCGGGCGTCTAAAGCCTCGGAACTCGGAAAGCATATCGTCGTGCAGGGCGGCACCTTCATGAACGACGCCGTGCTGCGCGCTTTTGAGCAGGAGACGGGACAGAACGTTGTCAGGCCGTCCATCGCAGGCCTGATGGGCGCTTACGGCGCCGCGCTCTACGCCAGACAGATGTTTACGGGGGAACAGTCCTCCGTCCTGTCGCGCGAAGAACTGGAGAACTTCAGCCACGAGGCGCGAAGCACGCAGTGCGCAGGCTGCACCAACCGCTGCCGCCTGACGGTCAATATCTTCTCCGGCGGCAGACGCTATATTTCCGGAAACATGTGCGAAAAGCCCGTGACCGGCAGGAAGAGCGGCGACGAACTCAATCTGTTTGCTTACAAGCGTGAGAAACTGGCGTCCTATGTGAGCGCAGGAGGCGCAAGAGGGAAGATCGGCATGCCGATGGCGCTCAATCTGTACGACATGCTGCCGTTCTGGCACGCGTTTTTCGGCACGCTCGGGTTTGAACTTGTCACGTCGCCGGTTTCTGACCGTGCCCTGTACTTCAAAGGACAGCATACGATCCCCTCGGATACCGTGTGCTATCCGGCAAAGCTCGTGCACGGACATATCGAGTCGCTGCTGGAGACGGACGTGGACGCGATCTTCTATCCCTGCATGAGCTACAACTTTGACGAGGGACTCGGCGACAACCATTACAACTGCCCTGTCGTAGCCTATTACCCGGAAGTCATCGCGGCGAACGTAAAGGCACTGTCCGGGAAGAGATTCATTTACGATTATATCGGCGTCCATCGCCGCAGGGATTTCCCGGTCAAGATGCAGAAGATCTTCGCGAAGTACTTTCCGGAGATCCCGCTTCGCGAGTTCAGGCAGGCCTCTGATGCGGCTTACGCTGCGAGGGAGGCCTATCTGGCGGATGTCCGTGCGAAGGGCGCGGAGTATCTCGCTGAGGCCCGACGGCGCGGCATGCCTGTGATCGTGCTGGCCGGCAGGCCATATCATCTCGACAACGAGGTCTGCCACGGCATCGACAGGCTCATTGGCGAATGCGGCGCGGCCGTGATCTGCGAGGACGCTTTCTGCGCGGGCGTCGAGCGCTTTCCCACAAAGGTGCTCAACCAGTGGACCTACCATTCGCGGATGTATGCCGCTGCGAAACGGATCGCCGAGAGCGGCGACAGGGACGTGAATCTCGTGCAGCTCGTCAGCTTCGGCTGCGGCGTCGACGCGATCACCACGGACGAGGTGCGCAGCATCCTCGAGCGCGCGGGACGCATCTACACGCAGATCAAGATCGACGAGATCACGAATCCGGGCGCCGTGCGCATCCGGCTGCGGAGCCTGTTCGCAGCGCTCGAGCAGCAGAAACGGGAGGAGGCGGAGCATGGCAAGGCGTAAGGAGAGCGGAGACAGACCGGAATTCACGGCGGAAATGCGCAGGGATTACACGATCCTTCTGCCGAACATGTGCTCCATCCACTTCGAGATTATCAAGAACGTCTTCCTGAACCACGGCTATAAGGTCGAACTCCTGACTACGACCGGCCGGGAGATCGTGGACGAGGGCCTGAAATACGTACACAACGACACCTGCTATCCCGCGCTGCTTACGATCGGACAGATGATGAATGCGCTGCACAGCGGGAAATATGATCTCAACAAGGTCGCGCTCGTGATGACGCAGACGGGCGGCGGCTGCCGTGCGAGCAATTACATCCATCTCCTGCGAAAAGCGCTTCAGGCCGACGGCCTGGGACACATCCCGGTGATCAGCCTTTCTGCGGCAGGGCTTGAGAAAAACAGCGGATTCAAGATCACGCTACCGATGCTGCGCGCGGCGCTTGCGGGACTGCTCTACGGGGACGAACTGATGCTGCTGTCCAACCAGACGCGCCCCTATGAGAAGCGTGCAGGGGAGACGGACGCGCTCGTGGCGCAGTGGGTCGGGCGGCTGAGCGAACTCTTCCGGGACAGAAAAGCCTATCAGCGGCGCGTGATGCCGCACTGGCTGGAGGAGATCGAACGGTCTTTTGCCTCGATCCCACGCGAGAACCGGCCTGAAGTCATAAAGGTCGGCATCGTCGGCGAGATCTACGTCAAGTATTCGCCGCTTGCCAACAATCATCTTGAGGAGTTCCTCGCTTCGCAGGGCTGTGAAGTCATGGTGCCGGGACTGCTGGGCTTTCTGCTCTACTGTACGGACAATCCCGTCGAGGACATCGACCTCTACGGCGGAACGCGCTTCAAACGCCTGACGCGTCTCATAGCAGCAAAGTACCTGCGCGGCTTTGAAGACGAACTGATCCGCGCCGTGGAGAGAGGCGGAAACTTCACCGCACCGTGGCCGCATGAGAAGCTCTTCGAGGCCGGCAAGACGGTGATCGGAAGCGGCTGCAAGATGGGGGAGGGCTGGCTGCTCACGGCCGAAATGGTGGAACTGATCTCCCACGGCTATTCCAACATCGTCTGCACGCAGCCGTTCGGCTGCCTGCCGAACCACATCGTCGGCAAGGGAATGATCCGGAAACTGCGCGAGCGCTTTGAGGGATCGAACATCGTCGCCATCGACTACGACCCGGGCGCGACGCGCGTCAATCAGGAGAACCGCATCAAGCTGATGCTCGCCGTCGCGCGGGAGAACATGGCCGCAGCGGAAACGCGCACAGAGAGTGCGCACGCTGCAGTATAAAAAAACGCCGTCCGAGTCGCGGGCTGAGCCGCCGCGGACAGCAAATCTGAATACGCATGCGCATCGCTGAAGAGAGCCGGCAGGGGAGACACCCCCGCCGGCTCTCATAAACATGGTATAAAAGAGTTTCCCCCTCTTGCGAGGGGGAAATCATTATATTCGTCGTATCACTCTACGATGCGTCGCGCTGCGTAATAATGGTTGTTGTAATACCGTTCGCTCAGAGAACTGATCGTCACGCAGCCCTGCCCGGAGGAGGCGTGGATGAACTGATCGTCACCGATGTAGATGCCGACGTGTCCGATATAGCCGTAGCCGCTGTTCGTAAAACAGATCACATCGCCGGGCTGCAGTTCGCTGCGGTCGACAGCGACGCCGTTGGAGTAGATGCTCGCCGCCGTGCGGTTGATCGTATAGCCGTTTTCCTTATAGCAGTAATGCACCAGACCCGAGCAGTCGAAACCCTTCGGAGAGGTGCCGGCCCATACGTAAGGAACACCGAGGAACTGCTTGGCGTAGTCCACGATCGCCTGTCCCTTGCTTGCGGAGGGTTCCGGGAACTCCTGTTCGTTCAGAACCAGGAAATCGCTGTGCACGTAACCGGTCGTGCCCTTGTAGGTGACCTTGTACCATTCGCCGGAAACGCCGACGACAGCCATCTCCGTGCCGGTATTGTAATTGTTCAGCACTCTCGCGACGTAATTGGCTTCGCTGCGCATACGTACGCCGACCCCGCGGATCACGCCCGTGCCGAAATCAGCATCCAGCGACTCGCGGATATCCAGATAATCTCCGGACATATACCCCTCTACGCCGTTGCAGAGGACCCTGCACCAATTGTCGCTGCGTACTTCTTCGACGACGACAGGCTGGTTCTGGTAGACGACGGCGATGACCTCGGCCCCGGTGTTCGGCAGCGTCCGGAAATTCAGCGCGTCCGTGCTGACAACGGCGCCGCCCGTATTTGCCGCGAACGCACTGCCTGCCAGTATGATACAGCACAGCGCCGCGGCGAGCAGAAAGCCCTTCGCGTATTTCAGTCTCATGTTTCCACTTCCCGAATGTTCCGTTCCGCGCCGGCGTGTCATTCCGGCGCAGAACCTGTTTCTATGTATTTATTTCTGTGCGAGAGCGCGTTCGAGCCAGACACTCGCCACGTCCATTGCGGCGTACAGGCTGTCCTTCTCACTCTTCTTGACGACGCGGTCGCGGCTCTTCAGATCCGGATCGGTCAGCTGCAGCTGAACGGAGACCTTCGTGGCCACGTCCATGTCCTTGACTTTCTTTGTATCAAGGATTTGCATCATAATGATATACTTGTCGCTCATGCTGCCGAAATAGATCAGATTGTCCTTCCGGCGCAGGGGATGACCCTTGTATTCCAGCACGGCGTTCGCGGTTCCTGCCATGTGCGCATACACCTCCAGCTTGATTATGTAACCGGATTGTAACATGTTGTAACTTGGATGTCAACCGGTTGAAAGAAAAATGACACTAAAACGGGAAGCATGAAATATTATGTAATTATTCCTCCTGTCAGTTGAATTGATCTCCCTGCGCTGCGATCAGGCGCTCCGCATGCTCCCGCAGCGAAGCGTGTTCCGGTTTCTCCAGCCTGGGATCGGTCTCCAGAATCTCTTTCGCCGCGGTCTGCGCGGTGCTGAGCACGTCCATGTCCGCGCAGAGATCGGCGATATGCATCTCCGGCAGGCCGTGCTGGCGGTTGCCGAAGAAATCGCCGGGTCCGCGCAGGCGCAGATCCTCGCCGGCGATCTTGAAACCGTCGGTCGTCTCTTTCATGACGGCCAGACGTCTGCGGGCGTCCTCGCTGTCCGAGCCGGAAACGAGAACGCAGTAGCTCTGATGCTTTCCGCGCCCGACGCGGCCGCGCAGCTGATGCAGCTGACTTAGACCGAACCGGTCCGCGTTCTCCACGATCATCAGCGCTGCGTTCGGAACGTCCACGCCTACTTCGATGACCGTCGTGGAAACGAGGACGTCCATCTCCCCAGCGGCAAACCGCTGCATGATGGCGTCTTTTTCCTTGGCCTTCATGCGGCCGTGGATACAGGCGATGCGCAGCTCGGGCAGCTGCTTTTCCTGCAGTTCCTTCGCAAACGCCTCCGCGGATTTCACATCTTCCGGAAGCGCTTCGCTCTCTTCCACCATAGGGCAGACGATGAACACCTGGCGCCCTTCGCCGACAAGCCTGCGGATAAACGCGTTGAGACGCGCCCGGTAGCGTTCGTCCACGACGTAGGTCTCCACTTTCTGACGCCCGGGCGGCAGTTCGTCGATCACGGATACGTCGAGATCGCCGTAGATCATCAGCGCGAGCGTGCGGGGGATGGGCGTCGCGGACATGACGAGCGTATGCGGATGATCGCCCTTCTGTCCGAGACTGCCGCGCTGCGCGACGCCGAAACGGTGCTGCTCGTCCGTGATGACAAGGCCGAGATCCCGGAAAGCCACGTCTTCGGTAAGAAGCGCATGCGTACCGACGGCGAGGTCAGCCTCTCCGAGGAGCAGAGCTTCGCGCGCTTCCCGTTTCTGCTTTGCCGTCATGGAGCCCGTCAGCAGCAGCACCCGGATCCCGAAAGACTCGAGCATGCCGCTGAGCGTGCGGAAATGCTGCTCTGCGAGGATGCCCGTCGGCGCCATGAATGCAGCCTGACGCCCGTTTCGCACACAGAGCCAGATACAGGCGGCTGCGACGAGCGTCTTGCCGCTGCCGACGTCGCCCTGAACGAGACGGTTCATCGGCGTGCCGGAGCACATATCGCCGAAGCATTCTGCGATGGCGCGCTTCTGCGCCCCGGTCGGGGAGAAGGGCAGCTCGGCGTAGAACGATTCGGGGGATTCGCTTTTCAGAGGCAGGCAGGACTCGCGGTTCCTGCCGGTGCGAAGATATCCGAGCGTGCATACGAGCGTGAACAGTTCCTCGAAGATCAGCCGCCGGCGGGCAATGTCCAGAGAGGCATAGTCCGCAGGGAAATGGATGTTTTCGTAGGCGAAGCGCGCCTGACAGAGATTGTGCTTTTCCCGGACATCCGCGGGGAGCGCGTCAGGCAGATTGTCGCCGCAGGCGGCGAGTCCGCTGCGTACCGCGTCCGTGAACGTCTTCTGAGAGATACCGGCCGTAAGCCGGTAGACAGGCATGATCCGGCCCGTCACGCGGTGCTCGGCATCGGGTCTCTCGAAGATCGGATTGGTGAGCGTCATACGGCGCGGCGTACCGCCGAGTTTCCCGTAGAAAACGTAGCTGTCGCCCCTGTGCAGCTGCGATTTGTAATAGCTCTGGTTGAAGAAGGTCACATCCACGGCGCCGCTCTCGTCCACGACACGGAACTTCAGAAGTTCCATCCCCTTGCGGATACGGCTGAGAACAGGCTCGGCGGCGACCATTCCGAGAATGCAGACGGTCTCGTCCGGGGAACACATCGCGATGGGGCGCAGTGTGGTCCGATCCTCGTAGGCGCGCGGAAAACAGCTTACCAGGCTTCCGAGATCGGTGACGCCGAGCTTCGCGAGCCCTTTGGCGCGCTGTTCGCCTATGCCCTTGATATAACGGATATCCGTATTGAGCTCTGCCATGTGACACCTCCTTCCTGTGTCCATAAATATAGCATACGCGGGTGAAAAAAGCAAAGGAAACGGGTCCGGTCCAATATTGCAAGCGCTCCGGGGATGTGGTATGATAAACATACTTTTTCGGACGGATCGGAGGCTCTGCCATGGCGTTCCTGTTCTTGCTCGGAGCGATCTACTGCCTGATCATGGCGATCAGACGCTTTTCGGGCGCACGTGTGCCTTATTATATTGAAAAGGATCCGGACGTTACGGACGAGCAGAAGAAGGAATGGAGCCGCTTTAACGGATATTCGCTTCTGTTTTGGGCAGGCTTCGCCCTGATGTTCGCCACGGAGCTGTTTTTCGGCTGGTGGCCGTTCTATATCCCGATGGCGCTGTGCGCGGCGGGCGGCGTGTTCATGTCCCTGCGCGGCTCCAGCGAGCTGCGCAAACAGCCGCAGCAGGGTTTCCGGCAGGGAAAAGGCGGCGGCAAGAAAAAGAAAAAATGACCGGATACGGCCGGGAGCGGCGCCGCCAGAGGCGGTACTCCCGAGCCGTATGTCTTTTCTGAAGACATTACAGCTGAAGAGAATGAGAGGGAAGGCAAGATCGTGGACAGGACAGAGCGTGCGGAACTCACCGTTCTTTGCCTGATCGAAGACGGAGACAGGATCCTGCTGCAGAACCGGACCGGAGAGGACTGGAAAGGCTACGCGCTTCCCGGCGGACACGTGGAGCGCGGGGAATCCTTCGTCGACGCTGTCGTACGGGAGATCAGAGAAGAGACCGGGCTGGAGATCGCGGACCCGAGACTCGTGGGCGTCAAGCAGTTTCCGATCGAAAACGGCAGATACGTCGTGCTGCTTTTCAAGGCGACGAAGTGGTCGGGCAGGCTCGTGTCCTCCGCGGAAGGAAGCGTGGAGTGGATCCCCTACGACGCGCTTTCAGGGATCCACACGGTCGCGGATTTTCAGGAACTGCTGCAGGTGATGAACTCGCCTGAACTGACCGAGTTCCAGTATCTGGTCTCCGGAGAGAAATGGGAGGTTTCCCTGCACTGAGACGGCTTTCCGGGCCGGCCTGCACGACGGACGCGTGATCCGATTCCCGTGACTGCTGCGGAGTATGACTCCGAGACGCGGATTATGGTGCATTTTGTTGAGCGAATGCCGATTCCGACTCGTAATTTTGTGCCGTTGCGTGCGTTGTGGAAGCGCGCACGCTATGCTATAATTATATATCAGTAGAGCGTGAACTCCGCTAAGATTTCTACAGGGAAGTGAGACGTATATGGCGATTCATGAGGAATGCGGCGTTTTCGGCATTTGGGACAAAAACGGTTCCTGCGCCGAGGAAACCTACTATGCGCTGTACGCGCTGCAGCACCGCGGACAGGAGAGCTGCGGCATCGCGACCATAAACGATCGCGAGATGAGCTCCTACCGCTCGCAGGGACTTGTCGGCGACGTGTTTACGCCGGAGAAGCTCCGCGAGCTGAACGGAACGATGGCCGTCGGCCATGTCCGCTATTCCACTGCCGGCGGGAACAAACAGGAAAACGCGCAGCCTCTCTCGCTTCGCTATGTCAAGGGTACGCTCGCCCTCGCGCACAACGGCAATCTCGTCAACGCCGCCAGCCTGAAAACGCGCTATGAGTACTCCGGCGCCATTTTCCACACGACGACGGACTCGGAGATCATCGCTTATGCCATCGCGCAGGAGCGTCTTCGCTGCGGCAGCGTCGAGGAGGCGGTCAACCGCGCGGTGAAGCATCTGCGCGGCGCGTTCTCCCTGATCGTCATGAGCCCGCAGAAGCTGATCGCCGCGCGCGATCCCTGGGGCTTCCGCCCGCTCTGCATGGGCAGACGCGGCGGCGCCATCATGTTCGCCTCTGAGAGCTGCGCGCTCGACGCGGTGGGCGCAGAATACGTCCGGGAGATCGATCCCGGCGAGATCGTGATGGTCTACAACGGCGAGGTGACCTCGATCCGCGACAACTGCCCGCAGGACAACGGACATCTGTGCATTTTCGAATACATCTATTTTGCGCGTCCGGACAGCTTTATCTCCGGACAGAGCGTGCACGAGGCGCGCGTGATGGCCGGACGCTATCTGGCCAGACGCAGCCCCGTCGAC
>JAFYCC010000054.1 GCA_017539885.1 Oscillospiraceae bacterium
CGATTAGGTTCTCCCAGTGGAGCAGCGGATGCTTGTATCCGTCGGACTGCTTCAGGTAGCCCCAGATCTCCGGCTCGTAGCGGCAGCGGAACATGGAGAGGACACAGCGAAGAAGGATCCAGAAGGCGAGAGCGGGAAGCACATAACGAGAGACCGTTACGAGCGCGCGCGCAAAGTCAGTATCCGGAGACAGCCGCGCGAACAGGCCTGTCAGCAGTTCCATTTGCGCGCCTCCTTCCCGCCGGCAGATCCGATCAATACCCTGATTTTAACAATACATTATAACAAATATGCATCAGATTGACAAGGCGCGTCAAAGCATCTAAAATATGATCTGCCATGAAAACTTCAAGACAGACGACAACCTGGATAGCCGTATTCGCCGCGCTCGCACTGCTTGCTGCGTGCGGACTTCTGCTTGCGCGCCGCTTTGCCTCGCCGGCCGTGATCGCACGTGTGGAACTGGACGGAGAACTCTATCGTGAGATCGACCTGCGCGCCGTGACGGTTCCCTACGAGTTTACAGTCGAGACGGAGCACGGGAGCAATACCGTGCGCGTGGAGCACGGACGCATCGCCGTGATCGCGGCGGACTGCCCGGACAAGATCTGCGTGCAGCGCGGCTGGGCGGAGGATAGTCTCCTGCCCGTCGTCTGTATGCCGCACAGGCTCGTGATCGAGCTGGAGGACAGGACATGAGCCGTACGAAAAAGCTCGTTGTGACTGCGATCCTCGCGGCCGTGGCGCTTGGTGTGTATGTGCTGGAGGCGCAGATCCCCGCACCTATCCCCGTACCGGGCGTGAAACTGGGGCTTGCCAATATCGTTACACTTGCGGCCATGATACTGCTGGGCAGGAAACAGGCGTTCGCCGTGCTTCTTGTAAGACTTCTGCTGGGGAGCATGTTCTCCGGCGGCTTTTCGGCGCTGCTTTACAGTCTGGCCGGAGGCGTGTTCGCCTATGCCGTCATGGCTGCGCTTTTCAACATGCTGCCGATATGGGTGATCAGCGTCCTGGCGGCGATCGCGCACAATCTCGCGCAGCTCGTCGTTGCCGTGCTCGTTACGGGAACGCCCGGGCTGTTCTGGTACGGCCCGGCGCTGCTGCTCGCCGCGATCGTGACCGGCGCGTTCACCGGACTTGCTTCGAATTACCTGACTCGGGCGCTGCGCGGGAAAATTTGATCGAAACATGTGGAAAATGTCGGGAAAGCACTTGACAAATCCGGGAAACCCTGTATAATGACAAAGCGCTCACAAAGAGCAAGGAAAAATAGCGGGATTGTGTAAAGGTAGCACAGCGGACTCTGACTCCGTATGTGAGGGTTCGAATCCTTCTCCCGCTGCCAATTGAACAGAGCCTTACGAATGTAGGGCTCTGTTTTACATTATATGGAATCGCTTAGTGACGTGTGACAGCTTGTCACTCAGGGAGCGCTGATTCCCGCTGAATCATGTCCTGAGTTCTAAAACGTCCAGTTACAGGCATAATCAGGGCATATTATGTAACGTTTTCGTAACGGTTGCGCAAAAATAATGTAACCCTGAGGGCTTGAAAAAGTATTGCAAAATCAGAATTTTTTGTTTATAATGAGTTGACATATTAAGAGGATGAGTAGAATTGTATCCCAAGAAAGAAATTCATTTTCTCTTAAGAAATTTTTAAGATTCTTTCGTAAGATGCAGACAGAAAGGTTCGGACGATGGCGTATAAACGACTTGGCGAACTGCTGATCGCCGCGGGTACAATTTCAGAGGAGGAGCTTGAGCGAGGGCTTGCGCTTCAGAAGGGCACCAAGGACCGTCTCGGTACTGTGCTTATCTCCAACGGGATCATCACGGAGAACCAGCTCATCGAAGCGCTGCAGATGCAGCTCGGCATCGAGTTTATCGACCTGACCAAGGTCAATATCCCGACGGAGCTTGCGCAGGTGCTGCCGAAGAACATCGCCAAGCAGTATCAGGTCATCCCGGTAAAGGTCGTCAAGGACGAACTGTATCTGGCGATGAGCGACCCGATGAACTTCTACGCGATCGAGGAAGTTCGCAAGGCTGTCCGCAAGAAGGTCGTTCCCATGGTGGCCAAAGCCTCGGCCATCGAGCACTCTATCCAGGTGCTGTACGGAAACGAAGGCGCTGCCAAGGCCATCGAGGAGATGAAGCGCGAGGCGGTCGCAAGCGGCGACATCGCGACTTCCACGGATGCGGCTTTCGTCAGCAACCAGCTTGGCGACGACGCCGTCAACAGCGCTCCGACCATTAGACTTGTCAACTCCATCATCGAACGCGCCATCAACGAGCGCGCGAGCGATATCCATATCGAGCCCCGCGAGACGGAGATGCAGGTGCGCATGCGTATCGACGGTATGATGCGCGACATCCTGACCATTCCGAAGGAACTGCAGAACTCCGTCGTCTCCCGTATCAAGATCATGAGCAGCCTGGACATTTCTGAACGCCGCGTCCCGCAGGACGGCCGCTTCAATGTCCGCGTGAAGGACAAGGACATCGACCTTCGTATTTCTACTCTGCCCACGATCTACGGTGAGAAGATCGTCGCCCGTCTGCTGGATAAGTCGGGCGGCAAGATCAGCAAGGAAGCGATCGGCCTGACCGGCAGCGACCTTGAAAAGTATGAGAAACTGATCCGCATGCGCGCCGGCGTCATCCTGATCGTCGGCCCGACCGGAAGCGGTAAGTCCACCACGATGTACACCATGATCGACGACCTGAACACGAAGGAAGTCAATCTGGTCACGCTCGAGGACCCGGTCGAATACAACATCTCCGGCATCAACCAGGTGCAGGTCAACGAGAAGACCGGCATGACCTTTGCCAGCGGCCTTCGCGCGATCCTGCGTCAGGACCCGGACATCATCGCCGTCGGCGAGATCCGCGACGGCGAGACCGCGGAGATCGCGATGCGCGCGGCCATCACCGGCCACGTCGTGCTCTCCACCATCCACACCAACGACGCCGTCGGCACCATCGAGCGTCTGGAGGATATCGGCGTGGAGCCGTACCTCGTTTCCAGCGCGCTCAAGGGCATCATCTCCCAGCGACTTGTTCGCCGCATCTGCCCGCACTGCCGCAAGCCTTACACGCCGTCGCAGGAAGAATTGGACGACCTCGGCCTCGGCGCGGAGAAGGATCTGCAGCTTTATCGCGGCGAGGGCTGCCCCGAGTGCTTCAACAGCGGCTACCGCGGCCGTATCGCCGTGTTCGAGATCCTGCGCGTGACCCATGAAGTCCGTGAGATGATCTCCGCGCGCCGTAGCCGAGGCGAGATCGAGAGCAAGCTCAAGGAAAAGGGAAGCGGCTTCGTTTCTCTGCGCGAGAACGCGCTGCGCCTGATGCGCGAAGGCATCACCTCCAGCGAGGAAGTGCTTCGCGTCGTGAATGAAGAAGACTAAAGGAGAAACGCGGTATGATGACGGTAGATGAACTCGTCGCCAAAGCGAAACAGGACGGCGCATCGGATATCCACCTGATCTGCGGGCTTCCGCCCAAGTACCGCGTGAGCGGTCAGCTTGAGAATATGTGCGATGAGTGCCTCACGGAGGAAGACTGCTTTGCATACGCACGTATCCTCTCCGGTAATGAAACAAACTTCCAGGCCTTTATGGACTGGGGCGAGCTGGACGCCGCGGATACCTTTGCTGACAACCGCTGCCGTATCCACATCTTCAAGCAGCAGGGCGTGCCTTCCGTGGCGCTGCGTCTTCTGCGCGAGGAGATCCCGAAGCTTGAGACACTTGGCCTTCCGCCTGCCGTGATGAATCTCACGGAGCTGCACAAGGGGATTGTCCTTGTAACGGGCGAGACCGGCTCCGGTAAATCGACCACGCTGGCCGCACTCCTCGACCACATCAATCATAACAAGAAGTATCATATCGTAACGCTCGAAGATCCTGTCGAGTATATTTACAAGCCTGATCTGTGCGCGATCAACCAGCGCGAGGTCGGCAAGGACACCAAGAGCTTTTCCGAGGGCCTGCGTGCGAGCCTCCGCGAGGATCCGAACGTGATCCTGATCGGCGAGATGCGTGATAAGGACACCATCGAGACCGCGA
>JAFYCC010000055.1 GCA_017539885.1 Oscillospiraceae bacterium
CTGGCCTACAACGTCAACCGCTGGTTTGAGAAGGAGCCGGAGCAGCGCATGGTCCGCACCATCGACGGCCGGGCCCGCGCGTTTCTGAGCAACCGCTACCGGCGCATCGACAACCTCGACATCGCCAAGGTCACGCTCCCCATCATTGCGGAGATGCCCGAGGCGCGGTATGAAAGCTGCCAGCTCACGGACAACTACATGTACATCAAGGTGGTCAATCCCAAGCTGACCGCCGAGGTCGTACCGGGTGATGTGGTCCAGGCCGGCATTGTGATCTCCAACAGCGAGACGGGACGCGGCGCCGTGTATGTGCGGCCAATGATCTTCCGCCTCGTCTGCCGCAACGGCATGACGGTCAGTGAGATCGGCACCCGCCGCAATCACATTGGCCGCATCTCCGAGACGGACGAAAACTTCCTGCTCTACTCCAAAGAGACCCTGAAGGCGGACGACGAAGCGTTTGTCCGCAAGATCCAGGACTCCGTGAGAGCTGCGGTGCAGGAAGCCAAATTCGCCGCAGTCGTGGAGAAGCTGAAGCAGTGCAAGGAGATCAAGCTGGATACCGGAAACATCCAGAACATTGTGAAGATGACCGGCTCCGCGCTCGGCTACACCGATCCGGAGGGCGAAGGCATCTTCCAGCGACTGATCGAGGAGGCCGATTACACTCTGTACGGCCTTGCGAATGCCGTCACGCGCTACAGTCAGGACGTCGAGGACTACGACCGGGCCTCCAAGCTGGAGGAGATCGGCTATACCGTCCTCACCATGTCCCCGGAGCTGTTCCGTGCGGTCAATTCCGTACAGCGTATCCAGGCTGCCGCCTGAGATATTTCACATAGAACGTGACCTAACAAATCTATTTTTATGGAGGAAAGATTATGAGCGCACAGAATAACAATGCCCTGACGACCCAGAACACCGAGGCCTTCATTCTGCCGGATATGGTCGGCGGCGAGTTTGCCCAGTCCGATCTGGCCGAGGATATGGACGGCCTTGCCGTTCAGTTCCAGCGTGTCAAGATACCCGGCGGCGGCGTGCTGCAGTTCGAGGTTCCGGGCGACGATCCGGAAAACCCGGATTACACCAAGTACCTGACCGGCATCATTCTGTTCAACCACGCCACCAACGCCTACTGGCCCGAGGGCAGCGAGTACAGCGACGACACTCCGCCGCTGTGCCAGTCCGCCAACGGCAAGTGCGGCTACGGTGAGCCCGGCGGCGTCTGCGCTTCCTGCCGGCTCAACCAGTTCGGCTCTGCGGAGAATGGCAAGGGCAAGGCGTGCAAGAACATGCGCGCCGTCTACCTGCTCCGCAGCGGCGATGTGATGCCTATTATCCTGATGCTGCCGCCCACGAGCATCAAGCCCTTCCGCCTGTTCGTCAACAGCTCCTTCACCCTCCGCAAGCGCGCCACCTACGGCAGCGTTGTGCAGATTGGGCTGAAGAAGGAGGAGAGCGGCGGTTTCACCTACAGCGTGGCCACCTTCAAGAAGCTCTACGACTTCACCGGCGACGAGCTGCAGCGTGTCGCTGCCTATGCGGCGGCGTTCCGAGAGCAGGCGAAGGCGTCTGTCGTCGAGCGTGCCGAGCTGAACAAAGCCGCGGCCGAGAACAACATCGAAATCACGCAGCCGCTGCCGCAGCTCTCGGACAATGAGGGCCACTTCGACATCGTCGGCAGCGTGATCGACGGTGACAGGGTACCGCTCCCGGCGTGATGTGACCACCGAGGCAGTTTCCGAGCTGCTGCCTGACAGTATACCGTCAGGGCAGTTAGTCATGACCGATGAGGAACGACAGTACGCCACAGATCATCACAGTCTGATTCTGTCGTTTCTCCGCAGCGGGCATCTGGCACAGAGCGAATACTATGACATTGCGGCATGGGGGTTTCTCCGAGCCGTCTTGCGGTATTTCCGCACGGAACCGCTGCAAAAATACCCGTTTTCCAGTCTGGCATGGGAGTCCATGCGCCATAGCATATCCGTGTTTCGACGTGCTGAATCGCGCCGGCTGGAAACAGAGCAGAGGTACATGGAATCGGAACTGCCGAATCAGGAAGATCTCTTCTCCGAGCTGGAGGCCAAGCTGCTTTTGCAGGATTTGGTCTCCGGCTTCGGAGCGCGGCAGTATGAGCTTGCATCGATGCGTCTTCAAGGCTATTCCCTCGCGGAGATTGCCAAGGCGCAGGGGATGTCGGTTGACCGTGTATCGAAGCTTCTGCGGGTCATGTACCGTGCCTATCTGAGACTATATAGAGAATAACGGAGGGCAACACAATGGATAAGCAATCGAAGGTCATGCAGGGCTTTCTGATCGGTCAGCTTACCGTTGGGCGCAAAGCGCTCATCTTTTCGCAGGGGCATATCCTTCGGACATGCCCTGTTGTGAAGGTGCTGGACGTAAGCGATGAAGAGACCAGCTTTGAGACGGTGAACACCCGCTACACGTTGTTGGGTACGCCGTTCCCTGATGCGGACAGCGATGCGCTGGCGACTGGGATGGCGGCATAACCGTCCAGAGGAAAAACGCAAGCACACGGCGTCGATGAAACAAGATCGGCGCCGCTGTGCTTTTGAACTCGTGAGGAAACGAAATGAACGAAGCAAATCTGATGGAGGAAGATTTTCAGATGCGGATGGTCGGCAGCGGCGAACGAATCTCGTTCCGCTGTCGACGCTGTGCGGAATGCTGTCGCAATGTCGAGGACGCGGTCATGATCGAGCCCCAGGACATCTATTACCTTGCCCGCTGCCTCCGGGCGCGCGGCGAAGTGGTTGACGGCTTGGAAACACTGCTGGATCAGTACGCGCATCCGGTGTTCATTACGGACGGCTATCCCGGCTTTATGCTCAGCACCGTGGGCGCGGATCAAGCATGCGTCTTTCTGAAGGACGGAAAATGCAGCGTTTACAGCGCCCGCCCGCGTGTCTGCCGGCTCTATCCCTTCGGCATAGCGCCGGGTGATTCCGGGCAGGAGTTCAGATACTATCTCTGCACAGACAAGCTCCGGCATTTCGGCTGCGGCAGTGTAGTCGCCGGGGATTGGATCTCTGCGAATATCTCAAAGGAGACGCTGGAGTATCTGAAAAATGAGTACGCCATTCTGCCCGAAATCGGAAGGATGGTCAGAGAGCTGGACGAAGCGCAGTTCAAGGCGCTCCTGTTCCGCTTCCTGTTCTTCCGCTACTTCAACTATGACCTGGACAAGCCCTTTCTGCCGCAGTATCGAAAGAACTGCGCGGAGCTGAAAGCACTGCTGTCCGGGGAAAGGAGCAACCATGTTCGATAAAGACAAGAAGCGCGCATTTACTGACGCGACGGTCCAGGATCTGATTGATGTTCTTGAAGCTCTGCCGCCGAAAGCAAAGATCCTTTGCAACGGCGACGAATGGTTTTGGGTGCATGTTGCATCCGACCTCTCCGAAGTGAACATCGACAGCTCGGAGCTGGATTACGCCTACGACGACGATGAGGAGACCTGACGCATGGATATCAAAGACAGAATCGCCAAGCTGTTGGCGCTGGCCGGAAACAATCCCAGCGAGAGCGAGGCCCAGGCCGCGCTTTTGAAGGCGCGTGAGCTGATGGCGGAGCACAAGCTGCGCCCGGAGGAAGTCCAAAAGGGCGAGAATATCAAGGTGATCCGGGAATGCATCGGGCTGACCTGCACCAAGATGACGGACGCATGGCTTCCGCCGCTGTGCAGCACGATTGCAAAGCACTATTGCTGCATCGCGTTTCGGCGTCATGAGGCGCGTGCCAAGCATGTCACGATGTATCTCGTCGGGCTGGAGGAGGACTTTGCGCTGTGCAAACGGATCATTCTCTATGCCTACAGTTGCGTTAAGGATCGCTGTGATGCGCTCCGCAGGGAAAAGAAGCGGCAGGGCTGGGACGCCCGATCGATCCGTGAGGTCTGCAACGCCTATGGCGTCGGGTTCCAGTCCGGCTTGAAAGCCGCATACGACGAGCAGGACGCCGAACACCAGGAATGGGGTCTGGTTCTCGCCATTCCCCAGCCGGTCAAGGCCGCCACGTCAGACCTCGGCAAGCCGAGCACCTATGTGAAGATCCCCGTAAACGACTGGCGAAGCAACTATGCGGCGCAGGGCTACTACGAGGGCAGGAAGTTTGATCCCAGCACGGAGCTGGATCAGCATCAGCATGCGGGTCTGGCATTAAGTGGAGGCAATGCATGAGCTATATCGGAGGCGGCCCCTACTATGCCGAGCCCTGCCCGCTCTGCGGTCAGACGCTCTGGAACGGGCGCTGTGAAAACCGGGATTGCTTCTATCATTGGCATCCGAAGCAGGACGACGGTGAAGAAGACGATCCTGAAGACAGCAAAGGAGACAACGAATGAGGATCAATCTCCCTGTCTGCTCCGACTGCGCGGATTACTATTACTGTACGGAACCAACGAAAACCGTGCTTCACGGGAAAATGCTGACGCCCGGCTGCCGCTACTGCATGGGCATGAAACGACCGAGGCAGTTCAAAAGCCGGGCTGCGATCATCCGGGTACCGGATTGGTGCCCCAGGCGCAAAACGCCCTGCGAACTGCGCATCTATGATTTCAGAAGCACGAATGAGCGTCTCATGCACCTGTTCGTTGTATCCGAGGTCAGCCGTGACGCCGGCCCGGAGGCTCGCCGTTATGCTCTGGCCTATGATAGCCATACGGAGCTGACGCCGCGGGAGTTCTGGCTTGCCTGCAATGACTGTTCCAACGGGAATGCGCTTGACCACGATGTACCTTTGTACGCCGTCGTGGAGATCGACGACGGGCTGAAGCCGTACTGCTTCTATCGTGTGGAAAGCGGTTTCTGTCCTGCGCCGTACTTCAACACCGTGACGGCAAGAAACAACACGATGGAGGAGGATGCTTGAATGGAATGAAGAAAAGCTGCGATACCTGTATGTTTTCCTGTTACCGAAAGGACACGTCGAAGCATCCGAATATCGGTCTGCTCCGGCAGCACTGTACCAGCGAGAAGTATA